>JAKFCH010000155.1:0-140768 GCA_036676765.1 Deltaproteobacteria bacterium
GCGCGACCCCGTCGCGGCGGCGGGGCGCCGGCGGCCGCGCGCCCCGGGGTCGGGCGGCGCGGCATCGGGCCGAGGCGTCGATGGACCTACGCGGCGGTCGGCTTCGTGCTCGGGTTCGGGGCGCCGATCGGGCTCCTGATCCTGCGGAGCCTGGCGCACCGCACCCCGGTGTGGCGGCTGTTTCCCGACGAATTCGCGGGCGACCCGCTGCTCTACCTGTACCTCACCCTCTCCACGGTCCTGGTGTTCACGGTGTTCGGGGCGGTCGTCGGCGAGCTCCAGGACGGCGCGCGGCGCTCGGCCCTCGCGGATCCGCTCACCGCCCTCCCCAACCGCCGGCACCTCGAGCTGCTGCTCGAATACGCGGTCGCGCGCGCCCGCCGCCAGGCCGAGCCCCTCTCCCTGCTCCTCATCGACGTCGACGACCTCAAGCGCATCAACGACGTCGAGGGGCACGCCGCCGGCGATGCCGCGCTCAGGGCGGTGGGCGCGGCGCTCCGCTCGGAGTGTCGCCGCTCGGACCTCCCGGCGCGCCTCAGCGGGGACGAGTTCGCAGTGCTCGCGACCGGCGCCGACGCGGTGGAGGCCGTGGCGCTCGCCGAGCGCGTCCGGACCACGCTGGAAGCGCGGCCCGGTGCGCCGCGGGTGTCGATCGGCGTCGCGACGATGTCCCGCGTCGGCGCGACGGACACCGCGGGGCTGCTCGCCGCGGCGGACGCCGCCCTCTACGGCGCGAAGGCCGGCGGGCGGAACCGGGTGATCGAGGCGTCGCGCCGGGAGTAGTCGACCGCGGGTTAAAGGACTCCGCTTCGCGAGGGCAGCATGTCCAAGCCAGCGAACGCCGACCGGCCTCTCAGCCAATCGAGTGACACCCCGGTCGGACACGCGTCGGGCGGCACCCCCCACGGGGGCGCCGACGCCACGCCGATCCTGGAGCGGGTCCAGCGCCTGCGCGGCGGCACGGCGGGCGCGCACGCGTCGATCCAGGTCGAGCTGATGAAGGAGAAGGCGTCCAGCTACGGGCGGGCGGTCGCCAAGGTGGAGGGCGCCTATCGGGCCCTCGAGAAGGCCGAGGCCGCGCTCGACGACCCCGACGCGACCACGTCCCTGCTCGACCGGCGGGCGCGGTACGAGGCCGCGCATGCCACCGCGCTGCGGGCGCGCTGGGAGCTCGTGGTCCACCGCGAGGCCGTCGGGTTCCACCGCTCCGACGATCTCGACCGCGATTTCCCCGTCCCGCGGCGCCGACGCTGATCCGCTACGTTCGTGGCGAGGAGGTGGGGGTGGGCGTTGATCCGACCGAGGCGCCGCGGCTCCGCGAGCTCACCGTCGATGCCCCCGCCGCGCGCGAGGAGGCGGTCGTGGCCGCCGTGTATCGCCTCGGCGTCCAGGGCCTCGAAGTGCGCGACACCGACACCGGCGCGCCCGTCGGGCGGGTCCTCGTCGTCGCTTGGCTGCCGCCCTCCCCATCCGCGGCCCGCGCCATCCGGGCGCTCCGCCGTCGCCTCGGTCCCGACGCGCGGTGCGCGTGGCGCGATGTCCCCGTCACCTGGGAGGCCGAGCCACCCGCCGCGCGGATCGGCGCCCGCTTCGTGGTGGTCGCCCCCGGCGGCGTTGCCCCGCCCGGCCTCGAGGCGCTCGTGCTCGACGGCCACCTCGCCTTCGGTGACGGCCTGCACCCGACCACAGCCCTCTGCGTCGAGGCCCTGGAGCGCCGGTTCGCCCCCGCCACCCCAGCCGGCTTGCCCGTCGCCGTGCCCCGCTCCGTGCTCGACGTCGGCACGGGCACCGGCATCCTCGCGCTGGTCGCGGCCCGGCTCGGCGCGGCCCGGGTGGTGGCCCAGGACATCGATCCGCTCGCGCTCTGGGCCGCGCGCCGCCACGTCGCCGCCAACGCCGTCCCCACGGTCGAGGTGGTCGAGGCGCTCCCCGATCCGGTGGACCCCGACGGGCGCTTCGATCTCGTGATCGCCAACCTCTACTTCGCGCCCCTCATCGGCCTCCTCCCCGCCATGGCCGCAAGGGTCGCGCCCGGTGGCGCGCTCGTGGTGTCCGGCTTCGGGGTGGACGCACGCGCGCGTGTCGAGGCTGCGTGCGTCGCGACCGGCCTCGTGGTCGGCGAGCGCCAGGAGCGTGACGGATGGGGGCTCATGGGCGCGTCCCCATCCTGATCGAGCGGTACTCCGATCCCGGCGCATCGTGATTACCAAAGGCCGTTCAGTGTGCCGTCGGCGGGGAGCGTCGACGCGATCCATCGACGAGGCCCGCGCATGACCCATGGCGACGTCATCGACCGGATGCCGGTCGAGGGCGAGGACATCCGCACCCTGTCCCTGTTCGAGGCCACCCTGGAGGCCACGGCGGACGGCATCCTCGTGGTCGACCGGGCCGGGGGCATCGTGCGATACAACGAGCGGTTCGCGCAGATGTGGCGCCTGCCCCCCGGGCTGCGCGCGGAATCGGCGACCTCCCGGGTGCTCGCCTGCATGCTCGATCAGCTGCAAAATCCGCCGGCGTTCGTCCGTCGGGTCGAACAGCTCGACGAGCAGCCCCTCGCCGAGAGCTTCGACGTGCTCGTGCTGAAGGACGGCCGGGTCTACGAGCGGTACTCGAGGCCGCAGCGCCTGCGGGACCAGGTGGTCGGTCGGGTCTGGAGCTTCCGCGACGTCACCGATCGGACGCGGGCGGAGGAGGGGTTCCGCCTCCTCCAGACGCTCGCGACTGCGCTCCGGGATGTCGACGACCTGCCGTCCATGCTCCAGGTCACGCTCCGCAAGCTGTGTGAGACCACCGGGTGGGCACTCGGCCAGGCGTGGGTGCCGACCGGAGATGGGGAATCCCTCGTGTGCGGGCCTGCCTGGGCGCCGTCGATGGAGGACGTGGGGCCCTTCCGGGCGTTCAGCCGGCAGACCCGGTTCCAGCCACGCGTCGGCCTCCCCGGCCGGGTGTGGGCGTCGCGGGCGCCCGAATGGGTCCGCGACGTGACGACGGACGGACCCTTCCTCCGCGCGGCGGTCGCGCGGGAGGCCGGGCTCCACGCGGCCGTCGGCTTTCCGGTGTTCGCGGGGAGCGAGGTCGTGGCGGTGGTCGAGTTCCTGGTGCGCGACATCCACGAGCTCGACGAGCGTCGGATGGATCTGCTCGCCTCCGCCACCGCGCAGCTCGGGTCCTGCATCGAGCGAAGCCGCGCTCAGTCGGACTTGCGCGAGATCGAGGCCCGGTACTGGACGCTCGTCGAGCGTGACC
This sequence comes from Deltaproteobacteria bacterium, assembly GCA_036676765.1. Lineage (GTDB taxonomy): Bacteria > Myxococcota_A > UBA796 > UBA796 > SXON01 > CAJBVW01. Next base: position 3,247 of record JAKFCH010000155.1, read on the forward strand.
CGGCGGCCGTCCTCGTCCTCGACGTGGAGCGGAGCCGGTTCGTGAGCGCGAACGACAAGGCGGTCCCGCTCTTCGGACACCCCCGTGAACGGCTCGTGGCGTTGGGGCCGCTCGACGTGAGTCCGCCGATGCAACCGGGGGGGCGCTCGTCCGCCGAGCTCGCCCGGGAACAGGTCCAGGTCGCGGTGGACGGCGGCGTGTCCATCTTCGAGTGGACCTGCCGGAGGGCCGACGGGCGGGACTTCCCGTGCGAGGTCCGCCTCGTCGGCTTGCCCGGCCCCGGCGACCCGCTCGTGCGGGCGAGCTTCACCGACATCACCGAGCGCAAGCGGGCCGAGGCGCTGCGCGCGGGGCAGACCCGGGTGTTGGAGATGATCGCAACGGGCGCTCCGCTGGAGGAGACGCTCGACCACCTCGTGCGCCTCATCGAGTCCCAGTCCGAGGGCATGGTCGGCTCGATCCTGCTCGTCGACGAGGACGGGGTCCACCTCCATCACGGCGCGGCACCGGGCCTGCCCGACGCCTACAACCGGGCGATCGAGGGGGCGACCGTCGGGCCCGCCGTCGGCTCCTGCGGAACCGCCGCCTATCGGAGGGAGCCGGTCATCGTGAGCGACATGCAGGTGGATCCGCTCTGGGCCGACTACCGCGAGCTGGCCGCGAGCAGCGGGATGCGCGCCTGCTGGTCGACGCCCATCCTCGCCTACACCGGGGAGGTGCTGGGCACGTTCGCCATGTACTACCGCGAGCGGCACGTCCCGCGACCCGACGACAAGCGGGTCATCGAGGTCGCGACCCACCTCGCGGGCATCGCGATCGAGCGCCGTCGAGCGGAGGAGAAGCTCCGCCGCGACGCCGCCGAGATCCAGGATCTCTACGAGAGCGCGCCCTGCGGCTACCACTCCGTCGACCTCGACGGGCGGTTCGTCCGGATGAACCGCACCGAGCTGTCGTGGCTCGGGTACTCCCGGGAGGAGGTGGTGGGGAAGAAGCGGCTCGAGGACGTGCTCACGCCGCAGAGCTGGGTCGACTTCCAGGCCCAGCTCCCCCGCTCGGAGGACCTCGAACCCCGGCGGGCCATCGAGTTGGAGATGGTCCGCAAGGATGGCACCCTCCTCCCCGTGCTCCTCGGCGTGAGCGTGGTGCGGGAGGCGAGCGGGGCGGTGCTCCTGCGCCGGGCCATCGTCATGGACGACACGCAGCGCAAGCAGGACGAACGGGCGCTGCGGGAGAGCGAGCGGACCTACCGCGCGCTCTACACCCGGACCCCCGCGATGTTGCATTCGACCGACCGGCGGGGCCGCCTTCTGAGCGTCAGCGACGTCTGGCTGTCGACGCTCGGCTACACCCGGTCCGAGGTGATCGGCCGGAAGGTGGTCGACTTCCTGACGCCCTCGTCGCTCCGCCGCATCGACCAGGTCGCGTGCAGTCGCGGGCGCTCGTGCAAGGACGTGCCCTACCAGTTCGTCAAGAAGAACGGGGAGTCGATGGACGTGCTCCTCTCCGCGATCGCCGAGCGGGACGCGAACGAGCGCATCGTGCGCAGCCTCGCCGTGCTGGTCGACATCACCGCGCGGAAGCGCGCGGAGGCGGCCCTCCAGCGGAGCAAGGAGGAGCTGCAGTCCGTGATGGCGTCGGTGTCGGACGCCTTGTGGAGCGGCGAGGTCGACCCCGAAGGTCGATGGACGCACCGGTACTTCTCGCCGGTCGTCGAGCGGATCACGGGCCGTCCGCCGGAGTACTACGTACCCGGCCCCGGCCACTGGCTCGAGACGGTCCATCCCGAGGACCGGTCGCGCCTGGCGGCGTCGTACGACAGGCTCCGCTCCGGGGCGTCGACGAAGGAGGAGGGGGAGTACCGCGTGATGCTGCCGGACGGCGGGGTCCGCTGGGTGCGCGAGAGCGCGCGCTCGACGCGGTCGGTCGGGCGGCTGCGCATCGACGGCGTCACCAGCGACATCAGCGACCGGAAGCACGTCGAGGAGGAGCTCCAACTCTATCGCTCCCACCTCGAGGAGCTGGTGGCGGCGCGCACCCGTAAGCTGGACGCCCTCAACCAGGAGCTCGAGGCGTTCTGTTACAGCGTCTCCCACGATTTGCGGGCGCCGCTGCGCAGCATCGACGGCTTCAGCCAGATCCTGCTGGAGGACTACGCGCGCAACCTCGACACGCGCGGTCGGCAGCACCTGGCCCGCATCCGGGCCTCGAGCAAGCGGATGGCGCAGCTCATCGACGACCTGTTGAACCTCTCCCGAGTGAGCCGCGGGGAGCTGCGCATGCGGCCCGTGGATCTGTCGGCCCTCGCGCGGAAGGTCACCGGCCTCCTGCGCGAGACCGCGCCCGATCGCGACGTGGAATTCGTCATCCAGGAGGGGGTGACCGCCAAGGGTGACCCCCACCTGCTCCGCGTGGTGTTGGACAACCTCTTCGCGAACGCCTGGAAGTTCACGTCGACGCACCCCCGGGCCCGCATCGAGTTCGGACGTCTCCCGCAGGACGGCCACCCGGTCTACTTCATCCGGGACGACGGCGCCGGCTTCGACATGGCCTACGTCGACAAGCTGTTCGGGGCGTTCCAGCGCCTCCACTCGCCCGACGAGTTCGAAGGCACGGGGATCGGCCTCGCCACGGTGCAACGGGTCGTCCAACGGCACGGCGGGCGCATCTGGGCGGAGGCCGCCATCGAGAAGGGCGCGACGTTCTACTTCACGTTGTCCGCCTAGTCCCGCCGCGGGCTCCGCCCGGTCATGGCCGTGTACGCGTGGTAGCCGACCCACCGGAAGGGATCGGGCGGGATCCAACCGAGCGCGGCATCGACGATGGGGAGGTCCGCCCACCTCGCACCCTCCCCGACGTAGAGATCCGCCAGGATCTCCCCGGCGAGGTTGGCCAGGGTGACCCCGTGCCCCGAGTAGCCGAGGCCCCAATACACGTTGTTTCGCCGCCCGATCGAGGGCCGACGGCTCAACGTGACACCGAGCACGCCGGTCCACCGATGCGAGGGGGCCGCCGCGTCGGGAAAATAATGTGCGAGCTTGCTCCGCACGGCGGCGTCCGCCGGAGCCCCGAGATCCCCCCCCGTGCGCCCGCCGTATCGGTAGGCGTAGGATGTGTTGCTCCCGCCGCCGAACACCACGTGATCGGACAGGTGCGCGCCGTAGCCGACGCGGTCCATGTCGTCGGCGAACGCGCCCGCGCCGCCCCACGCCTGCGCCGCCATCGGCACCGACACGACGTGCGAGAGCAGCGGGAACACCCCGCCGCGGAAGTAGCCGAGCAGGTGCGTGTAGCCGTTCGTCGCGAGCACGAGCGCCTTGGCGCGGACGGTCCCTTCGGGGGTGTCCAGCGTGATCGTCTCGCCCTCGCGCACGCGGAGCACCGGGGTGCCCTCGAAGAACCGCGCGCCTCCCGCCAGGAGCGCCGGCTTGGTCGCCCGCAGCAGGTCCAGCCCCGCGAGCACTCCCGCCGTGGGATCCCAGACCGCGCCCGCCACGCCCTCCGCGCGACACAAGGACGCGAGCGCCGCCCCGCTCACGAATTGCACCGGGATGCCCATGGCGTTGAGGCGCTCGACGCGCGCGTGGGCGTGCTCGGCGCGCCGGGTGTCAGTGTAGAGGTCGAGGGCGCCACTGCGGGACCACCGCACGTTCCCCGCGCGGGCACGCTCCAACACGCGATCGATGCCGTGGAGCGTGGCGTCCCACACCCGCCGCGTCAGGACCGGATCGTCGCTCCCCACCCCGTTGATCCAGTTGAGGAGCTGGCCACCGTTGCGGCCGCTCGCGCCGTTGCCGATCGTCTTCGCCTCGAGCACCACCACGCCGAGGTCGGGCCGCCGGAGGAGCAGCTCGCGCGCGGTCGACAGGCCCGTGAACCCGCCGCCGACGATCGCCACGTCGGCCACGACCTCGCCGCGGAGCGGGGCGCACGGCGTGTCCGGCGGGGCGGTCGCGGCCCAGAAGGATCGGTTGTCGTCGAAGTCGTCGGGTCGCACGTGGGCGTTTCTATCCCGCCCGCCTCCCCGACCCCCGCGACGTCTCCCGACGGATGAGATACCGTCGCGGGCATGCGGGCAACTCTCCCCCTCCTCCTGCTCCTCCCCGCCTGCTGCGGCCGCGACGCGCCGGTGTGGACCGACCCCGAACCCATCGTCGTGGGCGAGGACCAACGCGTCACCGTCGACCTCACCGACTTCGTCGTCGACGACGGCGTCCGCGTGCCGGACTTCACGGTCGAGGCCGGCGAGGGTGTGCTCGCCACCCTGGAGGGGAGCGTACTCGCGGTGCTCCCCGAGAGCGGGTTCGCGGGGGAGTCTAGCCTCACCCTGACCGCGACCGACGCGTGCGGAAACGTCGCGACCACGGAGGTGCCCGTGCTCGTGGGAGGCGCGGCGGCGAGCTGCCCCACGACGTTCACCTACACGGCGCGCGGCGGCGCGGACCAGGTGTTCCTCGCAGGCTCGTTCAACGACTGGAGCCCCTCGGAGACCCCGATGGTCGCCGACGGCGACACGTGGACCGTGTCCGTGGATCTGACGCCCGGCCCGCACACCTACAAGTTCGTCGAGGCCGACTACACCGCGGGCACCGAGGCGTGGAGCTGCGATCCCGAGGGGCAATACACCCAGTGCGACGAGGGCTATACCTGGGATCCGACGTGCCCGCTCGGGGGCGGGGGCTGCAACAGCCTCGTGGTGGTGGCGGACTGCTCGCTGCCGACGCTCGAGGTCACGGGCATCGCCATCGATCGGGAGGCCGACACCATCGGCATCGAGGTCGCGGTGACGGGAGACATCGCCACCGCCTCCGCCACGCTCGACGGCGTGTCGATCGACGCGTGGGACGGCGAGCGGTTCCGATACACCAGTGACACATTGACCGACGGGCGACACACGCTCCGCTTCGACGTGACCGACGCCTTCGGGCGGACCGCGGAGCAGCTCTACGTGCCGGTGTGGCTCGACGATCGGGACTGGGCCGGCGGCCTGATGTACTACGTGTTCGTCGACCGCTTCGCGAACGGTGACACAACGCGCGATACATCCGAGGGCACCTCCGTCGCCACCACCGACTACGTCGGTGGCGACTGGCAGGGGGTGATCGACAAGCTCGACTACCTCGACGATCTCGGGGTCACCGTGCTCTGGCTCACGGCACCCCAGGACAACGCCTCGGGCGCCTGGGGCAACACCTGCAACACCGACTACTCGGGCTACCACGGCTACTGGCCGTCGGACGCGTTCGCCCCCGAGGAGCACTTCGGGGATGCGGCGCTGCTCCGCCGCCTCGTCGACGAGGCCCACGCGCGCGGGATGCGGGTGCTCACCGACTGGGTCGGGAACCACGTCCACGAGGACCACCCCTACTACCGGGACCACCCCGAGTGGTTCACGGACCAGGCGCTGTGTGGGGACGCGAACAACTGGAACGACATCCCCGAGACCTGCTGGTTCGACAGCTTCCTGCCCGACATCCGCTATTACGAGCCCGAGCCGCTGGTGCAGATGGTCGACGACGCGATGGTGTGGGCCAAGGAGTACGAGTTCGACGGCTACCGCGTCGACGCCGTGAAACACATGCCGCACAGCGTGTTCTTCAACTTCGCCACGCGCGCGCGCAACGAGCTCGAGCACGCCGAGGACTTCTACACCGTCGGCGAGACCTACTCCGGTGACCGCGGCCTCATCCTCTCCTACGTCAACGAGCAGGAGCTCGACGGCCAGTTCGACTTCCCCGTCTACTGGGCCATCGTCGCGGCGTTCGCGCGCGGCGAGATCGGGCTCTCCGACGGGGAGGGCTCGCTCCAGGACACCTTCGCGGACTCCGAGGCCACCTTCGCCGGGCACCTCATGAGCACGTTCCTCGGCAACCACGACGTCGCGCGGTTCATCCCCCAGGCGACCGGCGAGATCGGCTCGCTCTACGGCGACTCGGCGTGCGGGAGCGACGGCTTCCTCCGCGGGATCGACGATCCGCCGGCCGAGGTCGAACCGTATCAGCGCCTCATGCTCGCGTGGTCGTTCCTGCTCACCAGCGAGGGGCTGCCGCTCGTCTACTACGGCGACGAGATCGGGCTCCCCGGCTTCAACGACCCCGACAACCGCCAGCCGATGCGCTTCGGGGACCAGCTCTCCGCCAACGAGGCCGGCGTACTCGCCCACGTGATGGCGCTCGGGCAGGCGCGGCGCGACCACCCCGCCTTCTCCCGCGGCACCCGGACCGAGTGGTGGGGCGGGGAGGCCGACTTCTATGCCTACGCGCGCACGACCGAGAGCGACGGGGTGCTCGTGCTGCTCAACCGCGGGGGATCCTCCCGCTCGGTCACCAACGGCCTGGCGTTCGCGGGGCTGCCCGAGGGGCGGTACCGCGACGTGTTGACGGGTGACACATTCGACACATCGGGAGACGCCCTGACCATCGAGGTCCCCGCGCTCGGCTCGCGCGTCCTGGTGCCGGAATGATGCTCGCGCTCGTCTCCCTCGTGTCGCCTGCGTCGGCGATGGACTCCGAGGTGATCCTCGGCTCCTACGGGCGGGTGCAGGTCAGCACCGACGCCAACGGCGGCCAGGGCGATCCCACGAACCTCGTCGCGCACGGCAGCCGGCTCGAGCAGGACCCGTACCTCGAGCTCGACCTCGGCTGGAAGGTGAAGCCCGAGGCGACCGAGGCCGGGCCCACGTTCCGCATCCTCGTCACCCCCGCGCTCGCCGGGCCGCTGTTCCACTACGACGGCACGTTCGACGTCACGCTCGCCATCCGGAACCTCTACGTGCAGGCCGACGACGTGGGGCTCCCCGGCGTGGGGGTGTGGGCCGGCTCGCGGATGTATCGCGGCGACGACGTCTACCTCCTCGACTTCTGGCCGCTCGACTCGCTCAACACCGTGGGCGGCGGCGCTTTCTACGCCACCAACGACACGTGGGTGGGCGCGCACGTCGGCCTCAACAGGCTCTCCGACGGGGCGTGGCAGTATCAGCAGCAGGCGGAGGCCCTCCCTGGGGGCGTCGGCGCGGAGTGGGTGACAATCCTCGACCGCCAGCGCACCGTCGCCTCGCTGAAGGGCTCGCACACGTTCCACGCGGGCGACCTCGCCGTACGGTCGAAGCTCTACGGCGAGCTCCATACCCTGCCCGCAGGCGAGCGCGTGGTGGAGGACGACATCCCACAGGTGCTCCCCGCCGAGACGGGCTGGCTCCTGGGCGGCGAGGTGTCGGCGTTCGGGTGGGGGACGGACAGCTACGTCCACCTCTTCTACAAACACGCCCAGGGCATCGCCGCCACCGGCGAGCTCACCGTCCCGACCGACGGCTTTGCGGTCGACCGCTCGGTGAGCGCGGCACGCGAGGACCTCGTGGCGTTGGCCGGCAACCACGAAGGGGGCCCGTGGGGCGTGGCCGCGGGCGCCTATTGGCGCGGCTGGGCCGACGGCGACGGCGAGGACGTCGACTTCGACGACGGCAACGAGTGGATCCTGGCGGTGCGGCCCGCGGTGTACCCCACGACGTGGCTGTCGATCGGGCTCGAAGGCTCGCACCAGTGGGCCTGGCGGGGCTCCGTGCTCGCCCGCACCGGCGAGCAGGGCACCCCCGAGATCACCAAGCTCTCGGTGCTCCCCGCGGTGCAGCCGCGCCGGGGCACGTTCGGGCGGCCCCAGGTCCGGCTGCAATACACGCTCTCGCTGCTCAACGAGGATGCCCGCGACTGGTACTCCGAGCGCGACAGCCGCTCGGGCCGGCCGGTCCAGCACTTCGTCGGCCTCGGGGCCGAGTGGTGGATCAACTCCCAGACGTATCGGTAGGAGCTGGACATGCTGGCGATCTTCCTGCTGCTCGGCGCCGCGCCCCACTTCAGCTACCCCAAGCTCGTGACGGCCAACGGCTACGGCGCGGTCGTCTTCGTCGACGACCGCCTCTCCGACGCGTATCCGCACCTCTACCAGGAATACAGCCCCGGCGTCGTGACGCCAGAGGTGCTCTACGACACGTACTTCGGGGTCACCGACTACGACGGGACGGGCGCGTGGCTCACGGACGCCGTGTCGTACACCACCGAGGACGGCACGGGGATACTGGCGGTCGAGCGCACGTACGGGGACCTCTCCATCACCGAGTTCGATTTCGCGCCGATGTCGATGGGCGGGTTCGGGCTCGCGCAGGTCGCGCGGATCACCAACAACGGGACGAGCAGCACGCCCGAGTTCCAGCTCGTCGCGCTGCTCAACTGGCACGTCGGCGGCACCGAGACGGTCACGTCTATCAGCGCCGAGTCCGTGAGCGAGGCCGGCTCGGATGTATCGCTCTCCTGGTCCGCCCCCGGCGCGACGGACGTGTCGTGTGCGTCGGTCTACGACACCGTGAACGGCGGCGGCCGGATCGGCGGCGGCTGCAACGGCTCCGGGGAGGATCTCGTGCCCGCCTTCGGTTGGTCGATTCCTTCGCTCGCGCCGGGTGAGACCGCGTGGGTGGGCGTCCACACCTCGACCGTGGGGCACGACTGGATTGACGGGATGGCGCCCGAGGCGTGGGTGGACTTCGAGCGCGGCCTCTGGGAGCTCTTCCACGCGCGCGGCACCCCGCCCCCCCGCCTCACCGCGGACGAGACGGCGGTGTATCGCCAACAGCTCGCCTTCCTGAAGATGGGCCAGGTGGCGGAGGAAGGGGATGCCTACGGCCAGATCCCCGCGTCGTTGCCGCTCTCGGCACCGGTCGGGGACTTCCAGCACATCTGGAACATCGCCTGGGTGCGCGACGGCGCCTACGCGATCGCGGCGCTCGACGCCGCCGGCTACTCCGAGGAGGCCGCGGCCGCGCTTCGCTTCCTCATCCAGGAAGGCAAGACCGGCGAGTGGCGCTCCTACGTCGGGGACGCCGACTACGCGGTGAGCGTGTGCCGCGTCTACGGGGACGGCACCGAGTGGACCGACCTCGACGCCGACGGCCCCAACATCGAGTTCGACAACTTCGGGCTCTACCTCTGGGCGCTCGGCCGCGTCGCCGAGAACGATCCCACCCTCCTCGACGACGTGGCGCCGCGCGCGCTCGACGGCGTGGCGGACGTGCTCGTGCGCCTCGTCGACCCGAACACGGGCCTGCTCCTGCCGGACTCCTCGATCTGGGAGCGGCACTGGAACGGCAAGCAGAAACAGTTCACCTACTCCTCCGCATGGGCGGTGGCGGGGCTGCGGGCGGCCGCGGACATCGCCGAGACCCTCGGTGATACACGCGCCGAGACGTATCGCTCGGCGGCCGTCGAGATCGCGCGCGCGATCCCCGAACATCTCGTGGACGCCGCCGGGGTCCTAGCCGGCAGCAAGGAGGAGCTCGACGACGCCGAGGGGTACCTCGATCTCGCGGCGGTCGAGGTCTACAACCTCCGCATCCTCAAGGCACCCCACAACTCGGGTTTCACCAATACGCTCGCGGCCTGGGACCGTGAGCTGAAGGTCGCCTCCGGCACCGGCTACCACCGCAACGACGACGGCAGCACCTACGACGAGCACGAGTGGATCGTCCTCGACCTGCGCCTGGCCGAGGCGCTCCGACGCTCGTGCCGATCCGACGAGGCCGACGCCCTCGAGGCGTGGGTGACCGCGATGGGCATGGCGAACAACCGCATCCTTCCCGAGCTGCTCGACCCGGTGAACGCCGATTTCGCCGGCCCGGCGCCCATGCTGGGCTTCGGCGCGGGCGCCTACGTGCTCTCCATGCACAACCGGGAGGACGCGTACGAGCAATGCGCCCTGGACGACACGGACGTGGTGGACGACCCGCTCGGCCCGACGTGCGGTTGCGGTGCCGACAAGTCCGCCGCCGCCCTCCTGCTCCTCCCCCTCCTCCTCGTCCGTCGGAGGCGCTCGTGACGCTCCTCGCCCTCTTCGCCTGCGTCGACTCGTCGCCCTACACCTCGCCGCCGGTCATCACCAACCACGTCGAGGACTGGCGCGACGAGGTGATCTACCAGCTCCTCGTCGATCGCTTCGCCAACGGGGACGTGAACAACGACTACAACGTCACCTACGACGAGTCGAACCTCTCCCGCTACCTCGGCGGTGACTACCAGGGAATCATCGACAAGGTCGACTACCTGAAGACCCTGGGCGTCACGACGCTTTGGATCTCTCCGGTAGTCGTGAACGTCGAGGAGGACGCCGGAAACGGCAGCTACCACGGCTACTGGACCCAGGACTTCCTCAACGTCAACCCGCACTGGGGGGATCTGCCGAAGCTGCGTGAGATGGTCCAGGTGATGCACGACAACGACATCAAGGTGGTGCTCGACATCGTCGTGAACCACGTGGGGCAGCTCTTCTACTACGACATCAACCGCAACGGGCAGCCCGACATCACGACCTACTACGCCACCGACGGCTCGGACACGACGGACATCGTGACCGAGTGGGATCCCGCCTACGATCCGCGCGGGGTGCAGGGGTGGACCTCGCTCGGCGAGAGCGGAGAGGCGCCGCTCGGCTGGGTCGACATGCCCGAGATCAACCGGGTGCTCCCCAACCCGCCCGAGTTCGCCAACCCGGATTGGTACAACCGCCGCGGGCGTGTCACCAACTGGGGGGACTTCGAGCAGGTCGTGTACGGCGACTTCCCCGGCGGCCTCAAGGACCTGAAGACCGAGCACCCCGACGTGCGCACGGCCCTCATCGACGCGTTCGGCTACTGGATCGAGACCGCCAACCTCGACGGCTTCCGCATCGATACGCTCAAGCACGTCGAGCACGACTTCTGGCAGGAGTTCTGCCCCGCGATCCGCGACCACGCCTCGCTCATCGGGAAGGAGAAGTTCCTGATGTTCGGCGAGAGCTTCGACGGGGACGACCAGCTCATCGGCAGCTACACGTTCGACCAGGAGGTCGACAGCGTCGTGTACTTCTCCCAGAAGTACCAGGTCTACGACGACGTGTTCAAGTTCAACCAACCCACGACGCGCATCCAGACCCTGCTCGACGCGCGGTCGGTCAACTTCGGCACGGTCGCCCACGATCGCGGCGCGGGCCTGCCGCCCGTCGACATCCTCGTCAACTTCATGGACAACCACGACATCCCGCGCTTCCTGTTCGACAAGGACAGCGTGCCGGCGCTCAAGAGCGCGCTGACGTACCTGCTCACGCAGGACGGCATCCCGACGCTCTACTACGGCACTGAGCAGGGCTTCTCCGGCGGCAACGACCCCGCGAACCGCGAGCCGCTCTGGACGTCGGGCTTCGACACCGACGGGGATCTCTTCCAGCACACTGCGGGCCTCACCGCGCTTCGCAAGGCCTACGCGCCGCTGCGCCGCGGTGACTTCACGCTCAAATGGGTCACCGACCGGGTGAGCGGCGAGGAGGACTCGAACATCCTCGCGTTCGAGCGGAGCTACGACGGCGAGAGCGTGCTCGTCGTCATCAACACGTCCGACGACCACCCGAGCCACACCGCCTTCGAGGGCAACGCCATGCCGGTGTCCTTCGCCCCGGGCACGGAGCTCGTGGAGGTGTTCCCGGTCGGGAGCGATCGCTCGTACGCGGTGGAGTCCGACGGCACGGTCACCGTGGAGGTGGGCCCGCGCGACGGCGTCGTGCTCGTGCCGGCGGCGAACGTCGTCGGCGGGTAGGCGCTCAGCGCTTCCACCCGACACCCAGGTGCTCGTCCAGGCGGGCGGCCTCGGCGGCACGGTCGGCGTCATCGAGCACGTCGGCGAGGGGGTGGATCTCGAGGCCGGCGCCCTCGTCGAGGGTCACCGCGGCTTGCCACCCGAGGCCCGTCACGTCGGGATCGAGGGTCACCGTCGCGACGATGCCCGCCTGGCACGGCAGGGTCGGCATGGTCGTGCCGAAGTTGCCGAGGCTGTAGAGGATGGCGGCGGTGCGGGGTACGCCGTCCTCCGTGCGTAGGCTGCACGTGCCGATGCCCGGCACCACGGCGGGGTCGTTCACGGAGCAGACCTCGGGCGGCTGGGCGACGTGGGGCCCCTGGCCCACGATCAGGTCGGCGCCGAGCGCGACGATGCGGCGCCCGATCTGCAGGAAGTGCGGGTCGGGGTAGTACTCGTACTCGAAGCCCCAGTGGACCATCACCACGACCGAGTCGGCGTCGTCGGCCTTCGCGGCGGCGATGTCCTCCCCGAGGGCGGTGAGGTCGGGCTCCGCGTCGAGGTGCCCGAACGGCACGACGTGCAGGTCGTGCGTGGAGGTGATGTCCCGCCGGTTGACGCCCCAGCTGTAGGCGAGAAAGGCGATGCGCCGCCCCTCCACGTCCGTGATGACGTGGGTGTCGACGCCGGTGGCCAGGAGGCGGCGCGCCTCCACCTCCGCGAGGGTCGCCTCCAGGCCGGCGTCCTCCACGTCGAGGCTGTGGTTGTTCGTGAGCTGGAGCACGTCGAGCGGGAGCCCGTCGAGCAGCTCGGGCGGGGCGTTGTAGCGGTAGAGGCCGAGCGTGGAGGGCTCGGTCGCGTGGTCGGGGGAGGTGGGGGTCTCGAGGTTGCCGACCCGGAGGTCTCCGTCGAGCAGCCCACTCGCGGGCAGCGCGAACGTCGACCAGTTCTGGCCCATCCACATCACGTCGCCCACGAAGCTCAGCGATACACCGGTCGACACGGCGGGCCATGTGTCACGCATGGCACCCCGCATCGTCCGGAAGTGCGCCAGGCTCTCCACGGGGGCGCTCGTGCGGTGCTCGAAGGCCTTCCGGAGGTAGAGGCCCACCTCTTCGGGGTCGGTGGCGGGATCCCAGGTCTCCGTCTCCCAGCGCACCTCCTCGTAGGGCTCCAGGTCCGCCTGCGGGGTGTAGACCCAGGGGAAGACCTCCGTGGGCTCCGGCCAGTCCTCGTAGGTCACCTCGGACGAGGCGCCGTCCGGCGCACACGCGGCGAGGAGCAGGAGCATCACGGAAGGCCCTTGGTCCAGTCCGTCAAGCGGCGATCCCGCTTGGTCGGGCGTCCCGCACCGCGCTCGCGAAGGGCGACGGGCTCCTCGGAGGGGGGCGCCGGCGGCGTGAGGTCGTCGTAGAGGGTGCGCGCTTGCACCGCGGTGCCGCGGCGCTCCTCGAGCCCGGTCACGCGGAGGATCCGCTTTCCACCGTGGGTGAGGGCCACGATGATGTCGCCCGTCTTCACGGCGCGCGCGGGCGCGGCCGCACGGTCGTTGACCGTGACGTGGCCGCCGTCACACGCCTCCTGCGCGAGCGGGCGGGTCTTGAACATCCGGGCGGCGATCAGCCACCGGTCGAGGCGGACGGTGGCGGGTGTTTCGGCAGACATTCGAGGATGTATCGCGCGGATGTATCGTGGGGGAGGGGGCCCGCGGTGGTCGGGGCACGAGGTCGGATAGAGAGGGGCGATGGGGAGCGGCGAAGCACTGTTGCGGCCGACGTCCGCGGGGCTCTGGTGTGAGCCGGGCGGCTTCCACGTCGATCCCTGGGGGCCGGTCGAGCGCGCCGTCCTCACCCACGCGCACGCCGACCACGCGCGCCCCGGGATGGCCCACTACCTCGCTACCGCCCCCTCGCTCCCGATCCTCCGTCGGCGGCTCGGCCCCGACGCGGCCATCGAGACGATCGCCTACGGCGAGGTGCGCCGGATCGGCGAGGTCGACGTCTCCCTCCACCCCGCCGGGCACGTGCTCGGGTCCGCCCAGCTCCGCATCGCCCACCGGGGGGAGGTGTGGGTGGTCTCCGGCGACTACAAGCGGGCGCCCGACCCCACGTGCGCGCCGTTCGAGCCGATCCGGTGCGACACGTTCGTCACCGAGGCCACGTTCGGCCTCCCCATCTACCGGTGGGATCCACCGGAACGTGTCGCCGCCGAGATCCTCGCGTGGTGGGACGGCACGCGGGCCGCCGGGCGTCCGGCCGTCCTGTTCGCCTACGCCCTCGGGAAGTCCCAGCGCATCCTCGCCGAGCTGGCGCGCCTCACCGACCGGGAGGTCTACCTGCACGGCGCCATCGCGCCGATCGTGGACCTGTACCGGGAGGCCGGGGTCGCGATGCTGCCCACCCGCCTGGTGGCCGACGCTCCCGCGGGCCACCGCTTCGCCGGGGATCTCGTGATCGGTACGCCCGGCTCCCGCGGAAGCCCGTGGATGAAGCGGTTCCCCGCCGCGGAGACCGCGCTGGCATCGGGGTGGATACGGGTGCGTGGTACGCGGCGCCGCCAATCGGTGGACCGCGGCTTCGTGCTCTCCGACCACGCCGATTGGCCCGCGCTCCTCGAGACGGTGGCGGAGTCCGAGGCGGAGCGGATCCTCGTGACCCACGGGAGCACCGAGCCTCTGGTGCGGTGGCTCCGCGAGCAGGGCCTCGACGCGCAGACCCTCCCGACGGCGTGGGAGGGGGAGACCGACGAGCTCGGGGGCGAGCCCGCCGCGGAGGCCGCCGCCGAGGACCTCCACGAGGCGGGGACATGAGGCGCTTCGCGGACCTCTACGACGCCCTCGACCAGACCACGTCCACCAACCGGAAGGTCGAGGCGATGGTGGCGTGGTTCCGAGCCGCCCCTCCGGCCGACGCGGCGTGGGCGCTCTGGTTCCTCACCGGCAACCGGATCCGGCGGCTCGTCCCGACGAAGGACCTTCGGAGCGCCGCCGTCGCCGCCACGGGTCACCCGGAGTGGATGCTCGCCGAGTGCTACACGGCGGTCGGCGATCTCGCGGAGACCCTCGCGTTGCTCGTCGACCACGAGCCCGACACGCACGACGAGGGCGACCTCCCGCTCCACGTGTGGCTCACCCGCATCGTCGCCCTCCCGACGCTCGACTCCCCGGCTCGCGAGGCCGCCCTGCGGGCGTGGTGGGCGGCGCTTCCGGGCCGCGAGCGCTTCGTGCTCAACAAGCTCCTCACCGGTGCCTTCCGGGTCGGGGTCTCCCGCACGCTCGTGGTCCGCGCGCTCGCCGAGGTGGCGGGGGTGTCGCCGGCCACGCTCGCGCACCGCCTGATGGGGAGCTGGGAGCCGACCCCGGAGGCGTGGCTCGGTCTCCTCGACGCCGAGCGCGCCACCGAGGACCGCACCCGCCCCTACCCGTTCTTCCTCGCGAGCCCGCTCGAGGGGGATCCCGCCGCGCTGGGCGATGTGTCGGGGTGGCTCGCGGAGTGGAAGTGGGACGGCATCCGCGCCCAGGTGATCCGCCGCGAGGGCACCCTCGCGATCTGGTCGCGCGGTGAGGAGCTCGTCACGGACACGTTTCCCGAGGTCGCGGGCGCGGCGGCGCTCCTCCCCGTCGGGACGGTCCTCGACGGCGAGCTGATGGCCTGGCGCGGCGAGGAGCCGCTCCCGTTCGCGGACCTCCAGACGCGCATCGGACGCAAGAAGCTCGACAAGCGCGTGCTGGACGCGGCGCCGGTGGTGCTCGTCGCGTTCGACGTGCTGGAGGCGGGTGGCGACGATCTCCGCGAGCGGCCCCTCTCGGAGCGGCGGGAGCGGCTCGCCGAGCTGGTGGCGCCGCTCGCGCCGACGCTGCGGCTCTCGGAGGAGGTGCGGGCGCCGGGTTGGGAGGGCCTCGGTGCATCCCGGGCGGGCGCGCGCGAGCGGGGCGTGGAGGGGCTCCTCCTCAAGCGGCGCGACTCGCCATACGGGGTCGGGCGGACGCGCGGCCCGTGGTGGAAGTGGAAGATCGCGCCGCTGACGATGGACGGCGTGCTCGTGTACGCCCAGGCGGGGCACGGCAAGCGCGCGGGGCTGTTCACGGACTATACGTTCGCGGTGTGGCAGGACGACACGCTCCTCCCGGTCGCGAAGGCGTACTCCGGGCTCACCAACGTCGAGATCGACGAGCTCGATCGGTGGATCCGCCGCCACACGATCGAGCGCTTCGGGCCGGTGCGGTCGGTCGAGCCGGTGCACGTCTTCGAGCTCGCCTTCGAGGGGATCGCCCCGTCCCCACGCCACAAGTCCGGTGTGGCCGTGCGGTTCCCCCGCATCCTCCGGTGGCGGCGCGACAAGGTGCCCGCGGATGCCGACACGCTGGACTCGCTCCGGGCCCTCCTCCGCGTGCGGGCGTAGGCGTGGCGCGCGCGAAGCGAGAGGCGGCGCCGGCGCCGTCGGGGAGCCCCCTGGACGCGCTCGAGCGCCTGCGTGGCTGGTTCACGACCCGTGGGTGGACCCCCATGCCCTTCCAGGAGGAGGCCTGGGCGGCCTATCTCCGCGGGGAGAGCGGCATCGTCCAGGTGCCGACCGGCGCGGGGAAGACCTACGCCGCCTACCTCGGGCCGCTCGCGGAGATCGCCGCGTGCGGCGGCGGCGTGCTCTACATCAGCCCGCTCCGCGCGATGGCGCGCGACATCGAGGCGGCGCTGAAGGCCCCGGTCGAGGCCCTCGGGCTCGCCATCCGGGTGGAGGGGCGCACCGGTGATACATCGAGCGCCACCCGCGTGCGTCAGAAGCGGAGCCCGCCGGAGGTGCTGGTCACCACGCCGGAGTCCCTCACGCTCATCCTCACCGAGCCGGACGCCGCGGCGCGGTTCGCGAACCTCCGCGCGGTCATCGTCGACGAGTGGCACGAGCTCATCGACAGCAAGCGCGGCACCCAGATCGAGCTCGCCCTCTCCCGCCTCCGCGGGTTCGCGCCGGACCTGCGCACGTGGGCGCTCACCGCGACCGTCGGCAACGCCGGCGAGGCCGCCCAGGCCGCGGTCGGCACCCACGCCACCGCGACCATCGTGCGCGCGGACATTCCCCGCCCCATCGTGATCGACACCCTGATCCCCGCGTCGGTCGACGCCTTCCCGTGGGCCGGACACCTCGGCATCCAGATGGTCCCCCGGCTCGTGGAGTCACTCGACCCCGAGGTGCCGACGCTCGTGTTCACCAACACGCGGTCCCAGGCCGAGCGGTGGTTCCAGGAGATCCTCTCGCGGCGCCCCGAGTGGATCGACCACATGGGGCTGCATCACGGGTCCGTGGATCGGGAGGAGCGCGAGCGCGTGGAGGCCGGGCTGAAGAGCGGCCTGCTCCGGCTCGTCGTGTGCACGGCTTCGCTGGATCTCGGCGTCGATCTCACGCCCATCGAGCGGGTGGTCCAGATCGGCTCGCCGAAGGGGATCGCGCGGCTCACCCAGCGGGCAGGCCGCTCGGGCCATCGCCCCGGCGCGACGTGCCGCGTCACCTGCGTCCCGACGAACACCTTCGAGCTGGTCGAGATCGCCGCGGTGCGGGACGCCCTCGCGCACGGCGAGGTCGAGGCGCGCAATCCCCTAGCCAAGCCGCTCGACGCCCTGGCGCAGCACCTCGTCACGTGCGCGCTCGGCGGCGGGTTCACCGAGGAGGGCATCCTCGCGGAGGTGCGCGGGGCGTGGTCCTACCGAGCCCTCACTTCCGACGAGCTCGGCTGGGCGCTGGCCCTGGTGCGGGACGGCGGCGCCACGCTCGGCGCCTACCCCGAGTACCACCGCGTGATGGGCGTGGAGGGCCGCTACGGCGTCCCCGACCTCGGCATCGCCAAGCTTCACCGCGCCAACGTCGGCACCATCCTCGGCGATGCCACGATCCAGGTGCGGAGGCTCGGTGGCGGGGCGATCGGGAGCATCGACGAGAACTTCATCACCCGGCTCAAGGTCGGTGACCGCTTCGTGTTCGCGGGACAGACCCTCGAGCTCGTGCGCATCAAGGACCTCGTCGCCTGGGCGCGCCCCGCGAAGCAACGCACGACCAACACACCGCACTGGCCGGGCAACAAGCTCCCGATCTCCGGCTCGCTCGGCCACGCGGTGCGTCGCCTCCTCGACAACGTGCGCGAGGGGCGGATCGAGCACCCCGAGCTCGTCGCGGCGGAGCCGGTGTTCGCGGCGCAGCGGCGAATCTCGCGGCTCCCCGCGGCGGACCGCGTACTCGCCGAGCGATGTGTCACCCGAGAGGGCCACCACCTCTTCCTCTACCCCTTCGAGGGGCGCCGGGTGCACGAGGGGCTCGCCGCCCTGCTCGCGTTGCGGCTCGGGCGTCGGGTGCCCGCCACCTTCTCCATCGCGGTCAACGACCACGGGCTCGAGCTCCTGACCCACGAGGCCTACCCGTTCGCGGATCTGCTCGATCCCGCGGTGTTCACCCGCGATGGGCTCGTGGACGACATCATCGCGAGCGTGAACATCAGCGAGCTCATGCGTCGCCGCTTCCGGGAGATCGCGCGCGTGGCGGGGCTCGTGTTGACCGGGCCGGCGCACGCGCGCCGCACCATGCGCCAGGTGCAGTCGAGCGCGTCCCTGCTCTACGATGTGTTCACCCGCTACGACCCGGGTAACCTGCTCCTTCTGCAGGCGCGGCGCGAGGTCGTGGAGCAGCAGTTCGAGCGGGATCGACTCCAGTCGGTTCTCGACCGGCTCGCCGCCCACGCCCTCGAATGTGTCGATACATCTCGACCGAGCCCGCTGGCGTTTCCCCTCGTGGTCGAGCGTCTCGCGGTCGACGCGGCGTCCATGGAGACGCTACTCGACCGCATCGAGCGGATGAAGCAAGAATGGGCATCGTCGTAGGGCCGCACGAGGTGGAGCTGCTCCCTGAGCGCGCCGTGTATTGGCCCGCGGCGGAGACCCTCGTCGTGGCCGATCTGCACTGGGGCAAGGGGGAGACCTTCCACGCCCACGGCATCCCCATCCCGACGGCCATCCTGGACGACGACCTCGCGCGCCTCGAACGCGCCCTCCTCCGCACTGGCGCAAGTCGCCTCCTCGTACTCGGGGATCTCGTCCACGGCGCCCTCGCCCCCTCGGTGATCGAGGCGGTGGCCCACTGGCGCGTGCGCTGCGCGGTGCCGACGGTGCTGGTCCGTGGCAACCACGATCGGCACGTGCCCGTGCTCCCTCGATCCTGGGACATCGCGGACCACGTCGGGACCCTCCGCGAGGACGGCTACGCGTTCACCCACGCGCCCGAGCCCACCTCGGGCGCCTACACCTGGGCGGGGCACCTCCACCCGATGGCGTGGCTCCGCGGGCGCACCGACGCCCTGCGCCTGCCCTGCTTTCACGTCGGGCCCGAGGTGGGTGTGCTCCCCGCCTTCGGGACCTTCACCGGGGGCGTGGCGGTGCGGCCCACGCGGGGGGACCGCCTCTACGTCATCGCCGGGACCAGCGTCGTGCCGCTGGCCGGCTGAACGTCGTTCCTCGTTCGTCGCGCCACGGTCACGCTCGCGGCGTGCCGCGGTGTGTGCGCGACGGCGTGCGCGTCGAGACGAGGCTCCTCGAGAAGGTGGGGCCGGGGGACGCCGATTGGGTGGGGGTGGCCTACCTCTGGAACGAGGACGACACCGATGCCACGCCGACCCTCCCGGGGGAGCCCGACGCGCGGGGAACCGCCCACGACGTGCCCGCCGCCGAGACGTGCGGCGGCTGTCACGGCGGGCGGGCGAGCTTCGTCCTTGGGTTCTCGGCCATCCAGCTCTCCGCGGGCGAGGGGTACGGCCTCGCCGATCTCGCTTCGGCGGGCAAGCTCAGCGAGCCGATCGCTGCGCCCACGGTGCCCGGCGACGATCTCGATCAGCGCGCCCTGGGCTACCTCCACGCGAATTGCAGCCACTGTCACAACGCCGACCGCCCCGAGACCGACGGTCTTCGCTGCTACGATCCGGACAGCAGCCTCGACTTCTCGCTCTCGGCCGGATCCCCCGCGTTGGCCGACTCCCCGGCGCTCCAGACGGCGGAGGGCGCCATCGGACGCGGCGGTGAGAGCGAGCTTCTCTGGCGCATCTCCCGGCGGAACCAGAGCGGACGTGATTTCCGTAACCAACGATGATTGCGCGTTCGGTTAGACGGTAGGCCTGGTTGGGAGTGCGCTTGGCCGACTACGACGTGGTGGTGGTGGGCGCGGGGCACAACGGCCTGATCGCCGCCGCATACCTCGCGCGCGCCGGATTGCGCGTCGCGGTGCTGGAGCGCCGATCCAACCTGGGGGGCGCCGCCGGAACCATCGAGCTCTGGCCAAGACACCGCGCGGACCTGGGCGCGAGCGCGCACGTCGTCTTCAAGCAGACCGGCATCGCGGAGGAGCTGGGGCTGGCCGAGCACGGGCTCGAGTACCTCGAGTTCGATCCGATGTACGTCGCGATGTTCCCGGACGGCACGGCGATCCAATTCTGGCGTGACCTCGACCGCACCTGCGAGAGCATCGCGCGTGTCTCACCCGAGGACGCCGAGGCGTACCGCCGCTTCGTACGCACGTGGGCGCCGGTCGCGCCGCTTTTCCTCGATCTCTTCACCTCCCCCGCCTCGCTCCCCGCCGCCGCCGGACACCTCTGGGCCCAGCTCCGCCGGGGCGGCCCGGGCGCGATCGAGCTCGTCACGGGGCTCGCGTCCTCTCCTCGCGCGCTCCTCCGGAGGTACTTCCGCGATCCCCGCCTGCAGGCCGCGCTCGCGTTCTCCGCGGCGCAGACGGGCGTGCCCACCGACACCGCCGGCGCGGGCGCGACGCTGCTCTGGTGGGCGATGAGCCACGCGTGGGGGAACCCGGCGCCGCGGGGCGGCTCCGGCGCGCTCGCCGACGCCCTTGACCGGAAGCTCGCGGCGCTCGGCGCCACCGTGCTCCCCGGCGAGCCGGCGCGCAACGTGCGGCGCACGGCCGATGGCGTCGAGGTGATTACCGACGGCGGCGCGCTGAGCGCCCGCGCCGTCGTCATGGCGACCCACCTCAAGACCACGCTCCGCCTGCTCGGTGACGCGCTCCCCGCCCGCGCGTCCGCGCGCCTCGGGTCGGTCCCGCTCGGCAATGGCTGCGGCGTGACGCTGCACCTCGCGACCGACGGGCTGCCGACCTACCCGGCGCTCCCGGACGGCGGCGCCGACGCCCACCGCGCCGTGCAGCTCTTCTGCCCGAGCCCCGACCACCTCGACCGCGCGCACGCCGACTTCCTCGCCGGCCGTCCGGCGCGCGAGCCCGCCGTCGCGATCACCTCCGCGACCGCCTTCGACCCCACCCGCGCCCCGCCCGGCCGCCACGTGCTGGCGCTGTGGGCGCAGTGGTACCCCTACGCGCTCGCGGACGGTCGGGCCTGGGAGGACATCGCCGACTCCGAGACGGAGCGCATCCTCGACGTGGTGGCCGCGTACGCGCCGGGCCTCCGTGCGAGCATCCGCGAGCGGCGCTTCAGCTCGCCCGTCGCGATGGAGCGCGAGCTCGATCTCGCCCGTGCCAACCTCATGCATCTACCCATGACCCCCGATCGCCTCCTCACCTCGCGGCCCGCCTGGGGGTACGCCGACTACCGCCTCGCGCCGCGGATCTACGCCACCGGCGCGAGCACCCACCCGGGTGGCGGCGTCATGGGCGTCTCCGGCCGTCTCGCCGCCGCGGCGGTCCTGCGCGACCTGCGTGGGGCCGACGCCGCCGGTGCCGCATGAACATCGCCGTCATCGGCGCCGGCGGGGCCGGCCTCGCCTGCGCGCGCCTCCTGCGAGACGACGCGCGCGTCACGCTCTTCGAGCGGGAACCGATCCTCGGCGGCCACGCCCGGTCGCTGCCCATCGAGGTCGACGGCGTCACCGTCCACGCCGAGACGGGCTTCAAGTACCTCATGCTCCCGAGCCACCGGCGCACGATGGCGTGGCTCGCGCTCCACGGCGTGCCCGTGCGGAGCTTCCACTCCGACGCGAGCCTCACCTGGGAGGCCGAGGGCACCACGTTCGTCCTCCCGCCTCGGAGCCTGCGCCATGTTGCGCGACTGCTCCTGAACCCGCGCAAGTTGCCCTACCTGGTCGGGCTCGCGCTGTTCAAGGAGCTCACCCGGAAGATCGTGGAGGAAGAGCGCTGGGAGCTCACGCTCGCCGAGTACACCCATCCCCTCCTTCCGAAGGACTTCGCATCCGGCTTCCTCCAGCCCTTCTTCGGCGCGAACTGGGGAGCCTCGTCCGCGGTGATCGGTGGGTTCCCCATCTGCGACGTGGTGGGCGTGCTCCCGAAGGGGGTCACCGTCGCCTATGACGTGCACGGAGGCACCACGGCATACGTCGCGTCGGTCACCGCGGCGCTCACGGGCGTCGAGGTGCGCACCGCGTGCCCCGTCACGGCGCTCCGCCCCGTGCAGTCCTCGACGAGGGCCGGCGTCGAGGTCACGTCCTCGGCCGGTGTCGAGCGCTTCGACCGGGTGATCCTCGCGCTCCCCGGCCAGCACGCGGTGGCGCTGCTCGACGGGTGGCCCGAGTGGCGCGCGGCGATCGAGCCGGTCCGCACCTTTCCGACCCACATCGTCATCCACTCGGACCCGGCGTACATGCCGGCGGATCCGCGTGACTGGTGTCTCATCAACCAGTTCCACCGCGACGGCGAGGCGTTCCTCACCGAGTGGTGTGGCTGGCTCGAGCGCCGCCCGGTGTTCCGCACCTGGCTCCCCGACGGGCGCCCGATGCCCGCCGACGTCCACTACGCGCGCCCCTTCGAGCACCTGATCGTCACGCCCGCGAGCATCGCCATGCAGAAGCGAATCGCGACGCTCCAGGGCACCGGGGGGCTCTACGCCGCGGGGATGTACGTCACCGAGGTCGACATCCACGAGAGCGCGCTCGCCTCGGCGCTCGACGTGGCCGCCGCCATCGCGCCCGACAGCGCCGGGGTGCGTGACTACCGGGCTGCGATCGCGGGCGACCGCTTGCCGGTGATCCAGCCGCACTGACGGCGCATCTCGGCCGCGGAGCCGGCACGAAGTGGCGCCCGCGCGCCTATCGCGGGGCGCCGTAGAAGAGGTAGGTCTTCCCTCCGCCCAGCGCGTCCGTGTCCGCGCCCCCGTCGCCCACGGCGAAGTCGTCGAAGCCGTCCGCGTCGATGTCCCCGAGGCCGGCGAGCCCCGCCGTGCCGTAGGCCGACAGGCCCGTGATGTGGTCCGCCACTGCCGAGATCGGGACCGTGCCCGTCCCGAACGGCCCGTAGTACAGCCACCCGGCCATGCCCCCGACGAGCAGGTCTCGTTCGCCGTCCCCGTCGACGTCGCCGACCGGTGTGGGGCCGAACCCGACGAAAGCGTCGACCTCGGTGCCGTACACCGTCAAGGTCACGCCGTCCGGGAGCGAGGTGGTGGCACCCGCCGCCCATGTCAAGCCGGAGAGCAGCAGGAAGGCCCCGCCGTTGTCGGCCCCGAAGTCGCTCTCGAACACGGTGACAATCACGTCGTCGCGACCGTCCCCGTCCGCGTCTCCCGCGCCCGCGAGCTGGTATCCGCCCCAGTCGCCGGCGGTCTCGCTGACGAGCGTGTGCGCCTGGTCGCTCAGGGCGTGGTCGCCCGCGTCGTGGTCCACGACGACCCAGGAGCGCCCGTGCGTCGCCGACGCGTCGAGGTCGAACCCGCCCACCCCGAGATCCTCGAGGCCGTCCCCGTCGACATCGCCCACCGTCGTCACCGTCTCGCCGGCGAAGTAGCCCGCGACCCCGTAGTCGAAGCTGCTCGTCGCGTCGGCGGCACCCTGTAGGCCGGACGTGCTGGCGTCCAAGACGTAGACGACGCCGCCGTCGCCGTCCCACGGGCATCCGATCAGCACGTCCTCGCGGCCGTCCCCGTCCGGATCCCCACCGAACGCGACGGACCCGCTGGCGCGGGAGCCGGCGCACGCGAAGCTGGCTTCGGCATCGTTCACGCTGCCCGACAGGCCGGCGCCCGTGGCCGGGTTCCGGAAGACGTGGACGCCGTTGAACCCGGTGTCGTAGCCGTTGTGGAACGAGGCCACGATCACGTCCGCGAGGCCGTCTCCGTCGACGTCTCCACCACCCGCGACGTCGATACCCGCGCCGGAGAAGGATCCGTCGCCGACGAGCTGCCGGCCGATGGTTGGGAGCGCGTGGTCCACCGTCGGGTCGGCCGCGAGGAGGTTGGCCGCCGTGACGAGGTACGCCGCCCCGGCGTGCGCGGCGCCCGTCGATTCGTTGGCGGCGCCCACGATGAGGTCCGGAAGGCCGTCACCGTCGAGGTCCCCGGCGGTCGAGAGGGACCAGCCGGAGTAGCCCCAGGTGTCGGTACCGGCGAGGACGAGGTCCGCGTCGTCGATCGAGGGCTCGGTCGGGATGTCGCCGGTGTCGCCCGTGTCGCCCGTGTCGCCCGTGTCGCCCGAGTCGCCCGTGTCGCCCGTGTCGCCCGTGTCGTCAGTGTCGCCCGTGTCGCCCGTGTCGTGGCCGGGGAACTCGACCTCGTCGGTGGGGCAACCGGCGCGCAGGAACAAGAGGGCGATTCTCATGGTGTGGTCTCCAACAGGTGGCGCATCTCGGGCACTCGCGCGGAGTAGCCCCCGGCGAGGTAGAGGCGCGCGGCGGTGCGCGCGGCCTCCGGGTTGCCGTCTTCGGCGTGGAGCTGGGCTTGCAGCGCGAGGAGCTCCCCACGAACCGGGTCGTCGGCGCCGACGAGCGCGAGGCCGCTTCGTACGGACGCGAGGGCTTCGGCGCGAACGCCGAGCGCGCGCGCCCGGGCCAGGAGGCCGGCGGGGCGGAGCGGTGGGCACGTGCGGGATTCGCCGGGGCCGAGGAGGACCGCGCCGCAGCTCACGGCGACCTCCCCCTCGGAGACCGACACCGTGGTGCCGAACACGTCGCGGACGACGCGGAACCGGGTGCCGTGCACCCGCGCGGTGCCTTCGTCCGTCTCGACGACGAGCTTGATGCCGGACGCGACGGACACGTTCAGCTCGCCGACTTCCCAGTGGATCCGCGGCGCGTCCCGCGTCCCGTCCACGATGCCCACGCCGGTGTAGACCACCGCGACCTCGGGGGTCAGCGCGAGGGCGACCGCGTCCGCGGCGTCGAGCTCGGCGCTCACCGTGGAGGAGGGCTGCGTCACGGTGGACAAGGCGACGGCGATCGCGAGGGCGACGGGGAGAAGCAGCCAGGGCGCGCGGCCTCGGCGCCGGGTGAGGAGCCGCGCGGCGTCCGCGTGCGGGGTGGGAAGCAGCGCGAGACGATCGCGGGTCGAGCGGTTCGAGAACGCCGCCGTCAGCCGCTCGCAGGCCTCGGGCGTCGGCTCGGTCACCTCGGCGATGCGCTCGATCATCGCTCCTCCGGGATGCGACGGCGCCGGGCCTCGGCCTCGAAGGCCGCGCGCGCGCGCCGAAGCCGGCTCTTGACCGTGCCGGCGGGGATCCCGAGGAGGAGGGCCACCTCAGGGTCCGGGCGCTCCTCGAGGTCGCAGAGGACGAGGACCTCGCGGAGCTGGGCGGGCAGGGCGTCGAGCGCGAGCTGAACCTTGCGGACGATGTCGTTCCGGATGGGATCCACGCCCGGATCCACGGCGTCGGCCGACGCGCCGGGGAGCCAGTGGCGGAACCACGCGCGGCGGCGATGGCGCTGGACCTCCCGCCGCGTGATCTGGAAGAGCCACGTGGGAAAGGCCTCGGGTGCCCGCAGCTGGCCGAGGTTGCCGAGCACTCGCAGGATCACATCGTGCGCGATGTCCTCGGGATCGATCCCCGGCCCGCCGAGCCGGGCGCACCACCGGAGCACGACCGGCCCCCAGGTTCGCACGAACGCGACGCGCGCGGCGTCGTCGTCGCGGCGTACGGCATCGAGCAGGATGGCGGAGGGGGCTTCCACGAACGATCAGAGAAGACAGGTCGGCAAAGCGATCACGGAACGTGTGCGATCAGCGAGATTCCGAGGCTCGGCTGCCAACGCGAGAGCGGAACCGCCGGCGCGTCTCCGACGGACACCGTGGTGAGGGCGAGGTCTCCTTCGAAGCGTGCCGTCGCCCGAAGCGCCATCGCCGGAGTTAGCCGGAGGACCGCGCCGCCCTCTGCGCCGACCACCGGGATGGCGGCGGCGTGGACGCGGGTGTCCTCCTCGTACCAGGAGCGCACGGACACCCCCGCGACCGCGCCGAACATCGGTGCAAACGCACGATCGGGGCACCACGCGTAGCCCGCGCGCACCTCGACGGTCTCGACGCGCCTGTCGTCGCCGAGGGCGCCGAGGGCGTTGAGC
This sequence comes from Deltaproteobacteria bacterium, assembly GCA_036676765.1. GTDB lineage: Bacteria > Myxococcota_A > UBA796 > UBA796 > SXON01 > CAJBVW01. The sequence continues at coordinate 29,103 of JAKFCH010000155.1, forward strand.
GTCCGGTCCGTCAGCGGGGCGGCCTCGACGAAGAACCAGTCGCGGCCGTCGACCAGGAGCCCGGCGCCGACGGGCACGCCGAGGGCGGGCGCGAGCGACGGGCGCAGGACGAGCGCCGGGCCGACCGCGACCTGGAGGCGGAGGCGCGGGAGGGGTGGTACCTCGGCGCTCGCCGTGGGCGCGTCGGAGGCCGCGACGGGCGAGGGAGGAAAAGGAAGGGTGGCGGCGAGCAGAGGGGACGTGTCGAGGTTCGCGAGCGAGGCGTCGAGGGCCCCACCCGTGGACGACGTAGGTACCCCCTCCGGCCTGGGGGTGTCGGGCGAAGGGGCCACGGCGGCGGCGGCTGGCGGCGGCGCGGCGGGCAGACGCATCGCGAGCGTCGGTTGTGTCGCCATGGCAGGCGGTTGTGTCGCCGCGGGGGTCGGTTGTGTCACCGCGGGCGGTTGTGTCGCCGCGGGGTCCGGTCGTGTCGCCGTGGCGGGCGGAATCACCGCGGCGGGCGGGGGAGGCGGCGCCGCGGAACCCCTGGGAGTGCGCGCAACCGGTGGGACGGCGGGCGGCGGAGGAGCGGCGGTCCGCTGAGACGTCGCCTTTCTCGGCGGCGTTGCTGTCGGGACCATCGGCGCGAGGGTCGGGCGCACGCCGCCCCCCTCCGCAACGACGGCCGCTAGCAGGCTCGAAGCCAGCCACACGACGTCCTCGCGTCCCGCGGAGGTCGCGGGGATGCCCACCGTCACCGACCGCACCTGCCCGTCGAGGCCCTCCACCCGGAGCTGCCACGCTCCATTCGTCGTCAAGCAGACCACCTCGGCCGGAGATCCCGCCGGCGCGAGCGTGAGTCCGGCGAGGCGCGCCGCGCTCGACCACACCGACGGATCGCTCTCGGGGGGCAGGGAGAGCGTTGCCGCGAACGCGGTGGCGAACAAGAACGAGAGGTGCACGGTGGGAGTCTATGCGAGGCGACTGGCCTGAGCCTCCGCGCCCCACGATGGGGGCCCGTTCCGTTGGCCGCCGCGATCGCCGAGGTGGGAAGAGCCCTCGACCTCGCCGATGACTGGCTCAACGCCGGCCCGACCGACCTGCTGCGGTTCGGCCTGCCGCCGGGATTCTCCGAGCGCGTCGTCTCACACCACTACGCCGGCCTCACCGTGCGACTGCGGGCCGAGGCGAGAAGCTCCTCGCGACCTGGGGTCAACCGCTGGAGGTCCTTGAAGTGTTTGCTACGCGGCCCCTGATCGACCGCCGCGTACAGCTTGAAGGCAACTCGATCCACGCGTGAGGCCGGACCCATGACACCTCGGAGGGCTTCCGGGACCTGCTCGTCCAGGCGCTCGCCTTGCTCGGCGTCGAGGATCCCGATGTATAGCGAGGGGATCCGACGTGACGCGGGCGACCTGGCGTGGAGCTTGTGGAGCGAGCTCGGGGTGCCCGGCGTGGTTCGCAATCACTCGTCTACGTCGATCGATCTGGAGCCGCTGCTCGCGTTCACGCCCACCCTGGCGCACGAAGACCCGCGCCTGTTGGAGCAGGTGCTGTCGTGGTGCGTCGACCACGCCGACCGCGTGAACGCCGGTCGGTTGGCCACGCTGGTCAAGAAGCTCCCGACGCAGGCGCGGGTGAACTTCGAGGCGTTCGCCACGACGGTCAACCACGTAGCCGGCACACGGTGGCCCGCTGCTGGCCCGATCTGGGACCCGCTCCCGCGCCTCCGTCCGGTCCCGTTGCCGATGGATCGCCCAGCGCTGGTTCGCCTGCGCGCCCGCGCGCTCTGCGGCGTCGGATCCCGTGCGGATGTACTTTGCGATCTGCTCGCACGCCCCGGAGCGTGGTCCACCGCGGCGGGCTCGCCGAGGCAGGACATTCGAAGCGGAACGTAGCGCGGACGCTCTCGGAGCTCGAGGCGGCCGGCATTGTGGTGCGGTTGCCGAGCGGGAACGCGCTTCGCTTTCGGCTTGCCAACCCGGCGGCGTTGGCGACGGTGCTCGGGGGAGTCCCACCCGCGAGTCTCCACTGGCTGCCGATGTTCGAGCTCGTGACCATGCTCCTCGATCTCGCGGCCATGGAGGGGACCTCATCGACCGTGCGTCGGGTCCAAGCCAACACGCTACGCGACGCCGCGGCGCCGCTGGCCGAGTTGCTCGGGCTTGCCGCACCGCCACAGACGAGGGGGGAGCCGCAAGCTTGGGAGCTCCTGACGCGCTGGGGCGCTCGGCAGGTAGATGCTCTCGCAAACGGCACCTCGGCGGCGCTCGGGGCTGCGGGCGCCAAGCCCGCAGTGCTCCCGATGGGCGGCGAGTAGGATACTCCAGCCGCACGATCAAACGCCGGTAATCTGCGAGACTCCGGCTGGATTCGAACCGAGTGTGATGCTTCGAGGCTGCGAAGCGGTTGGCTGGATGGCGCCCCTTGCGCAGATGGATCTGTTGGGAAGGCTTATTCCGCGGATCGGCGTGCAGGGGTGCGAGGGGACGGCCTGGAGCGTCGGGAGCCGATAGTGCCGTTCGCCGCCTCCTTGCAGCCAGCCACCATGCTGCTACACTTATACGTGCACGTATACGCGGAGGCAGGCATGGCCCAGGTCACCATCTACATGGACGACGACACCGTCGCGCGGATGCGCACCGCCGCGGAGCAGGCCGGGCTCTCGATGAGCGCTTGGCTCGCGCGGCTCGTACGGGAGCGGATGCAGACCGAGTGGCCAGCCGAGGTAGCCTCGCTCGCCGGAGCATGGTCGGACCTGCCGTGTGCCGAGGAACTGCGGAGATGCGGCGCCGATGATGTGCCGCGAGAGGAATTCTGATGTTCGTCCTGGACACGAACAGCCTCATCTACTTCTTCAAGGCAGAGGGGAACGTCGGCCGACGCATGCTGCAGGCCTCGCCCTCGGACATCGGCATCCCCACGATCGTGCTCTACGAGCTTGAGACCGGAATCGCCAAGTCGTCCGACAGCGCGAAGCGTCGGCGCCAGCTCGACACCCTCCTCGGCGCAGTGACGCTACTCCCCTTTGGCGCGCCTGAGGCGAGAGTGGCCGCCGGGGTGCGCGCGGGGCTGGAAGGCGAGGGCACCCCGATCGGTCCGCTGGACACCCTGATCGCGGGCGTGGCGCTCGCCAATCAGGGGACTCTGGTCACGCGGAACACGCGCGAGTTCCGACGGGTTCCTGGGCTCGTCGTCGAGAACTGGTACGACGACGAGCGGTAGAACTGCGCCACCATCGGGAGCGGTATGTGACTGGGTACGTAATCCAGCCTCGGAGTAGGCTGAATACGAATGGCGCCCCCGGCAGGATTCGAACCTGCGACCAACAGAGTAGAAATCTGATGCTCTATCCAGCTGAGCTACGGGAGCGTGCCCGGGGAGCTAACCCAAACGACGGTGACGTTCACCCGTCCCACGAAGCAGGCAGCCGGCGACGAGCAGGTCCCTGATACATCGACTGATACACCGCTGAACCATGAAAGGTGTGCTACCGGGCGCGCAGTCCCCCCAGGGCCTTTGGAGCCCCCCGCGCGCCCGGCAGCACGAATGGATCATAGGCACCTGGGCGATTCGGGAAGTCCCCCCTGCGAAACGGAGCATGGGCCACTTCCCGGGAAAGGGCGGGGTATGATGGGGGAGCTCGGGGGAACGATGCTGACGATCGACCACGTCCAGATGGCGGCCCCGGCGGGCTGCGAAGAGGCCGCGCGGGCCTTCTACGGCGCGCTGCTCGGCCTCGCCGAGCTGGCGAAGCCGGGCGACACGTTGGGGAACGGAGGGGCCTGGTTCCGCGCGGGCGACCGTGAGCTGCACGTCGGGGTCGACTCCGACTTCCGGCCCGCCCAGAAGGCCCACGTGGGGCTCGCCACGCCCGACCGCGCCTCGCTGGAGGCCCTTGCCGAGCGCATCGAGGCCGCTGGCCACCGGCTGAGGTGGGACACGCGGCTCGCGGGGGTGCGCCGGTTCTTCGTCGACGACCCGTGGGGAAACCGGGTGGAGATCCTCACCCGGGCGTGAGCCCGAGGACCAAGGCCCCGCGCCTTCAGGCCTCGAGCACCATCGCGGGCCGCTCCAGCGGCAAGGTGACGACGAATTCGGCGCCCGACTGCACGGTGTGGTCGAGCTCGAGCTTGCCGCGGTGCATGGCCACGATCTCGCGTGCGACCGCGAGTCCGAGGCCGGTGCCCTTGCCCGGCGGCTTGGTGGTGAAGAACGGGGTGAAGATGCGCTCGCGGAGCTCGGGGGGGACACCCGGGCCCGTGTCCCGGATGCGGATACACACGGTGTCGAGGACCCGCTCGGTGTGGATCCAGATCTCGCCGCGCTCGCCGGCGGCGTCGAGCGCATTGACGACGAGGTTCATCACCACCTGGTCGATCCACTCGGGGTACTGCATCACCGGCTCGTCCCAGTCGTAGTGCCGGTGGATGGTCACGTCGGTCATGCGGTACCGCAGGATGGTCAGGACGGCCTCGATCTCCTCGGAGAGGCGGCCCGACTGGGCCCGGGGCGTGTGATCCTGGCGGGTGTACGCGAGGATCCCCTTGACGACGCTGTGCATGCGCTGGCCGGAGACCGCGATGGCGTCGAGCAGCGCCTGGGCCTGGCGGGCGTCGCGAGAGAGGGAATCCGCCGCCAGGCGATCGAACGAGCGCCGGAGCGGACCGACGGCGTTGACCACGGCGTTGACCGGGTTGAGCATCTCGTGGGCGATCCCGGCGGAGAGCACGCCGAGCGAGTACTGCTTCTCCATGCGCAGCAGCGTGGTGGCCAGGAGGCGGATGCGGATCTGGGCGTTGATCCGGGCGCGCAGCTCCGGGGGGGAGAACGGCTTGGTGATGTAGTCGTCGGCGCCGGCGGCGAAGGCCTGGAGCACCGCCTCGGAGCCGTGCCGCGCGGACACGAGCAGGACGGGGATGGCCCGCGTGGCCACGGTGCCCTTGAGCAGGCGGCAGAGCTCGAGCCCGTCCACGTGGGCCATCATCACGTCGGTGACGACGACATCGGGCATGTCCCGCGTGATGATGACCTGCGCCTGCCGCGCGTCGGAGACGGCGCGGACGTGGTGGTCGCGGGACAGGACGCGCACGAGGAAGTCCCGCATCTCCGGGTTGTCCTCGACGACGAGCACCTGGGTTCGCGAACGGACCCCGGACGGATCGCCCCCCTCGATGGCGAGCAGCGTGGGTACGTCGTTGTCGAGATCCACGGCGTCGACGACGTGGGCCTCCGCGAGCGGCGGCGTGTCTAGCGTGGTCCACACGCGGGCGGCATTGCCCCCCCGCGGCAGACGCACCTGGAAGCACGCGCCGTGCCCGGGCTCGCTCGTCACGTCGACGGTGCCCTCGTGCGCGCGGACGATGTCGCGGGCCATCGCGAGGCCCAGGCCGGTCCCCTCGACGCTCGCCCCCCGGCGCCCGCGCGTGAAGCGCTCGAAGATGTGGACTTGTTCGTCGAGGGCGATGCCGGGGCCGTTGTCGTCGATCTCGAGCACCGCGACCTCGCCCTCCACACGCACGCGCACGACGACGCGGTCCCGGAAGTTCAGGTACTTGATCGCGTTCCCGACGAGGTTGACCACCACGCGCCGGAGGAGCGCCTTGTCACCGAGGACGGAGACCGGCTCGTCGGGGAGCTCCGCGTACAGCGTGATGCTCTTGCGGTCGCCGAGCGGGCGGAGGGTGCTGATCACGTCCTGAACGAGGTCGCAGAGCTCCAGCTCCACGCGGTTCATCGCCAGCGCCCCGGCGTCGAACTTGGCGATGTCGAGGAGCTCGCGGACGAGGTGTTCGAGCGCCACCGCGTTCTGGCGAGCCGCGCGGACGGTCTCCTCGACCTCGCCGTGGCGACCGGCGGCGATCTCGGCCTCGAGGTCCTCGAGTGGCGCGATGATGAGCGTGAGCGGCGTCAGGAAGTCGTGGCTGACGTTGGTGAAGAATCGGTCCTTGGCCTGGTCGGCCTGCTCGAGGCGCACCACGGTGTCCTGCAGGGACGTACGCGCCTCCTCGAGCTCGGCGGTGCGCTCGCGCACGCGGACCTCGAGGTGATCGGAGAGGTCGGCGATGACGCGGAAGGAGAGGGCGTTCTCGACGGAGATGGCGAGCTGGCCGGCCATCGACTCGAGGAGCGCGGGATCCTCCTCCGCCTCGTCGAGCCCGATGAGCATCGCCCCCACGAGCCGGTCGTGGCTCCGCATCGGGTTGGCCGCCCAGGTGCGGCCCGCGAGGCGCACGTGGGTGGGGGCCCGGGACACGCGCACGGTCACCGGCGCGTCCGCCTGGGAGAGGACCTGGAGCTCCGTGAGCTCCCCCTGCGCGAGCCCGCGGTGCGCGGCGAGCACGAATCCGCCCGGCTCGCCGTCGACGAGCAGGAGCGCGACCGGCACCTTCCCGAGCCCGTCGGAGATGGTGTTCGCCGCGCTGCGGAGGATGCGCCGGGCGTCCATCTCGCTGGTCACGGCGCGCGCGAGCGCGTTGAGCACGGTGAGATCGCGCACCTTGCGATCGAGCTGGCGTTTGGCCTCGGTGAGCGCCGTCAGCTTCTCCTGGAGCAGGTGGTTGGCCTCCTCCAGCTCCGACGCCGCCTCGCCCAGGTTCAGGAACCGCTGGCGAGGGATCGTGGTGATGCGCTTCCAGGTTCCGGCGAGGCGCGCGCCCACCCCGGTCCACTCGGTGAGCACGATGTCGAACACGACGTCGTGCGCGCTCTCCCGGATCATGCGGACGTTCGCGGGGGGCGCCCCCATGAACGGCGGCACGCCGGCGAGGACGCCCCGGACGGTGTCGAGGAAGGCCTCGCTCGGGGTGACCTCGGGGGAGAAGGTGTAGTGGGCGCGGACGCGCGTGGGATCGACCTGCTCGATCCGGATCTTCACGAAGGGGAAGAGGAACCGCTCGACCAGCGTGGGGAAGCGAGCGTACATCTGGGAAGGCGAGAACAGGCCGCGCATGACAACGCGGACGAACCCGAGCCCCTTGGTGGCGGCGAAGGTGAGGCCGATGTCGTAGAACAGGTCGGGTACGCCGGGAAACATCCGCGCGACCCGGCCCTCCATCACCCGGAACGTGTCGAAGTCGATCCAGTTCAGCCGATCGTCCAACCACGCGGGCGCATACGGAAGATCCGCCTGGAGGTCCCGCCGGGGAATCCCGTGAGACTCGAGGTAGTCGTAGAAGAACGTGAGCGCGAGGCAGCTCACCTCCCGACGCCTTGGAATCGACGTGTCCACGAAGTCAGTCCCGAGTCAGCCTGGGAGCCGTAACCTCGGTGACGTGTTCCAGGAAGCTCGGAAGCAACTCTGTAGAAAGGACGGTCAGCGCGCCAGCACCCAGGTCTCGTGGGGAAAATTTGACAGCGCAGTCCGTGCTTTCCTCTTCCAGGAGGCACGTGAACGAGGCCCGGCCCCGCGCGCGGTACCAGGCCGAGGCGGCGTCGAGGAGCGCCGGAAAGGCCGAGGCCCCGTCGACCGAGATCGCGTAGAGACGCACCAGATCGAGCAGGTTGAACAAGTGGAGTCCGGGATCGGCCGACTCGACGGTGGCGGCGGCGATCATCCGCCCGCCCCGACGCGCCACCAACAAGTCCCGCTCGCGCGTCAAGCCCGCGGCGGACCACTCGCCCCGGAGCTTCTCGAGGCCGAAGCGCTCGGGGACGAGGTCGAGGGCCTCACGGTAGACGAGGGGCCGGCGGGGAACCAGCGCCTCGAGCAGGGCCTCGCGCTCGTGCAGGGTCGCGAACCCCACGTTCTCGTCCGGTGAACGCGGCGGGCGAGCCGGGACGTCGATCTCGAGGGCGTGGAAGTCGACCACCGCGGAGAGGCCGCTGTGGAGGTAGCGGTGGGGGAGGTCGTAGTGGACGAGCTTGCTCCACTGGGCCGTGGCCTGCACGAGCGCGGTGGTCCAGCGCAATTCGGGGTCCGCCTGGGCGTGCTCGTAGGCGCGGAGGTGGATGTCCCGGAGCACCTGGCGGCCCGAGGCGCCGTCCGGCGGCGCCCCCTTCAGCTTGGCCATCTGGAAGCCGAACCAAGTGTGCTCGTAGACCTTGAGGAGGGAGAGGGACGCCTCCACCCCGCGCTCGGAGGGCCACACCACCTGGCAGCCCACCTGCGGCGCGGAGTCGACCTTGCGGGTGACCGACGCGAAGGGGCCCTTGAGGGTGCCGAAGTGGGCCTGCGACTTGCCCGAGAGGCTGAAGTAGCCCGAGGCGGTGTAGAGCTCCCAGGTGTCCTCGCTCCACGTGGCGCCGAGGCGCGTGTGCGGGTTGAGCGCCGTACCGACGAGCTGGCCCCAGCGCGTGGCATCGGGCACGGACCGTGGCGTGAGGCGGACCCCGCAGGCGGCGCCGCGACCGTCCCGGGGCGGGTGCACGATGCGGACCTCGCCGTCGAAGTGCAGGGTGGCGCCGTGCTGCGTGGTCAGGACGACGTCGTGGAGCCGCAGGCCCGCGCACAGGATGTCCTGATCGACGCGGGTCTCGAAGCTCACGCCGTGCCGAGACACGTCGCGCACGGCCCGGCGCACCTGGAGCTCGGCGAACACCGGGTGGGGGAAGCTGATGACGAGGTTCGCGGGCGCGTCGGCGCGACGCGACTTCCGGTGCTGCAGCCGCTCCAGGCACGCGGGGAGCGGCACCGCGACGCGATCCCCCATGCGGAGCAGGCGCTTGACGCCGAAGCGGTAGACGGAGTTGTAGCCCTGCAGCTCGAGCTCGAAGGGCGCGTCGGGGATGGGCGAGCCGGACGCGAGCTGGAGCGGGAACGACCCGTCGGACAACGCGGCGACGAGGCGACCGCGAACGATGCCGCCGGCGGTCCGCACGATCGCCTGGGCCTCCTGGGCGGCCAGGGAGCGGATCCGCGCCTCGATCCGCGCGATGTCCGTCATGAGCTCGATGGACGGCGGCTCTGAAGGCGCCGCCTCCGCGAGGCTGCCGGCGAGGAGCCCCTGCAGGATGCCGCCCACGCTCGGGGCGATGGGTTCGCGCCCGGGGAGGGGTGCCATGTCGTTCGGGAGCACCCCGAGAGAGGCGGAATCGCCGAGGACCATCGTGTCGTCCTGGGCCACGGTGGCCCACTTGTCCGAGAGACCACGGACGACGGGTCGGGAATGCTCAGCCATCGTTCACCTCCGGCGCGTGAGACGGAAACAGGAGGCAGAAGGCGGCCCCGGGGAGGGGGCCCTCGCCCAGGAGCGTGATCTCGCCGCGGTTGGCGCGGGCGAGCTCGCGGCAGATCGGGAGGCCGAGGCCGGTTCCCTGCGAGCGGGAGCGCAACGAGGCCTCGGGGCGGAACACACGTTCGTGCTCGTCGAGGGGGATCCCCTCTCCGCTGTCCGAGACGACGATTCGGACCGCGTCGCCTTCGCGCGTGGCGTCGATCCGGATCTCGCCCGGGGCGCCAGCGGTCTCGATCGCGCGGCGCGCGTTCTGGAACAGGTTGAGCAGGATGCGGATGAGGTCGGTGCGGTCGACCCAGGTGAGGAGGTCCTCGTCGAGGTTCGTCTCGAACCGCGCGACGCGGCCCACCTCGGGGCGGACGAGCTCGATGGCCTCGCCGACGATGCCGGCCACCGAGTGCAGGCCGGGCACCGGCCGGGTGAGGATGGTCCGCGTCTTGTCGTGGAGCTCGACGAGGTAGCCGAGCGCGCGCCGCAGCTCGCCCATCTCCTGCTCCACGCTATCCTGCAGCACCGGCGGAAGGTGGGGAACGGCGCTCTTCAGATCGTGCTCCAGGTTGGAGCTCGTCATGAGCAGGGTCGTGGTGACGTTGGCGAGGTCGTAGAGGATGCGCGCCCGGATGAACCCGAGGGTCACCATGCGGTTGCGCTCCGCGATGGTGGCGCGGAGCGCCGTCACCGTGCGCTCGAGCTGCACGCGGGTGACCGCCTCCGCCAGGATCTGGCGGACCTCCCAGACATCCCACGGCTTTGTCAGGTACCGGTGGAGCCCGCCGCGGTTGATCGCGTCGATGGCGGTCCGCTGGTCGGAGTAGGCGGTGACCAGGATCCGGACCACGCCCGGATGCCACTCGCGCACCCGCTCGCACAGGTCGATGCCGGTCATCCCCGGCATGCGCTGGTCGGCGAGCAGCACGGCGATGGGCATCCGATCGAGGAGCTCCAACGCCTGCTCTCCGGAGCTCGCGCAGACGATCTCGAATTCTTCGCCGAAGGTCGATTCGAAGACGACGATGTTCGGAGACTCGTCGTCGACGTAGAGGATGGGGCAGTCGGTAGCGCGCACGGGACCGTAAGATGGCACAACCGACCTCCCGGGCCGTGTCTTTTTCCGTGGGGCAATTGTCGTTACCGTGACAACCTTGCAGAGCCTGGGTTCAAACCCTCCTAGTGAGGGTCACCCGTCGGGGCTCTCCCGCGTCCGCCAACGGTGCGAACGGGTGGGGGAGGTGGCGCGCCGCCGGACCCCCGGTGGAGCGCGGACGTTCCGCCCTAGGGCGCGGTGGGCCGTGTCACGGCGTAGACGCGCGCGTTGTATTGATCGGTCGCCAACTCTTGGATCAACGTGCCATTTTCCTCGACCCAGGCATCCATTCGGCGCCGTTGGTCGGTCGCGCCGTCCGCCATCCCGGAGAGGATGACGTAGGGGATCGGCCCGTCGCCGGGGCACTCCGCGTCGAGGTGGGTGCGCACCGGCTCGGCGGCCCGGCGGAAGTCGTAGCCGGGCGTGATGGGGCAGTAGGTGCGCGACGCATAGGCCACGACCTCGCGCCGCAGGCACGACGCGCCGCCGCCGGGTGGGAAGTGGGCAGCGATGAGGGCGCCGAGCCGCCAGTCCGCCACCTCGAGCCGGCCCGGGGGGAGGCGGAGGGGGGAGAGCACCCGGTCGCCGGGCCACAAGCCAGCCACCGCCGCGAGCCCGACCACCAGCCCGAGCCCGCCCCGCGCGCCGGTCGGGAGCCAGCGCTCCAACGGGCGCTCCACCAGTCGCACGACCATCGCGGCGCCGCGGAACACGAGGAGGAGGCCGAGCGGCAGGTAGTTCGTCGTGTAGCGGGGCGGGGAGTCCGCCGCGGCGAAGGCGAGGATGGGCACGAGCGCGAGGGCGAGCGGAACGCCCGCGCCGAGCCCGCGGAGGGGCTCCATGAACGTGCGCAGCCGACGGAGCGAGGTGTGGGCGCGGTCGACCGGGGCGGCGTGCCCCCACCCGAGGATGCCGAGCCAGGGCAGCCACAACACGGCGGCCCACGGAAGCCATGTCGGGCGCGTGGTGGAGGCGAGGAACGCGACGGCCCGCTCGAGCGCCGCGGGCCCTCCCGCCTGGACGATCGCCAGGGCGCGCGCCGTCGGATCGCCGAGCGAGATGCCGGTGGAGGCCGTGGGGGCGACGCCCTCCGCGAGGCTACCGGTGAGCACTGCCCAGGGGAGCGTGGGGTAGCCGTGGAAGGCGAGGCCGACCCCGAGGAACGTGCCGGCCGCGAGCCCGACCGCGCCCAACCAGCGGCGCGCACCCGGTCCGCCGCGGAACAGCGTGAGGAGGAGGGCGGGCACACCGATGCCGATGGTGGTCAGGTGCGTGGACGCGCAGAGGCCGACCACGACACCGAACAACGGCGCCAGCCACCAGCGCGCGGCGGCCCCCTCCGCGGCGAGCAGCGCCAGGGGGAGGGCGAGGGTCACGAGCGGATCCACGCCGTAGCGTTCGGCGGCGAACACCGCAGAGGGCGCGCACACGGCGGCGAGGGCCGCGCCGAACGCGAGGCCGCGCCCCATCCAGCGGCGCCCGAGCAGGTAGACCACCGGGCCGAGCGCCACGTGGAGCAGGTGGTTCACGAGGTGACCGGCGAGCGCCGGATCGGGGTGGGCCTGGAATTCGAGGACGAAGGCGGTGAGCCGGGGCAGGATCGGCAGGCGGTGCGGATCGAGGTCCTCCGACCGGCCGAGCCAGAGCGCGATGGCGTTGGATGCCCACGCCCCGGCGTCGGGCCCTTCGAGCAGGTGATCGCGGAAGCGGGCCCATCCCGGCGCGTCGGCGGGCGTGAGCGGCGAATCGGCACCGCGATCGAGGGCCCAGACGGCGAGGCCCGCGGCGGTGGTGAGGACGGTGGCGAGCGCGTCGTGGAGGCGCGCGAGCCTCGGGGAGCCTGGTGTGGCCGCGGGGTCCGACGTTCGCGGCGCGGGCGCGCCCGCGCTCGACGGCGGCGGAGTCGGCGACGCGGGAGCCTCGGACAGGGCACACCAGGGGAGGGGACGGGGGCGCCCACGGTAACGGCCCCGCGCCGGGGATGTCGGGGAAGAACGCGGCGGGGCGCGACGTGCGTTAAACCAGCGGGCACGCGGGTGCCCGGTTGTCCTATCGTTTCCCCTTCTCGCCCTATCCGACCGGCTGGTACGTGGTCGCCGAGGCGACCGAGCTCGCACCCGGCGCTCTCGTGTCGCGATCGTTCATGGGGGAGGACGTCGTCCTCTACCGGACGCGCGCCGGCGTCGCCTGCCTCGCCGACGCCCACTGCCCCCACCTCGGCGCGCACCTGGGTCATGGCGGCACCGTCGAGGGCGAGACCCTCCGCTGCCCCTTCCACGACTTCCGGTTCGACACCGGCGGGGCCTGCGTCTTCACGCCCTACGGCCACGCCCCGCCGAACGCCGCGCGCCTCCGCCAGCACGTCGTCCGCGAGAAGAACGGGTACATCCTCGCCTGGTTCGACATCACCGGCGTGGGCCCCACGTTCGAGGTACCGGACATCCCGCCCTCCGACGAGTGGTCGGCGCCGCGCTCCGAGGTGCGGATCATCCGGAGCCATCCCCAGGAGACCGCCGAGAACAGCGTGGACATCGGCCACTTCGCCGCCGTGCACAAGTACACCGGCTTCGAGACCCTCTCCGAGATGGTGGCCGACGGCCCCTACCTCAACGCGCGCTACGCGATGTCGCGTGACGCGAGCTTCACCGGGCGCGCCGGAACGCGGGTTCGTGTCGAGTACGACGTGCACGTGCACGGGTTCGGGTGGTCGTTCGTCGAGGCGCGTGTCCCCGAGCTCGCGTTGGAGTCCCGCCACTACATCCTCCCCACGCCGATCGACGCCGAGCGCCTGGAGATGCGCATCGCGACGACCGTGCGCACCCCCGCCGAGCCGGGCCGGATCTCCCCGTTCCTCCGGCTGCTCCCGCGCGACCTGGTGCGCTGGATCGTCGCGGAGATGACCTGGCGGGGCTTCCGGAGTGACGTGGCGCAGGACCTCGAGATCTGGGAGAACAAGCGCTACATCCACCCGCCCGCGCTGGCGAAGGGGGATGGCCCCGTCGGCCGGTACCGCCAGTGGGCGCGGCAGTTCTACCCGCAGCCGGCCCGCGACCGACCCGAGGCGCCCCGGCCCGAGGCGGCCCACGCGGTGCCCCACCCCGAGGCGCCCCCCGACGTGCACGCCAGGTAGACACGACGCGCGTGGTAGAACGCGCGCATGTGCATCCTGACGCTCACCCTCTGGATCGGCATCGCGCTCGCCAAGGCCCCGGCCGCCGCGTGGCAGCCCCCGGAGAACCTGGTCGAGGACTTCAACCGGGGCGTGACCGCCCTCGGCGAGGGCAACCCCGGGAAGGCGGAGGACATCGCCACCCGCCTCGTGGCGAAGGCGCCCGACTGCGGGATGGTGCTGGTGCTGCTCGGGCAGGCGCGGAGCCGGCAGAACCGCCCGGCCGACGCCGTCGACGTCCTCCTCCACGCCGTGGAGCTGTTCCCCGACGAGTGGACCGCCCACCTCGTGCTGACCGAGGCGGCGTTCGCGGCCCAGGACTTCCGCGTGGCCTTCGACGCGAGCGGGCGTGCCCTCGCGCTGAAGCCGGCGGATCCCGGCACGGTGGGGGCGGCGCTCCTGGCCAGCCTTCGCCTCGGCGATCTCGAGGAGGCCCGCGCGCGGCTCGACCGCTCGACGCTGTCAGAGCCCGACGTCGCCTGCCTCGACGTGCAGATCCTGCTCGAGTCGAAGGACATCCCCGCGGCCCAGGCGCGATTTCCTGCCTGCGACGCCACCGCGTCCCCCGCCGTGAGCAAGAACACCCACGCGATGATGGCCGCGCACACCCTCGACGAAGCCGCCCTCTACGACGCCGCCGAGGCGCACGGGCTCACCGGCTTCGCCCTGGCGGAGCGCGCCGGGCGCCTGTACAACGCGGGAAAGTACGCGGAGGCGCTCCCGATGTTCGACGCGGCCAGGGTCGCCCTCCCGAAGGACGTCGGCGTGCGGGTGAACCGCGCGCAGTGCCTCCTGCACGTGGGGCGGCTGGAAGAGGCGGAGGCGGCGCTCGTCGAGGTGGTGGCGAGCGACACGTGGGTGGATCTCCACGTCAGCGGCGTGATGACCGGCATCACGATGAAGAGCCAGGAGGTGCGCCTCCAGGGCATCCAGCGCCAGGCCGCGCTCCTCCTGGTCGACGTACAGGTCCGTCGCTCCCGGACGACCGAGGCCGCCACCTCGCTGGCGAACGCGCGGGCTCGCTATGGCGAGGTGATCGAGGTCGTGATCGCCGAGTCGAGCCTCGTGACGGCGCAGGGGCATCCGGGCGAGGGGTGGAGCCTCCTGCAGGCGGCCATGACCCGCTTCCCGGCCGAGCCCATGCTTGTCGACGCCCTGGTTCGGCGAGCGGTCGACGATCCACCCGGCCTGAACGCGGCCGTCGTCGCCTACGTGCGCGCCCACGGAACGCTCGGGGATCGGCAGAACCTCGCGGTCGCCGAGTACAATGGAGAGGACTGGGTGGGCTGCTCGGAGGACTACGCGGCGGTGGCCTCCGCCGATCCCGCCCGGACGGAGGCCGCGGAGACCGCCTACGTGTGCGCGGTCCTCGCGGAGGACACGGATCGCGCCTTCGCCCTCCTCGGTCCGCTCGGAGACCGGGCGCCGCGCGGCTACGTGCACGACCACGCCCTCGTCCTCCAGAAGGCCGGCCGGCACGCCGACGTGCTCGCGCTGCTGAAGCTGTACCCGACGGCGGACCCGAAGCTGGAGGGCATGATGCGCCGCCTCGCCGTGACCAGCCACCTCGAGCTCGGCCAGCACGCCGAGGCCGCGGCGCTCGCAACGAAGCCGGGGCTGACGCCGCGGTTCCTCGCGTGGGTCGGACAGGAGCTGCTCAACGCGGACCGGAACACCGACGCCGCGCGGATCCTCGTGGGCACCTGCGAGCAGCTCGAAGGGGACGACGCGAAGTGGTGCGGCGAGCTCGTGGAGGAGGCGGGGCGCCCCTGACGGGCCGCCCGTCCCTACGCCGCGGCACGCATCCGTGCGATCAACGCGCGCAACGCCGTGTCCTTGGCGGCGGCGCCGCCGTGCCACGGCGCTCCGTGCCCCGGCAGCACGTGGCCGAAGGACCAGCCGAGCAGGCGCTCCATCGACCGGATCTGGGTCGGCCAGTCGTACCAGCACACGCGGTGCCCGGCCGCCAGGGTCGGGCTGCCCGGGGCCGCGGCCCAGAGGTGGTCGCCCGAGAACAACACGTCTTCCCGGAAGAGCAGGCCCATGCTGCCGCGCGTGTGGCCGGGGAGCGGGAGAAGGGTGAGGTCCGGCGCGAGGGAGACCGCGCTGTCCCCCTCCACGAGGTGCTCGACGTCGGCGGTGGCGGAGGTGCGGTCGGCGACGTGGAGGACGCGCGTGGCGCCGAAGTGGCGGGCCCAGACGGCGTGGTCGGCCACGTCGTCGCGGTGGGTGAGGACCATCCACCGGACCCCGCCGAGCGCCTCGACGCGGCGCAACAGCGGCGCCGCGGCGCGCGGGGAGTCGATCAACACGTTGCCGTCGGGGCGGCGGACGAGCCAGGCGGAGGCGCCGTAGCTGTCGGGCGAGGCGAAGCCGCAGTAGTCGACCTGGGGCAGCACCTCCTCGGGGAACGCGGCGACGGCGGGGCGGAGGTCCGCGCGTGTCACGCTCCCGATCGAGTTGGTCGGGCACGCGACCATCGCCATGCGGGCACGCAGGATGCCGGCGGGATCGCTCGGCTGGGCACGCACGTACGAGTGGTCGGCAGCCTCGGCGAACACGGCGGGGGCGACGTGGCGGCAGGTGCCACAGTCGATGCACGTCCGGTCGACGTAGATGTCACCGGGCGCATTGTCGGGGAGACGGTCCTCGATCCGCGCCATGCCACCAAGGTAGCCACCGTGCGCGAGGATCGGGAAGCTCCCGACGCCGCTACTCGACCCCCACGAACCGCCACGCCATCCCGCCGGCCGGCGTCCACCGGAGCCGCTTCTCGCCGAACACGCTCCCGACGGTGAGCACGAGATCGCCAAGCGAGGCGTCCGCCGCCTCGAAGTTGGCGAGCCCGCGGAAGTCGAGCACGATCTTGTCGCCCTCGATCACGTTCTTCGTCGCGGTGATCGTGCGGCCGGCGTACTCGAGCGTGAACACCGGCGCGAGGATCGAGAGCGCCCGGGGGATCTCGAGGACCACGCCGTCGTCCCCGAGGCGGGTCACCGCGGCGACCGTGGCCGCCCGGCCGGCATCCCGGGTGAGGGTGTCCATCTTGTTCGCCATGCCACCCGAGGGCCCACCCCGGGAGCGCGAAGCAGGCGTGTCCCGGAACGCCTGGGCCTCGGCCATCTTGAAGGCGTCGGTGTCGACCCACACCACCGCGTCGTCGGAGAGCAGGACGGCGCGGTGCTGGACGACGTCCGCGCGGGTCTTCGGCTTGCCGAGCCACTCGGTGTCGATGTCGAGGCGGCCGAAGTCGGTCGCCGCCCGCGGGAGCACGGCGGGCAGGGTGCGCTCGGCGGCCACGGCGCTGTACTGGCCGGGCAACATGTCGGTGTATTGGATCGCGAGCACGAGCGTGGCATTGCGCAGCGTGCGTTGGCTCCGGTTGTCGACGGCGAGCGAGATGCCACCCCCGAGGAGCTCGGGCTCCACGACCAGATCGAGCCAGGCGTCCTCGGGGAAGATGGCCCGGTAGTCGTCTCCCAGGAGCTCGAGGCAGAATTGGATGTCGGAGAGGAGGAAGTCCCACTGTGCCTGGGCACGACGGCGCCCGAAGTGCTCGAGCACGTGCTGCTTGCCCGCCTCGAACCGGCCCGCGTCGAACAGGCCCTTGGCGAGCTGGAGGTCGGGGCTGTAGAACCCCGCCCCGAGCATCGTGGAGCGGTAGCTCTCGACGATCCAGCTCCCCTCGCGCGACTGGTCGAGGAACGCCCGCTGCTTGTACGGATCGAGCATGTCGGAGAGGCGCGCCGCCTGCTTCGGGTACATCGCGGCGGACTGTTGGAAGGCCAGGGTCGCCGCGGGCTCGTCGCCGCGCCTCCGGGCCAGCACGCCCTGGAGGAGCAGCGCGGGCGCGCTCTCGTCGGGATGGCGCTCGAGGACCTCGGCGAGGAGCGCCTCGGCGCGCGGGAGGTCCTCGTCGGTGCCACCCGCGAGGAGGGCGTGCGCGGCGATCAGGTGGGCCTCGCTCTCTCCGGGGGACAAGGCGATGGCGGCCTCGGCGGCGGCGCGCGCGGCGGCCCAGTCCCCGTTGCGGGCGGCGAGGCGGGCGCGGTCGCGCAGAAGACACAGCTTGTCCCAGGCCTCGAGGTGCGGGCGCAGCGTGGCGGCGTAGGTGCTGACCGCGTCGTAGAGCGCCGCCTCCTCGCCACGGAGCGCGTCGGCCACCCGGGCGTGCTCCGCCCGCTCGTCGCGGAGCTGCTCCAGGAGCTTCTGGGCCTGGACCTTGTCGATGGACACCGACGCGCCGGGCGCGAGCCCACCCTGTAGCTCCACGAGCGACATCGTCTTCAACAGGTACTCGGCGGAGACGGCGAACAGCTCGTCCTTCTCCTCCGCCTGGGTCTGCACCGCGTAGAGGCGGAACAGGACGTCGAGGATCCGCTCCCGCGCCGCGAGCACGTCCGGCGCGACGCCGCGGTAGTCCTGCGCGGCCGCCGCGGCGAGGTAGTCCCGCATCGAGTGGTGGTCCGTCAGCGCCCGGTCGATCTCGTGCACCACCCGGATCGTCGTGTCGATGTCGGGCGGGGCGTCGGCGGCGGCGTCCATCTTCGCCTTGACCGGCTCGACCTCCTCGCGCGCGTTGGCCGCGGAGGTCGCGAGCGCGGCCTCCTCGCGCACGCTCCACCACACCCAGCCGCCGATCCCGGCGGCCAGGAGCACGAGGGGAACGAGTCCGACGAAGAGGCGGTCGTAGCGGTAGCGGGGCGTCGTCACCGGGAGAGGGTAACGGCTACGCGGCGGCGTGACGCGCGATCAGTACAGCGCGAGGCGGTAGAAGGCGCTGTCCTCCGCCCCGACGTACAACCAGCCGTCCTCGGAGACGGTGCAGGTGTAGTTGTTCCCGTGCTCCGTCGGCAGGTCGGGGATCGGGGCCCACGTGTCGGTGACGGTCGTGTACTGCCACAGGGTCTTGCCGCCGGAGTCGCCCGCGGCGTAGAGGTGGCCGGAGCGGTCCGAGCAGAAGATGTCGTTGAGCTGGGGCTCTGGGATGGGCGTCACCTCGGAGATCTCGCCCGCGTCCAGATCGTAGCGGTAGAGATTCGGGCCCCCGAAGGAGCCGAAGTACAGGGCCGGCCCAGTGGGGTCGTACCCCAGCCGCGTCTCGTACTGGCTGCCGAGCCCTGTGGGCACGTACGCCAGG
The DNA here is from genome assembly GCA_036676765.1 of Deltaproteobacteria bacterium. Lineage (GTDB taxonomy): Bacteria > Myxococcota_A > UBA796 > UBA796 > SXON01 > CAJBVW01. The sequence continues at coordinate 47,651 of JAKFCH010000155.1, forward strand.
GTGCGGTCGACGGCGTCGTAGATCACGATGTCGCCCTCGGCCGTGTAACCGTAGATGTGCCCGTCCTCGTCCGACTCGGTCATGTTGTAGTCGTCCGAACCGGTGATGTCGGTGAGCGTCTCCCACGTGTCGTCGGACGGCGTGTACCGGTACACGGCGCTGTTCATGATGGCGTAGAGATCGCCGTCCCACGGAGCCATCGAGTTCCAGATGCGGGCGTAGGGCGCCTCGGTCGTGAGGCTGGTCCACGTGCCGGCGTCGGGATCGTAGGCCTGCCCGAGCGTCGTGTACATGTTGTAGAGGCGGGTGCCCGACGGGTGGAAGCTCTGGAGGGAGTAGGGGTCCAGGAGGGTGGACTCAAGGGCCTCCCACTCGCTTCCGAACGTTCCATCGAAGGCGACGGTCCCGTCGTCACAGTCCCTGGTGCGGGTCGCGTCCGTGTCGTCGCAGTCGGTCGCGTCGGCCACGTAGCCGCGGGGCGCGGTGCACGACTCGGAGCCGCTCGTCGCATCCCCGAAGCCGTCGCTGTCGCCGTCGCGGTACCAGGTCGCCATGTCGACCGCGGCGTCGTCCACGGTGCCGTCGCAGTCGTTGTCGGCCTCGTCGCACACCTCGGCGCCGCCGGGGTAGACCGTGCCGTCGCCGTCGTCACAGTCGGTGTCGTCGGCGATGAAGCCGCGGGGCACCTCGCACGCCTCGGCCGTGAATTCGGGCGAGCCGAAGCCGTCTCCGTCGGAGTCGGAGTACCAGACGGTGACATCCACCGAAGTGTCCTCGTTCACCGCACCGTCGCAGTCGTGATCCACGCCGTCGCAGGCTTCGGCCGCGCCGGGGTGTCGGGTGGCATCCCCGTCGTCGCAATCGGTGGCGTCGGTGGTGTAGGCGCCCGGGGACACGCAGGAGACGAGCGTCGCGCCCGGATCCCCGAATCCGTCGCCGTCCACGTCGGGGAACCAGGTCGTGGCGTCGACGGCGTCGCTCTCGTCGACCTCGGCGTCGCAATCGTTGTCCGCGCCGTCGCACGTCTCGGCGTTGCCGGGAAAATTGGCGGCGTCGGCGTCGTCGCAGTCGGTGGCGTCGGCCACGAAGCCGACGGGCTGGGCGCAGGCGCGGAGGAGGTCGGCGGGATCGCCGAAGGTGTCCTGGTCGGTGTCGCCGTACCAGCCGGCCGCGTCCGCGGAGGTGCCGTCGTCGGTCGCGCCGTCGCAATCGTTGTCCACGCCGTCGCACACCTCGGTGGCGTCGGGGTTCACGTCGGCGTCCCCGTCGTCACAGTCGTCCACCCCGGCCGCGAACCCGTCCGCGTCGGCGTCGACGGGCACGTCGGTGTCGGTGTCGCCGCTGTCGAGGTCCCCCGCGTCGCCGGTGTCTTCGGAGTCCTTGCCGTCGGTCGACGTGCAACCGAGCGCGAACAGGGAAAGGGCGACCAACAGGTGCAGACGAGCCGTCACGACGTTCTCCGGGAGGGGGGCGGATGGTACCACTCCTTTGCCGGAGCCGGTCGCTACGCTTCCGGCAGGCGGAGCCGGGTGAGGATGGCGTCCATGCTCTTCTTCGCGTCGCCGTACAACATCTTGGTGTTGGGGAGCACGAACAACGGGTTCTCGATGCCGGCGTACCCCGCGCCCTTGCCCCGCTTGAACACGACGACCTCCGCGGCCTCCCATGCGGGCAGCACGGGCATCCCGTGGATGGGGCTCGTCGGGTCGTCGATGGCGCCGGGGTTCACGATGTCGTTCGCGCCGATGACCAGAACGAGATCGGTCGTGCAGAAGTCGCAGTTGATCTCGTCCATCTCGAGGACGAGATCGTAGGGCACCGCGGCCTCGGCGAGGAGCACGTTCATGTGCCCGGGGAGGCGCCCGGCGACGGGATGGATGGCGAACCGCACCACGGCGCCGCGGTTGCGGAGGAGCGTGGTGAGCTCCCGGACCGGGTGCTGGGCCTGCGCGACGGCCATGCCGTAGCCGGGCACGACGATGACGCTGCGGGCGAGGAGGAGGCGATCCGCGAGATCACCCGCGAGGATGGCGATGGGCTCGAGGCCGCCCTCGACGGCCGGGCCCCGGGCGGGCGCCGCGCCCTCGTCCGCGCCGAAGCCGCCGAGGATGACGCTCCAGAAGCTGCGGTTCATCGCCTTGCACATGATGTACGAGAGGATGGCACCCGAGCTGCCGACGAGCGCGCCGGTCACGATGAGGAGGTCGTTCCCGAGGAGGAAGCCCGCGGCGGCCGCCGCCCAGCCCGAGTAGCTGTTGAGCATCGAGACGACGACCGGCATGTCGGCGCCGCCGATGGCCATGACGAGGTGCCAGCCGAGGAAGCAGCCGACCGCGGTCATCACGAGCAGGAGCGGCAACGCGAGGCCGCCGCCCCCGGGAAGGCCCGCGGTGACGGTGAACGCGACGCCCATCGCGAGCACGACGAGGACGAGCCCGAGGTTGAGGCCATGGCGAGCGGGCAGGAGCAGGGGCTTCGAGCGGATCTTCCCCTCGAGCTTGCCCCACGCCACGACCGAGCCCGCGAACGTGATCGCGCCCACGAACACGCCGATGTAGAGCTCGATCGAGTGGATGACGGCCTCGGCGCCCACGGCGTGGCCGTCACTCCCGAGGAAGCTGGCGATGCCCACGAGCGCGGCGGCCGCGCCCACGAAGCTGTGGAGCACGGCCACGAGCTGCGGCATGCTCGTCATCGCGACACGCGCGGCGAGCAGCGCCCCCACGATCCCGCCGACGATCAGGGCCGGCGCGAGCAGGCCCCACCCGCCGGCGGAGACGCCCGCCGCGGTGGCGAGCACGGCGAGCACCATGCCGACGATGCCGTAGAGGTTCCCGCGCCGCGCGCTCTCGGGGTGGGACAGGCCGTTGAGGCTCGCGATGAACAACCCGCTGGCGGCGATGTACGCGGCGCTCACGAGCCCTTGGAGCACTTCTTGGGGCATCTGTGGGAGCATCGGCTAGCCCTCCCGGACGAACATGCGCAACATGCGCTGGGTGACGAGGAAGCCGCCGGCCACGTTGATCGTCGCGAGCAGGATGGCCACGGCGCCGAGCATCGAGGGCGCGGAGAAGGTGCCGCCGGTGCCGAGCTGGACCATGCCGCCGAGGAGGATGATGCCGCTGATCGCGTTGGTGACGCTCATGAGCGGCGTGTGCAGCGCGGGGGTCACGTTCCAGACCACCTGCCAGCCGATGAAGCAGGCGAGCACGAACACGAGGAGGTGGGTGAGGAACGCGGGCGGGGCCACGGCGCCGAGGGCGAGGAGCGCGACGCCCGCGACGAAGAGGCCCAGGGGGCTGCGCCCGCCGCCGCCGCGAGGCGCGCCGTGGCCGTGCGCGCCGGACTTCGGCGGGGCGCGGGTGGCGCCGGAGGGCTTGACCACCGGGGAGACGGGGCCGGCGACGCGCGCCGGGGAGGTGGCGACGGGCGTGGGCGCCGGGGCATTCACGGGCGCGGGCGTGACCGTCGGCTTCGGCGCGGGCGGGGGCGGCGGCCAGGTGACCGCGCCGTCGTGCGCCACCGTCATCGCGCGCACGACCTCGTCCCCCATGTCGACGCGGAACGCCGCGCCGCCGCCCATGTCATCGAGCAGGTGGCAGAGGTTGGTGCCGAAGAGCTGGCTCGCCTGGACCGCCATCCGGCTCGGGAGGTCGGTGTAGCCGATGATCGTCACGCCGTTGTGCACCACGACCTCGCCGGGGCGGGTCAACGCGCAGTTGCCGCCCTGCTCCGCGGCGAGATCGACGATGACGGAGCCGGGGCGCATGGCCTCGACCATCTCCTCGGTGAGGAGGGTGGGGGCGGGCTTCCCGGGGATGAGCGCGGTGGTGATCACGATGTCGACCTCGCGCGCCTGCGCCAGGAAGAGCGCCATCTCCGCGGCGATGAACGCCGGGCTCATCTCCTTCGCGTAGCCGCCGGTGCCGGCGCCGTCCTCGTCGATCTTCACCTCGAGGAACTCGGCGCCCAGGCTCTGGACCTGCTCCCGCACGGCCGGGCGGGTGTCGAAGGCGCGCACGATGCCGCCGAGCGCGCGCGCGGCGCCGACGGCGGCGAGGCCCGCCACGCCCGCGCCGATGACGAGCACCTTGGCCGGGGGCACCTTGCCGGCCGCGGTCACCTGGCCGGTGAAGAAGCGGCCGAAGCGGTTCGCGGCCTCGATCACCGCGCGGTAGCCGACGAGGTTGGCCTGGGAGGACAACACGTCGAGCTTCTGGGCGCGCGTGATGCGCGGCACCTGGTCCATCGCGATCATCGTGACGCCGCGCGCCGCGACCGCCTCGAGCAGGCCGGGGTTCTGGGCGGGCCAGAACAGCGAGAGCACGACCTGCCCGCGACGCATGTGCGCGATGTCGTCCAGCGTGGGCGGGCGCACCTTGAGCACGATGTCCGCCGCGGCCCAGACCGCCGCGGCGTCGGGGAGGAGGTCCACGCCGACATACGCGTCGTCCGCGAGGCCGGCCCCGACGCCGGCGCCCGCCTCGATCCCCACGTCGAAGCCGAGCTTGCGGAGACGCTCGGTCGACTCGGGGGTGCCGGCGACACGGCGCTCGCCGGGGAAGGTCTCTCGCGGGATCCCGATGTACATGTAGCCTCGACGCGGCAGGGTTCCGCCGCGGCGGGAGCGTAGCGCGGCGGGCGCGGCGGACCAAGCGCGAGTCGGGCGGACGCCCTACGGGGCCTGGACGGGGGGCGTGGCCCCGGCGCCCACCGGCGCGGCCTCGACGGCCGGCGCCGCCGCGGGGGCCGGCGCTTCGAGGAAGCGGGCGTAGGGCCCGAGCACGGCCGTCGGGTTGCGGTACACGTAGAGGCTGGTCACGGCGAGCAGGATCAGCGCCGCGGCGACGATCCACGGCACCGGGCTCGCCGGGAGCTGCCGCTTCTTCACGCTGCCGACTGGAAGGTCGGGGCGCAGCGTGAACAGGAGGCTCAGGTCGTGGGTCATGTTCATCCGGCCGTTGAGCGCCCATCCGCAGGCCTCGAGCAGCGCCGACAGGTCGCGACGGCGCAGCTTGAGCCAGCCCAACAGGCCGAAGACGCCCGCCATCACCAGGACGATACCGCCGACGCCGAGCACGGCGTCGATCGGGTTGATGTCGGAGACGGTCTTGAGGACGAACGCCAGCGACGACCCGATGGCGGCGAACGCGAGGCTGCCGCCGACCAGCAGGCCCTGCATGTTCGAGCCCCCGCCCTCGGCGGGCTTGGGGGGCGCCGCGCCGGGCGGCGTGGGCGGTGCGACGTAGATGGGGGCCTTGGCCGCGTCGGCGGCGCTCGTCGCGACGGTGGTGGCGGTCGCGACGGAGCCCTGGGCGGAGGTCGCCGCTTTCGTCTCCAGCTCGGTGGCCTTGCTGTTGATCATGCCGGCCACGCGCTCGGCGATGCTGTCGCGGATGCGCACGAACGGCGCGATCATCGCCTCCCAGATGCTGATCGGGTTCTGCACGATGTCGACGACCACGGCGTCCCACTCGCGTTCGTCCCGGTCGTAGAACACCCCGCGCTTGCCGAGGCCGATGCCACCGCGCATCCCGGCGGTGACGGCGGCGGCGATGAGGTCCTTCACCTCCTTGTCGCCCTCGCGCCGCACGATCTCGACGTAGGCGAGGAACATGAGGCTCGTCTCCGCGATCTTCTTGTGGGCCGCGCGGTCGGTGACCCGCATGCACAGGAGGAGCTTGCGGCCGTCGAGGATGAGGGTGCCCATCTCGAAGAGGGTGCGCTCGGCGGGCAGGAACAACGCGGGGAAGCTGACGAAGTTGTTGGCGACCTCGAGCAGCCAGCGCTGGTAGAGCACGATCTTCTCGAGGTTGTTGAACTCCACGAGCTCGTCCGCGACCCGCTTGTCCTCGGCGCAGAGGGCGCCGAGCTGGTCGGGCAGCGGCCCCTCGGCCAGCTCCTTCAACATCCCGGGGTCGGCGTCCGCGGGGATGCCGGCCGGGCGCTCGGTGCGCCACGCCTGGAACGTGGCGAAGGTGGCGACGATCGCCGACCAGTCCACCGCGGTGAGCGCGGTGAGGGGCGCGTCCGGGCGCCCGAGGGCACGCGGGCCGATGTCGACGGCGAGGCGCCGGAGCGCGGCGGCGTAGCGGGGGTTCAGGGGGCCGTCGAGCTGGAGCACCGCCGCGGCGTCGGGGCGCGCGAGGGGCGCGTGGGCGAGCCAAACGCCGATGGCGAGGGGATCGCTCACGTCGAGCTTCGCGAGCTCCTCGGGGGTGGCCTGCAGGCGCGCGGCGGCGTTGGCCTCGAGGCTCACCAGGGCGCACTGGGCGAAGAACTGGGTCACCTTGGGGGCGAGCTCCGCCACGAGGTCGGCGCCGGCGGCCGTGTCGGGCCCGAGCGGGAGCACCACGTCGTCGTCGCTGCGGTCGTGCCATACCAGGAAGGACGCCACGCGCACCAACCAGGTGGCGATGTCGGCGACCCGCACGCCGGCCTCACCCGAGAGGTCGGGGGCCCCGCCCGTGGAGGCGAGGATGATCGTCGCGAGCTCGGCGAGCGGCGCCTCGGGGATCTGGCTGGGGGTCACGATGCCGTCGCCGTTGGGGAAGCGGCTCGAGTAGGACGCCCGGAACTGGCGCACCTGGTCGAGGCGGATCCGATCCTTCGCCTCGGAGCCGAGCTGGACGAGGAGCCGCTCGGCGAGGACCTTGACCTTGGCCGCCTCGGGATGGCCGAGATCGAGGTCCTCGAGCCGTAGCTCCTCGGTCTTTGCGGGGAGGCGCGACCGGTCGCGGAGGCGGGCCCAGAGCCACCTCCGCGCCTCCTTCATCTCGTCGACACGGATGCGCTTGTTGCCGTCCCCGTCGATGTAGGCGAGGAACGCGGGGTCGCAGAACAGCTGCTCGACCGGCGCGCTGGTGGCCGCCCAGCGGGCCTTGTCGAGCTCGTCGATCAGGGCGAGGCTGGTGGCGTCGTTGATCTCGAGCTGGTTGATGCCGCCGTAGTTGCGGAAGACGATCGGGCTCATGACGCGGAGCTCCTCGCGCCTGCGCGGCACGTTGGTCCGCGCGGTAACAACGGAGCGCCCGGAGCGCACGGCCGGGGCTGGACGAGAAGTGACCGACGCTTGCCCTCGCCCGGCGGCCCGGCGACCCCCCGGTCCCTACCTTTCCACGAGGGGGAGGTGCACGATGCACGATCTCATTTGTTTCTCGCACGTGCGGTGGGGGTTCGCGACGCAGCGGCCACAACACCTCATGAGCCGGGCGGCGCGGGATCGGCGGGTCTGGTTCGTGGAGGAGCCGGTCCTCGGGGCGGCCCTGCCGCGCCTGCACCGGACGCCCACACCCGAAGGGGTCGACGTGTGTGTACCGCACCTTCCGGACGGCCTGTCGCCCGAGGCGAGCGCCCAGATCGTGGCCGCGCTCCTCGAGCAGCTCGCCATGACGGAGGGCATCGACGCGCCCCTCGCGTGGATCTACACCCCCCGGATGCTGCCGCTCGTGAACACCCTGGCTCCGCGGGCCGTCGTGTACGACTGCACGAACGAGCTCGCCGCCCTCCGCCATGCCCCCGCCGAGCTCCTCTTCCGCGAGGGCGCGTTGTTCTCGTCGGCCAACCTGGTGTTCGCGGGAGGACGAAGCCTCTACGAGGCGAAGCGGGGGTGTCACCCGCGCGTCTACCTGTTCCCGTCGAGCGTCGACGTGGCGCATTTCGCCCGGGCCCGCGCGCCCGGCAACCCCGAGCCGGACGCGCTCCGCGGGTTGCCCCATCCGCGCCTCGGCTGGGCCGGTGTCGTCGACGAGCGGATGGATCTCGACCTGCTCGCGGAGGTGGTGCGGCGCCGGCCCGATTGGAGCTGGGTGATGATCGGGCCCACCGTCGGGATCGACCCCGGCGCGTTGCCACAGGCACCCAACTTGTATTGGCTCGGCGCGCGGGCGTACGCGGAGCTCCCCGCGCACCTCGCCCACGTCGACGTGGGCATCATGCCGTTCGCGCGGAACGACGCGACGCGCTTCCACTCGCCGACCAAGACGCCCGAGTACCTCGCCGCCGGCCTCCCGGTGGTGTCGACGCCGGTCCGCGACGTGGTGCGCACCTACGGCGAGCGCGGCCTCGTGCGGTTCGCCGAGGACCCGGGCGCGTTCGTGGAGGCGTGCGAGGCGGCCCTCGCCGACGCGTCCTGCACCGAGCGGCTCCGCCGCGTGGACGCCTTCCTGGGCGAAACCTCCTGGGATCGCACGTGGAACGACATGGATCGGCTGCTCCGCGGCCTGGTCCGCGTGCCGAGCGACCGGGCCCTGAGCGCCCGATGAACCCCGGTCCCGGGCGCCCCGGCCGGCGTCCGCCGGTTGACAGAAGGGGCCCGGCGAGATAGCACAAATGAGTAGCCTCGCTCGCGTGAGGCGCTCTCCTCCCCATCGTGCTCGGCAGGCGGAAGGTTGACCTCTCGCCGAGTGATGAACGAGTCCCATTGACGTTTGAAGAATTGGCTCTGCTCGAGCCGCTGCTCCGTGCTGTCCGCGCGGAGGGCTACACCACGCCGACCCCCATCCAGGTCCAGGCGATCCCCCACCTCCTCGCCGGCCGCGATCTCTGTGGCACCGCCCAGACCGGCACCGGCAAGACCGCCGCGTTCGCGCTCCCCATCCTGCAGCGCCTCGCGACCACCCCCGGGCAGGGCGGCATCCGCGCCCTCGTCCTGTCGCCCACCCGCGAGCTCGCCGCCCAGATCGGCGAGTCCTTCCGGGTGTACGGCAAGCACCTCCCGAACCTCCGCCACACCGTCATCTTCGGCGGTGTCGGGCAGTTCGCCCAGGAGCGCGCGCTGCGCGCCGGCGTGGATGTCCTCGTGGCCTGCCCGGGCCGCCTGAACGACCTCATCGGCCAGGGCCTCGTGCGGTTCGACCGCCTCGAGGTCTTCGTGTTGGACGAGGCGGATCGGATGCTCGACATGGGCTTCATCCACGACGTGCGCAAGATCATCGCGCTCCTCCCCAAGCAGCGCCAGACCCTGATGTTCTCCGCCACCCTGCCGAAGGACATCGAGGAGCTCGCGGGCCGCATCCTCACGAACCCCGCCCGCGTCAGCGTGGCGCCGGTCGCCGCGACCGCGGATCGTGTCCGCCAGTCCGTGCACTTCGTCGAGAAGACCGGCAAGCGCGCCGCGCTCGAGCAGATCCTGCTCGATCCGAGCATCACCCGCGCCATCGTGTTCACGCGCACCAAGCACGGCGCCAACCGCGTCGCGGAGGCGCTCGCCAAGGCCCGGATCGGCGCCGAGGCCATCCACGGCAACAAGTCGCAGAACGCGCGGGAGCGGGCGCTCGCCAGCTTCAAGCGCGGCACCATCCGCGTGCTCGTGGCGACCGACATCGCGGCGCGCGGCATCGACGTCGACGGCGTGTCCCACGTCATCAACTTCGATCTCCCCGACGTCGCCGAGACCTACGTGCACCGCATCGGCCGCACCGCGCGTGCCGGCGCCGAGGGCGAGGCCATCTCGCTCGTCGACGGCGGAGAGCGTGCCCTCCTCCGTGACATCGAGCGCCTCACCCGCCAGCGCATCCCCGAGATGCGCGCGTAGCAGGTTCCGGGTCGGGTGGCACGCCGCGCGGTGTGTCACCCAACCGGAGTTGGTTGCTATCGCCCGCCGCCGAGCTCCGCGAGCGCGCGCCTCGACGCGCTCGCCGGCGGAAAGCGCCGGATCTCCTCGGCGAAGGCGGCACGGGCCGCGACGTCCTCCCCCTGGGCGCGCAACGCGAGGCCGAGAGCGTGGTGCACGAACGGTTGGTTCGGGTGCTTCGTGATCGCCGCTTCGAGGATCGGCCGGGCCCCCGCCATGTCACCGGCCAGGGCCCGCGTCACGCCGTCCAACCCGAGCACGACGGCCGAGCCGGGCAGGTTCGTGCGCGCGTCGACCAGCGCGGCGGAGAGGGCGGGGAGGTCCTCGAGGACGAGGAGGGTCTGCAGCCAGGTCTCGGTGGCGGCGACCCCCGTGGGATCGCGACGGACGGCGTCCGCGAGGAGGACCGCCGCCTCCTCGGGCTCTCCGAGCTGTAGCTTCAGCAGGCCGAGGAGGTGCTTCGTCTGCGAGCTGGGCCGCTCGGCGTCGACCTTGGCGGCGACCTCGGCGGCCGCGGCGGGATCGCCCGCGCGCCAGAGGATCGCGGCGAGGAGCATCCGGGTCTCGACGAGGCCGGGGTCGGCGGCGACGGCGGCCTCCGCGGTGCGGCGCGCCGTCGCCAGATCCCCGGCGCGGTAGGCGGTGCGCGCCTTCTCCACCTCGACGAGCACGGGCAGCCGATCGACGGGATCGGGGAGATCGGCGAGGGGGGCCCCGGCGGCGTCCCGCCCGCCTTCGCTCTGGCCGGAGAGGTAGCCCAGCGCTTCGAGCATCGCGACACGCTCGGCGCTCCCGGCGCCGGAGCCGGCGCGGATCGCGGTGAGGGCGGGGGCCTTCGCCATCTCGGCCTGGAGGGCGCGGAGCTGCTCGCGCAGGGCCGCCAACGTGCCCGGGTCGGTCCCGGCGAGGTCGGTGGCCTGGGTGGCGTCCGCGCGCGTGTAGAGCTCGGGGTGGGTCGAGTCGAGCAGCGCGTGGGTGGGTGTCACCAACAGGTACTGGGGCGCCCATCCGAAGTGGCGCCACGCGTACAGGCTCTCGGCATACACCGCGCGCGCGGGTGCGTCGTCGGTAGCTCGGGTGCCCCCGCCACCGAGAAGCCCCAGTAAATTCTGCCCGTCGAGGCCGGCGGGCGCGGGGACGTCGAGGGCGGCCAACACCGTCGGCATCACGTCGACGAGGCTGGTGGGTTGGTCGACCACCGCGCCGTCCTTCGGCACCCAGCGCGTGCCGGTCGGCGGGCGCACGAGGAGCGGCACGCGGGTGACGGCCTCGTAGAGGAGCACCCCGTGGGTGGCCTCGCCGTGCTCGCCGAGGGACTCGCCGTGGTCGGCCACCGCGACGACCCAGGTGTCCTCGAGCGCCCCGAGCTTCTCGAGGCCCGCGAGCAGCTCGCCCACCTGCGCGTCGACCCACGCGACCTCGCCGGCGTAGGGGTCGGCGGCCCAGGTCGTGGCGTACGGCTCGGGCGGCCGGTAGGGATCGTGGGCGTCGTAGAGGTGGACCCACGCGAACCAGGGCGGGTTCGTGGCGGTGGCCTCCACGCGGGGGCGGAGCCAGGCCAGGGCGTCGCGCACCACGCCGTCCGCCCGGCGCTCGACGGTGAACCGGTGGGAGCCGCTCCCGACGCCCATCTTGTCGAAGAAGGCGTCGAACCCCTGGTGGAAGCCCCAGTGGTGCGAGGTGACCTCCGCGCCGACCGACGCCATCGTGGCGTACCCGCGCGCCTTGAGCACCTCGGCGAGGGTGGTCGCGTCGTCACCGAGGAACAGATCCCCGTTGTCGCGCACGCCGTGGCGCGGCGGCGCCAGCCCGGTGAAGATCGAGGCGTGGGCGGGGATGGTGAGCGGGGTGACGGTGTAGGCGGCGTCGAACCGAACGCCCTCGCGGGCGAGCCGGTCGAGGTTCGGGGTGGGGGTCGTCCGGTTGCCGTAGGCGCCGAGGGCGTCGGCGCGCACGGTGTCGAGCGTGACGAGCAGCACGTTGGCGCCGGGCGTCGGCGCGGGCGCGGGCGGCGTGCAGGCGGCGAGGGCGAGGAGGAGCGTCACGCGGAGACCGTCCGGTTCAAGCGATGCGGCCGGCGCGGGCGCGGTGCACGACCGACTCGGCCGCGAGCCGACCCCCGAGGTAGCGGTAGACCGGCATCACGTCGGCGCCGGTGGCCACGAGCCCGGCGAGCTTGTCGCCGACGTTGAGCGCGCCGGGCAGGTACTGGCCGGCGGCGTCCGCGACCCGGCCCACGTGGGGCCACGCACCTTCGACCGCGGTGCGGATCGGTCCGGTGAGGGCGCCGAGCGCGCCCTGCACGCCGCCGAGATCCCGGCCGCCCGCGAGCGCCGAGAGGCGGGCAAACTGGGCGGCGCCGTACTTGTCGAACAGGTCGTCGACGACCTTGCCGCCGCCGGTGACGGCGTTGTCCGCGAAGGGGAGGGCGACCTCGACGGCGGCGTACCACGCAAGCAGGGCGCGCCCGGCGGGCATGGCCGCGAAGGTGGCGGCGCGGCCGGCGATCGGGCCGTCGGAGGACTTCCACGCGAGGTAGGCGAGGGCGAAGGCCTTGAGGACCGCGTCGTTCCGCTGCTGGTCGTCGGTGTCGAGCGCGTCCGCCCGCTTCTCGGCCTTGCCGAAGAAGAACTTGAGCGCCGTGCTGACGCCGGACACCACGGCGTACCCCTTGTCGCCGGTGTCGACGAGGCTGCTCATCCACAACAGGTCGGCGGTGTCGGGGTCGTCGAGCTTCGCGGTCGCGAGCGGCATGTCCGCGGCGGTGCCGCCGAGGGCGGCCACCACGGAGGGGAGCGCCGGGTAGGGCGGCAGCGGCTCGATGCCCGGGAGCGCCGAGAGCACGGCGTTCACGAGGCGCGGGGTGGCGTCGGCGGGCGCGAACTCGGCGAGGCGGGCGAGGACGGTGTCGGACATGAACGCTCCGGTGGTCGCCGAGTGTATCTTCTCCCGGCGGATCGGACGCGCGCCCCTACGGGACCGTGAAGTTGAGCCGCAACCACGCCTCGCCGAGGCTCCGGCAGTCGGTCGTCCACCAGATCCACTGGGCGCCGAGGTCGTAGAACGGCTGCGGCGCGGCGCCCCACGGGGAGGTGTCGGCGCACACCTCGGGGATGTGCCAGGCCGCGTCGTCGAAGGCCGGGTCGGTCCAGCCCTCGGGCGGCGCGGTCTCGGTCATGGTCCAGTTGGACGGGCCGCTCACGAAGCGCACCGCCCCCTCGACCGACACGACCGCGATGACGCCCGAGATGGAGAGCCCCGTGTCGCGGGCGTGGAGGGACAACGCGTGGTCCCCGCACGCGAGCTCCCACTCGAGGGTGTCGAACACGTTCCAGCCGCCGGCGCCCGGCGCGGTGAACGCGGTGTTGTCGATCCAGCCGCTCCACTCGTCGTCGGCGGTGAGGAAGACCTGCACCGTCTGGGTGAACCCCTCGCAGGGGTCGTGGCCGTTCCCCGACTGCTGGGCGCCCGCGCTGGGCCGGACCGGATCGTCGGAGGACACCGTCAGGGCGCCCTCGTCCCCGCCGCCGGCGCTCGGGCTGTACCGCACGACGACGTCGGTGGACTCCCCGGGGCCGAGCCGGGCGGGGAGCGGGTCGAGGCCGCCGGCGTCGATGACGACCATGTCGGCGTCGGTCGCGGCGTAGCCCCAGTCGTCGATGGAGAGCACCCCCGTGCCGACGTTGGAGACGGTCACCACCGTGGTCGCCGAGGCGCCGACCTCCAGCGTGCCGAAGTCGTAGGTGGCCGGCGCGACGCGGATCTCGCCCGCGGGCACAATTCCGGAGAGGGGGACGGACACCACGGGCGCGTCGGGATCGTCCGAGGCCACGAGCAGGTCGTCGGAGAGGACCTCGGGCCCGTACGGATCCCAGGTGAGCACGGTCTCGACCTCCTCGCCCGGGCGCAGGACGGGGCTCGAGAGGGCGGTCCACGACAGCGTCGGCGACTCCCAGCGGAGCGAGAGGGACTCGAGGTGGAGCGGCACGGTGCCGACGTTCCCGATGACCACGGTGGCGACCCCGACGGTCTCTCCGGCGAGTTCGCCGAAGTCTACCGAGGCGGGCGTGACGACGATCTCCGGCGCGCGCGCCCCGGTGTCGGCTTCGGGCGGGATGTCCCCGTCCTTCGCGACGAGCGAGTTCTCGGTGCAGGCGACCAGGAGCAGGAGGAGCATGAGCTCGAGTATACAGGACGACGGCCGGATCGCGGCTGCTTCGACGGGGCGTTTCACGGCCCCACGACGGGCGGCCGCTACCGCCCCATCAGCCGATCGAGGTCGGGCACGACGAGCCCGAGATCGTCGAGGATCCCGGCGGCCGTCTCCAGGTTCACCTTCGTCTTCCCGGCCTTGTTGGTGCGGGCGTCGAAGGCGAAGCCGCGCGCGTCGGTGAAGTCGGCGTTCCGCAGCGTGGCGTGCCGGACGATCGCGCCGCCGAGGTCCGACCTGGGGAACCGCGCGCCCGTGAGGTCGCACCCCGTGAAGTCGACGCCCTGGAGGTTGCAGTCCACCATCGCGAGGCCCTTCAGGCGCATGCCGCCGAACATGCAATTGTCGAGGCGGCACTGGTCGAAGGCCACCGAGAACGTGAGCTGGTGGGCGGCCGTCCAGTTCACGCCCATGGCCCGGCAATTGGTGAACCGCACGTCGGTGAAGCTCGTGCCGTCCACCGCGAGGGTCGTGAGCTCGCACCCCACGAACACGCAGTCGGTGAAGCGCGCGTCCGTGAAGCGCGCCCCGGTGAGCGTGCACTTCTCGAAGCGGCAGCGCTCGTAGCTGCCGCGCGCGAAGCGGGCGCCGGGGTGGTCCGCGCCGGTGAACGTCACGCCCACGTGGTCGCCGTCGAGGATCTCGGTCATGGCTCGGCCTCCGGGCGGGCCCACCTATACGGCGGCGCCGCCGGGTGCGCGCCGCGCGCCCTCCACCACGCGCCGGAGCCGCGCCCGCGTGCGCGCGACGACCTGGAGCTGGCCGCCCAACGCGGTGTCGGCCCGGGCCCCGTCGTGGCGCGCGAGCAAGGCCCGGATCCGCGCCTCGTCGTCGTCGAGGCGTGATTCGAGCGCCTCCGGGTCCCGATGTGCCCCGGCCGCGCCGTAGGCGTAGTCGACCGCGTCCAGGCGCGGACCGCCGCCGGCGTACACCGCCGACACCACGACGAACCGCCGCCCCCGGTCGGTCACGAGCACCTCGGCGTCGATGGCCCAGCCGTGCTCGTCGAGCCACGCCCGGAGCTCGGCCTCGCCGATGTTGGGCTGCAGGACGAGGTGGCGTGCGCCCGCCGCCCGCGCCCCGGCGACGATCCGGGCGATGAGCGGCCCGCCCATCCCCGCCACGGTCACGGTCGCGATGTCCACGAGGCCCGCGCACCCGGAGCCGAGCTGGTATGCGAGCGCCGCGCCCCGCCCCAGCGTCGCGCCCAACGCCTGCGCCCCCGCGAGCGGCGCCGCCTTGTCGTCGACGCCCACGGCGCGCGGCACGCGCCCGGACTCGACGAGCCAGGCCGGGAGCCGCCCGTGGTCCGTGCCGATGTCGGCCATCGGGAGCCCCGGCGGCACGAGCGCGGCGACGGCGGCGAGCCGCGCGGAGAGCATCACTCGGGGGGAGTCGGACACCTCGGCGTCCTATCCCGCCGTCAGGCCGACACTTTCCCCGTGCCGTCGACCAGGGTGGCGTGCTCGTCCCACATGGCCGCGGGCATGCGGTCGCCGTAGCCCTCGAGGAACGCGGCTTGCGCACGCGCCTCCGCGGCCCACTCCTCGCGGTCGACCCGCAGGAGCGGCCCGAGCGCCTCGGGGCCGAAGGCGAGACCGTCGAGATCGAGCGTGGTCGGCACGGCGCCGATCTCGGTCTCGACCGCGGTGCCGCGGCCCTCGCAGCGCTCGAGGACCCACTCCAGCACGCGCAGGTTGTCCCCGTAGCCGGGCCAGAGGAACGTGCCGTCGTCCGCGGTGCGGAACCAATTCACGCCGAAGATGCGCGGAGGGCGTGACACGGACTTGCCCATCTCGAGCCAATGCTCGAAATAATCGGCCATGTTGTAGCCGCAGAAGGGGAGCATGGCCATCGGGTCGCGCCGGAGCACGCCCACGGCGCCGGTGGCGGCCGCCGTGGTCTCCGAGGCGAGGGTGGCGCCGATGAAGGTGCCGTGCTGCCAGTCGCGGGCCTCGTAGACGAGCGGCACGACCTTCGGGCGCCGCGCGCCGAACAGGATCGCGCTGATGGGCACGCCCGCGGGATCCTGCCACTCGGGCGCGATGGACGGGCACTGCGCGGCGGGCGCGGTGAAGCGGCTGTTGGGCTGCGCGGCCTTCTCGCCGGAGGCCGCGGACCACGGGCGGCCGCGCCAGTCGAGCATGCCCTCGACCGGGGGCTCGTGGTGGCCCTCCCACCACACGGTGCCGTCGGGCTTGAGCGCCACGTTGGTGAAGATGGTGTTGCTGGAGGCCGACGCGATGGCGTTCTCGTTCGTCTTGTTCGAGGTGCCGGGCGCGACGCCGAAGAAGCCCGCCTCGGGGTTGACCGCCCAGAGCCGGCCGTCGGGACCGGGGCGGAGCCAGGCGATGTCGTCGCCCACGGTCCAGACCTTCCAGCCCTTCTCCCGCATCGCCTTGGGGGGGATGAGCATGGCGAGGTTGGTCTTGCCGCACGCGCTCGGGAAGGCGCCGCACACGTAGTGCTTCTCGCCGCGCGGGTTCTGGACCCCGAGGATCAGCATGTGCTCGGCCATCCAGCCCTGCTTGCGCCCGAGGGCGCTCGCGATGCGCAGGGCGAGGCACTTCTTGCCGAGGAGCGCGTTGCCGCCGTAGCCCGAGCCGATCGACCAGATGGTGTTGGCCTCGGGAAAATGGCAGATGAACCGGCGGTCCGGCGAGAGATCCCCGAGGCTGTGGAGGCATCGGGTGAACTCGCCCCCGGTCATCTCGAGCTGGCTCCACGCGGCCGTGCCCATGCGGGTCATGATGCGCATGTTGAGCACGACGTAGACGCTGTCGGTGATCTCGACGCCGACCTTCGAGAACGGCGAGCCCACCGGGCCCATGACGAAGGGCACGACGTAGAGCGTGCGGCCCTTCATGGCGCCCTGGTAGAGCGCGGAGAGCCTGGCCCGCGCGTCGGCCGGGGCCATCCAGTTGTTGTTGGGTCCGGCGTCCTCGCGATCGTTCGAGCAGATGAACGTGAGGTGCTCGGTGCGCGCCACGTCGCTCGGGTCGGAGCGGTGCAGGTAGCTGTTCGGGAGCTTCTCGGGGTTCAGCGGGATCAGCACCCCGTCGCGCACGGCTTCGGCGGTGAGGCGCTCCCGCTCCTCCTCCGAACCGTCGCACCAGTAGACGGCGTCGGGCTGGCAGAGGGAGCGAACCTCATCGACCCACGAACGAACGGACTCTGGGACCATCGAGCCTCCGGAAAGCGGACCGTGACTCTACCGCCCCGAGGACGGTCGCGCCACGCGGGAGCTCGGAGAAAAATGGCGGAAGGCCGCCTGGAACCTCGTTCCAAGCGGCCTTCACCTCATCAGCAGTGGTCGGGGCCCATGCGACCGGAGTTGAAGGCCTCGAGCAGGACGGCCAGCGCCACCGCTTCGGGGCGCGCCGACGAGGCGCTGTAGATCCCGAGGGGCAACCCGTCTCCGTCGTCGTTCGCGATGAGCCACGCGTCGGCGGCGGCGATCGTGTCGGCGATCTCGCTGTCGTCGGCACCCGAGGCCACGCCGAGCTTGGCGGAGACGAGCTGGCGAGCGAGGTTCATGCTCGCATCACCCCGGGGCGAGGTGGCGAGGATGTCCATCAGCTCGCTGGCGCTGTAGGTCCGCGCGCCGAGCACGAGCGACGTGACGGGCCAGGCTTCGGGGTGGTTCCGCCAGTACCCGATGGTGCCGGCGCAGCCCTCGTCCGTGTCGGTGTCGGCGTCGGTGTCGGCGTCGGTGTCCGAGTCGGTGTCGGCGTCGGTGTCGGCGTCGGTGTCCGCATCCGTGTCGGCGTCGGTGTCGGCATCCGAGTCGGCGTCGGTGTCGGCGTCGGTGTCGGCATCGGTGTCCGAGTCGGTGTCGGCGTCGGTGTCCGAGTCGGTGTCGGCATCGGTGTCCGCGTCGGTGTCCGCGTCGGTGTCGGCGTCGGTGTCCGCATCGGTGTCCGCGTCGGTGTCGGCATCGGTGTCCGCGTCGGTGTCGGCGTCGGTGTCGGCATCGGTGTCCGCATCGGCGTCGGCATCGGTGTCCGCGTCGGCGTCCGCGTCGGTGTCGGCGTCCGCATCGGCGTCGGTATCGGCGTCCGCATCCGCGTCGGTATCGGCGTCCGCGTCGGCGTCCGTGTCGGTGTCCGAATCGGCATCCGCGTCGGCATCCGCGTCCGCGTCGGCATCCGTGTCGGTGTCCGTGTCGGCATCGGCGTCCGCGTCGGCATCGGCGTCCGCGTCGGCATCCGCATCGGATTCCACGTCGGGAATGGGCGTGTTGTCCAGTTCGGGTTCGGGCACCACCTCCTCCGGTTCGGCCGGGTCGGTGGGGGGCGCGGTGTCCGCCTCGGGATCGGAGGCGTCGAGATCGTCAGGCTTCGCGAAGCCGTAGTCGGAGCACGCAGTGCAGAGCACGAGGATGCTCAGTGTCAACAGGCGCAGCATGGGGACCTCCCAATGATGACATTTGTGTGTAAGCGATGGCAATCAGCAGAGGGACGAGCGCGTCATCGCGGACCGATCGAGGCACCTTGGTGCTGGTCGTTCCCATCATACCCAGACGCATCCGTGGACCGCGCGGACCGACAGCAGGCGGTAAGGTGCATCGCAGGCGACCGTAAGAACCAACCGCCAAAACGCAGGACGGTGGGGGCCCGGGTCGATCCCAGGTCCCCACCGTCGTCAGCGCCGGTCCGGTCGGTCAGTCGCAGTCGTCGCGGTAGTGACCGTACCCGTGCCCCTTCCCGTGCTCGTAGTGCCCGCGCCCTTCCTCTTCGCCGTCGTCGTCGTGCCCTCCGTCCTCGTCGTCACAATCGTCGTCGGAGTCGGAGTCGGAGTCGGAGTCGGAGTCGGAGTCGGCATCCGAGTCCGCGTCGGAGTCGGCATCGGAGTCGGCGTCTGAGTCGGCATCGGAGTCGGCGTCGGAGTCCGCATCGGAGTCGGCATCGGAGTCGGCATCGGAGTCGGCATCGGAGTCGGCATCGGAGTCGGCATCGGAGTCCGCGTCGGAGTCCGCATCGGAGTCGGCGTCGGAGTCGGCGTCGGAGTCCGCATCCGAGTCCGCGTCGGAGTCGGCGTCGGAGTCCGCGTCGGAGTCCGCGTCCGAGTCCGCGTCGGAGTCGGCGTCGGAGTCGGCGTCGGAGTCCGCGTCCGAGTCGGCATCCGAGTCGGCATCCGAGTCAGCATCGGAGTCCGCATCGGAGTCCGCATCCGAGTCGGCATCCGTGTCCGCATCCGTGTCCGCATCGGTGTCGGCATCGGTGTCCGCGTCCGCATCCGCGTCCGCGTCGGTATCCGCATCGGTATCCGCGTCCGCATCCGCGTCGGCGTCGGCGTCGGCGTCGGCGTCCGCGTCCGTGTCGGCGTCGCTGTCGCCGCCTCCTCCTCCTCCTCCTCCGCTGTCGGGCGTTCCACCTGGATCGCCGGGTAAGGTCCCGGGGCCGTCCGGATCCGGCGCGGTGCCGAGATCCGGGGAGTTGTCGCCGTCCGAATCCCCGTCGGGGTCCGTGGCGCTGTCCGAGCCCGCGGCGGTGTCCGGGTCCGACGCGGTGTCCCACGCCGTGTCGAAGCCCGTGTCCGCCGCCGTGTCGGCGGCGGAGTCGTCGATGGCCGAGCCGGAATCGTCGAGGTCTTCCTTCCCCTCGTCGTACCGGATGCAAGAGGAGCCGAGGAACAGGATGACGAGCGTCGTCAGCAGGCGGGGCATGGGGGGCCTCGTTTCTTGTCTTGTGGGAGTTACGCGACGACATTCAGCAGAGAAGGGCGCGTCACCGCGGGACCACTCGAGGAACCCTCGTGCTGGTCGTCCTCATCATACCAAGACCCGACACGGGAATGGGGGGTTGACACCCCCAGGTAAGGCGGGGTGACAGGGACCGGTAAGCCGAGCGAGGATCAGCGCCCGCGGTGATCCGCCGCGAGGGCCACGAGCACGTCCACCACGCTCGGATCGGCGAGCGTCGAGGTGTCACCGAGGTCGCCGCTCTCCCCCGCGGCGATCTTGCGTAGGATGCGCCGCATGATCTTCCCCGACCGGGTCTTCGGGAGGCCCGGCACCAGCGTGATGCGGTCGGGCGTGGCGATCGGGCCGATCTGGTGGCGCACCTGCTCGCGGAGCTCGTCCACGTCGGCGTCGTAGCCCTCCTTGAGGTGGACCCACACGTGGATGCCCTCGCCCTTGATGTCGTGCGGGAAGCCCACCGCCGCGGCCTCGGCCACCGCCGGGTGGGCGACCAGCGCGCTCTCGATCTCCGCGGTGCCGATGCGATGGCCGGACACGTTGAGCACGTCGTCCACCCGCCCCGTGATCCAATAGTAGCCATCCGTGTCACGCCGCGCGCCGTCACCCGTGAAGTAATAGCCGGGGTAGGCGCGGTAGTACGTGTCGACGAACCGGGCGTGGTCCCCCCAGATGGTGCGCGCCTGACCCGGCCAGGTGCCGGCCAACGCCAGGTTTCCCGAGGCGGCCCCGTCGAGCACCTTGCCCTCGGCGTCGAGGAGCACCGGGCGGACCCCGAACAAGGGGAGGCCCGCGGAGCCCGGCTTGGATCCGTGCGCGCCGGGCAGCGACGTGATGAGGATGCCACCGGTCTCGGTCTGCCACCAGGTGTCGACCACGGGGCTCTCGCCGCCGCCCACCACGTCGTGGTACCAACGCCACACCTCCGGGTTGATCGGCTCGCCCACGGAGCCCAGGAGGCGCACCGTCGGCGGGCGTGTCACCCACCGGTCCCCCTCGCGGAGCAGCGCCCGGAGCGCGGTGGGGGAGGTGTAGAGGGTGACCGCCCCGACATCCGCGCAAACCTGCCAGTAGCGGCCCGGGTCGGGGTGATTTGGGAGCGCTTCGAACAGGACGGTGGTGGCACCGTTCGCGAGCGGCCCGTACACGATGTAACTATGGCCGGTGATCCACCCACAGTCGGCGGCGCAGAAGTGGGTCTCCCCCGGTGCCACGTCGAACACCCAACGGAAGGTCGACGCCGCGTAGACCAGGAACCCGCCGGTGGTGTGGAGGAGCCCCTTCGGCTTGCCCGTCGAGCCCGACGTGTAGAGGATGAACAGCGGGTCCTCGGCGTCCATCCATTCGATTGGACACACGGGGCGCTGCTTCGCCTCCTCGTCCTGCAGCCACCGGTCCCGGCCGGCTTGCATCGGCACGTCCGCCCCCGTGCGGCGCACGACGAGCATCGTGTCGACGACCCCCTCGGCGGCCTCGTCCGCGATGTATTTGAGCGCGATGTGTTTCGGCCCACGCAACCCCTCGTCGGCGGTGACGAGGACCCGGGCGCCCGCGTCGACGATGCGGTCCCGCAGGGCGTTGGCCGAGAACCCGGCGAACACGACGCTGTGGACCGCGCCGATGCGCGCGCACGCGAGCATCGTCATCGGGAGCTCGGGCACCATCGGGAGGTAGATGCACACGCGGTCGCCCTTTCGGACGCCGTGCGCCTTCAGCACGTTGGCGATGCGGCTCACCCGCGCCCGCAGCTCCCCGTAGGTGATGCGCTCGTACTCGCCGGGCGTGTTCTTCGCCCAGACGATGGCGACGCGGTCGGCCGGGTGGCGATCCACACAGTCCCAACACGCGTTCATCCGCCCGCCGCGGAACCACGCAACGTCGGCGCCCTCGCCCTCCACGACCTCCTGCCACGGCGCGAACCAGGTGAGGGCGGCGGCCTCGCCCGCCCAGAAGGTCGCGGGGGAGGCGACCGACGCCGCGTAGAGCGCGTCGTACCGGGCGCGGGAGCCGATGGAGGCGAAGGCGGCGTAGGCGGGCTTCACGGGGATCACGGGCGCTCCGGACGATGCTCCGGATCTAAGCGGCGATTGCCGTTCGGGCGAAGGGGGGGGAACGTTCGGGGGCGCGCTTGTGTGTGAAGGGCGCTATCAGGTCATCCCGCCCCGGAGCCCACCGTGCCCCTGCTGCTGCTCGTCCTCGCCTGCCGCCCCGACGACGCCCCCGCGGTGGAGGACTCCGCCACGGACGACACCGCCGCCGACCCCGGGATCGACCCCCGCTTCGAGGCGCTGGCCGCCGCGATCGAGGCCGATCTCGAGGCGAGCCTCGCCACCGGCGCCTCGGTGGCCGTGTACCAGGACGGCGCGATCGTGTTCGCGCGCGGCTTCGGCTCCGGCCATCCCGACGAGGACCGGCCCATCGAGACGACCACGCTGTTCCAGATCGGCTCCACCACGAAGATGCTGACGGCGACCGCCCTGTTGCAGAAGGTCGAGGACGGGGCGCTTTCGCTCGACGACACCCTCGCCGTCGCCGTGCCTGGGCTCGAGTACGCCCTGGACGCCTCGTGGAACGACGCCATCCACGTCCGGCACCTCGTCTCCCACAGCAGCGGCCTCTACGACTACGTGGCGTGGGACGGGCCGAGCGACGACGCGGAGCTCGCCGCCTTCACCTACGGGGACTACGCCGCGAACCTGTTCGCGATGAACCCGCCGGGCGAGTTCTGGAACTACTCGAACCCCAACTTCTCCCTCGCCGGGCTCGCCACCGAGGTGAGGGACACCCGCGCGTGGCCGGACCTCCTCGCCGAGGATGTGCTCCGACCGTTGGGGATGACACGCTCGACCGCGCGCAAGTCGGCCGTCGAGGCCGATGGCGACTTCGCCGTCGGCTACGGCTACAAGAACGTGCGCACCGGCGCGATGGGTACTGTCGAGATGGACAAGGTGGCGGATCCCGCGTGGGTGCGGCCGGCCGGGATGGTGTGGTCCACCCCCACCGAGATGATCCAGGTGGCGAAGTTCCTGATGGACGGGGATCCCGCGGTGCTCTCCGACACGCTCCGCGCCGAGCTGACCGAGGAGCAGGTGCCGCTCGGCTACCTCCCCGAGGTGCAGCACTACGGCTACGGCGTCATGGTCGACCGCGGCTTCTTCCTCGGGGACGGTTGGTACGACGTGCCGGTGTGGAGCCACGGTGGCAACACCCTGTCGTTCACCTCGACCTTCTACGTCGTGCCCGGGCACGACTTCGCCATCTCCATCCTGTCAAACGGGTTCGGGGACGACTTCTCCGGCAGCGTGGCCGCCGCCTTCGGCTCGCTCCTCGCGCTCCCGGCGCCCTCGGCCACGCCCCCCGCCTACACCTTCGACCCCGCCGGTCTCGACGCGCACGTGGGCGCCTACCTCGACGCGTACAACGTGGGCGACGTGACGGTCACCCGCGAGGGGGACGTGCTGTACGTGGACATGCCCGTCCTCGACGAGTACGGCTTCACCTACGAGCGCGCGCTCACGCCCGTCGGCACCGACCTCTGGATCCTCACCCTCGACGGCAGCCCGCTCGACCTCACGTTCGTCGACAGCGCCGCCGGCGCCGAGTCCTCGTTCATCCGCAACCGGTCGTTCGTGATGACGCGGGTCGTCGGCGACACCGCGCGGGCCCTGACCCGACCGACGGCGGCCCCGTCCCGCGAGGCGGTGGCCGACTGGGTCGCCCGGGCGAAGCTGCAGCCGTCGGAGCTGGCGACCTCCCTGGCGCGCCCCCGCCGCTGAGCGAGCGGGGGAGGGGTCAGCGAGCCGGCACGCGGGTGCGGGCCCAGGGAGAGAGCCCCGCCGCGAGCCCGATCAGCGCGACCGCGCCCACCGCGTGGAGGGGCGGGATCCCGACGGCGAGGCCGACGAGCGCGAGCGCGGGGCCCCCGAGGTAGCCGAGCCCGATCACGGCCTCGTGGCGCCCGCCCGACTCGATTTCGCCGTGGCCGACCGCCATGCCGTAGTAGAGCGCGGCGTAGTACACGGCGCCCTGGCCCACCCCGAAGGCGACGAGCCCGGCGAACACCGACGTCGCGGCGCCGCCGCCGAGGGCGAGCACGAAGCCGCCGAGCATCACGGCCGCGCCGAGGACCAGCATCGCGGGGCGCCCGCGCCATCCCGCCCACCGGGAGAGCAGCGCGAACACGCCGAACCGCGCGACCATCCACGTCGAGGTCAGCGCCGCCGCCCAGGCCCCGGGCACCCCGGCGCGCGCCCACACGCCCGGCAGGAGCGGCGAGAGCGCGTCGAGGAGGAGGTAGCCGATGGGGAGCAGGATGCGGCTCGTCCAGAGGAGCAGGGGGTAGTCGCGGCCGACCGGCGCGGCGGCGTCGTGGTCGAGGGGCGCGGGATCCGCCGGCAGCCGGGTGATGAAGAAGGCGCCCAGGACGTGCAGCGTGACGAGCACGCCGAAGGTGGTGAGGAGGTCATCCCCGGCGAGGCCGACGATCCAGAGCGCGGGCGCCACCGCGACGGACCAGGTGAGGTTGAAGCGGCCGATCGCCTTGTGGAGGTCGGCGCCGTGGCGCCCGCCGGCGACGTAGCCCTCGACGAGGGGCCACATCAGGCCCGCGGCGCCGTTGTAGAGCGGCGCGGCGATCCAGAGCGCGACCTCGGGGGGCCGGGTGGCGAGCACGAGGCCGGCCGCGATCATCAGGAGGTTGGCGAGGTGGAGCGCGGTCCGGGTGCCGACGCGCCGCGCCACCCCGCCCGCGAGGAGCGCCGCCGGCACGTACGGCACGAACAGCGCGACGGCGAGCCAGAGGTTGGCGCGGTCCCCGAAGTCGTAGGCCGCGTGCGCGAGGAAGAAGATGCCGTGGGTGACGATCCCGCCGGCAATGCTCACGAGCGCGGTCAGGAGCAGGGCGGGAGGCATGATGGGCGCCCGCTAACCGGCGGCGAGGGAGCCGGGGGGGAGGGCGCGCGATCCGACGCCACCACGTCGCAACCTGCGCCGCGTGCTTACGTTGGGGGCCCATGGAAGCACCCGCCCCCTCCGACGCCTCCCACGCCCCCGCGACGCCCCCGGTCCCCGTGGCGACCGTGCGCCTGTCCATCGGCGGCATGACCTGCGCCACCTGCTCGCAGCGCATCGAGAAGGTGCTCTCCCGCAAGCGCGGCGTGGTGTCGGCCCAGGTCAACCTCGCGACGGAGGTCGCCACCGTCGCCTACACGCCCGGCGTCATCGAGCCGGTGGGCCTCGTCGCGGCGGTGGAGGCCGCCGGCTACACCGCCGCGCCCGCCCCGACGGACGCCGCGAGCCGCGCCCTCGCCGACGCCGAGGAGGACAGGCGCACACGTCGGGAGCTCGGCGTGCTCGTGGGCGCCGCGCTGCTGACCGTGCCGCTGGTGCTGCCGATGGTGGGCCACCCGCTCGGCTTCCACTGGATGCCGCCCGGCTGGCTCCAGCTCCTGCTGGCGGCGCCGGTGCAGTTCGTGGCGGGCGCGCGCTTCTACCGGGGCGCGTGGGGGGCGGTCCGCACCGGCTCGTCGAACATGGACGTGCTCGTGGCCCTCGGCACCACCGCCGCGTTCGTGTTGTCCGTGGCGATGCTCGCGAGCGGCGGCGCCCTCTACTTCGAGAGCGCCGCGGCGGTCATCACGCTGGTGCGGCTCGGGAAATTCCTCGAGGAGCGCGCCAAGCGCTCCACCACCGAGGCGATCCGCGCGCTCACGTCGCTGCGGCCCGACACGGCGCGGTTGTTGAAGGACGGCCGCGAGGTCGAGGTGCCCGCCGAGGCCGTGGGTCGCGGGCAGGTGGTCGTCGTGCGGCCGGGCGAGCGGATGCCGGTCGACGGCACGATCCTCCGGGGCGAGAGCCAGCTCGACGAGTCGCTCCTCACCGGCGAGAGCCTCCCGGTGGCGCGAGGGGAGGGGGATCCCGTCGTGGGCGGCGCCATCAACGGGGACGGCCTCCTCCACGTCCAGGCCACGACCGTCGGCGAGGACAGCACGCTCTCCCGCATCGTCGCGCTCGTGCAGGACGCCCAGGCCACCAAGGCGCCGATCCAGCGCACGGTGGACAAGGTCTCCGCCGTCTTCGTGCCCGTCGTCCTCCTCGTGGCCGCCGGCACCCTCGCCACGTGGATGGCGCTCGGCGCCGGCTGGGAGCACGCGATCGTCACCGCGGTGAGCGTCCTCGTCATCGCCTGTCCGTGCGCGCTCGGCCTCGCGACGCCGACCGCGCTCATGGTCGGCACGGGCGCCGCCGCCCGCGCCGGCATCCTCATCAAGGACGCCGTCGCGCTCGAGCGCGCCCACGCGGTGGACGTGGCGGTGTTCGACAAGACCGGCACGCTCACCGAGGGGCGCCCGGAGGTGCGGTCGGTCTTCGCGATCGACGGGGACGAGGACGCGCTCCTCGCCGTCGTCGCCGGGGCCCAGCAGGGGAGCGAGCACCCGCTCGCCGGAGCCGTTCTGCGCGCCTTTGCCGCGGCCGGGCGCACCCTGCCCGAGATGGTCCGGTTCCGGGCTCTTCCAGGCCGTGGACTGGAGGCGACCCTCGGGGCTACCGACGGGTCCCCGCGCACCCTCCTCGTCGGGAGCCGGCGGCTGATGTCCGAGCGCGGCGTCGATCTCGCGCCGCTCGTCGACCGCGCCACGGAGGCCGAGGCGTCGGGCGCGACGGTGATGTGGGCCGCCGAGCTCTCGGACGGCGGCGGCGTGCGGCTCCTCGGATACATCGCCGTCGGGGACCGCGTGCGCGACGGGGCCGCCGCGGCGATCGCCCGCCTCGTCCGCGCGGGGGTCGAGCCGGTCCTCCTCACCGGGGACAACCGCGCCACCGCCGAGGTCGTGGCCCGCGCGCTCGGCATCTCGCGAGTGGTCGCGGAGGTGCTCCCCGCCGACAAGGCGCGCGAGATCGCGGCGCTGCGCGAGGGCGGGCGCGTGGTGGCCATGGTGGGGGACGGCGTGAACGACGCCCCCGCGCTCGCCGCGGCGGACGTCGGCTTCGCCATGCCGACCGGCACCGACGTGGCCCGGCACACCGCGGGGGTCACCCTGATGCGGCCGGACCCCGGGCTCGTGGCCGACGCCATCGGGATCAGCCGGGCCACCACCCGCACGATCCGCCAGAACCTGTTCTGGGCGTTCGTGTTCAACGTGGTCGGGATCCCGCTGGCGGCGCTGGGCTACCTCACGCCGGTGTTCGCCGGCGCGGCCATGGCGCTCTCCAGCGTGACGGTGGTGAGCAACGCGCTGCTGCTACGCCGGTGGCGGCCAGGGCGCTAGATCGAGGGGGGCGTTGAGCCTGTGAAGAAATCCCCCCGCCCCGTCACGGTCGCCCCGCGGCGCGGAGAACCGCGGCCAAGGGCCCGGGCCGGTCCCCCCCAGAGGGGGCCCCACCGGCCCACCCTTGTCCGCACCGCGCCGCGGGGCGTCGTGACGGGACTCCGGTTTCTCCTCAGGCTCCCTGGTTCCTATTCGTTGAGAACGAACCGCAACACGCCCGGCCCGCGCCCCTCGAGGTTGGCGGCGACGCGCCAGCTCGAGAACACGACCCGCCCGTCGCCCTGCTCGAAGGACACGAGCAGCGGGACGTCCGACGCGTTGTCCTGCTCCGTACCCTCGCGGTAGCCCACCTCCTCGGCCTCCTGGTACACGTCCACCTCGTCGTCGACGCTCTCGATGATCGGCCAGGTGTCGAGGTCGAAGGTCACGTCGACGCGCTCGCCGCCCACGGCCTCGGCCATGTCGTCGTCGAGGATGTTCGCGCGCACGGTGTCGGGCTCGCCGAGCTGGGCGGCGTCGGGCTCTTCGT
The DNA here is from genome assembly GCA_036676765.1 of Deltaproteobacteria bacterium. Lineage (GTDB taxonomy): Bacteria > Myxococcota_A > UBA796 > UBA796 > SXON01 > CAJBVW01. The sequence goes on from JAKFCH010000155.1 coordinate 74,933, forward strand.
CGTCCCCGAGGAAATCGACGCGGTCGGGCCAGCAGAGCTCGATCACGTCGTAGGACCAGTCCGACGCGTACACGAAGCCGCCCGCGGAGACGTAGTCGCGCAGGGCCGACTTCACGGCCTCCACCGTGCCGGCGTTGTCGGAGCCGTCGGTGTCGTAGACCACGTCCTCCTCGATGTGCCCGCCGGCGAAGAACAACGCGCCGTACTCGGCGAGGTTCTCCGGCCCGGACAGGAACTGGCCCAGCTCGGCGCCGGTGAGGCCGTTGATGACCTGGTAGTTGGTCACGCCGACCTCGGAGAGGACCTCCTCCCAGTCGTCGTAGCTCCCGCTGATGACGGCCACGCGCCCGAGATCGGCGCCGCACGCCGCGGAGGGCACCTGGATCTCGGCGTTGTCGGGCACCTCGATGTCGAACATGTCGACGATCTCGTTGCCGTATTGCACGTAGACCGTGTAGGTCTGGCCGCCGCGCAGCTCCTCGAGCGTCCACGTGCCGTCGGCGTCGGTGTAGGTCTCGCGGGTGTCGATGAGCTCGTCGGCGTCGTTCACGATGTGCGTGTAGACGACGGCGCCCTCGAGCCAGCGCCCGCTGTCGGCGTCACACGCGCGCCCGGTCAGCGTGCTCTCGTAGACGCCGCCGTAGTCCTTGACGTACGAGAAGCCCTGCTCCTGGCACGCCACGAGCAACAACGGGAACAAGGGCAGAAGGGTGCGCATCACGAGCCACTCCCGGGGACGACGACGTAGATGTCGAGGGTGTCGAGCAGCACCGAGCCGTCCCCGAGGACGTTCAGGGTGACGCGGAAGATCTGGTCCTCCGCCTGCGCCGCCACGGCGCCGCGGAAGTTCAGGGTGAACTCGACGGTCTCGCCGTCGGGCGAGCCGGACATGCGGTAGTTCTCCGGCTCGATGCCGGAGACGAAGCCGTGCTCGTCACCGTCGACGACGAGCGAGACCGTGTCGAACTGGACCGAGCCCACGGCGTCGGTGATCGCGTTGACGATCGTGGTGCGGAGCGCGGAGCTGGTGCCGCTCCAGTCGAAGACGAGCTTGTCGTCGGCCGCGCCGTCGCCGTCGGTGTCGGCGAGGGAGCCGGTGCGCTGGGCGAGGGTGTTCATCTGGGCCAGCGGGAGCGCCGACCCCCACCCGCTCGAGACGCCGATGCCGATGAGCAGGGCGCCGATGTCGTTCGTGGCGGTGACCACGTCACCCATGCCCGCATCACCGGGGCAGCCGCCGGGGGTGCCGTAGGTGCGGTCGTCCGCGTCGCGCATGTAGTTGTCGGTCGCGTAGACGATGATGGGCAGCGCGTAGTCGCGGAAGCCCATCCCGCCGACCGTGCCCTCGCCCGACCCGTCCGACGCCTGGCCCCCCGAGCCGCCGAACGGATCGGAGCCCGACGACAGGAACGGCACCACGTCGGTGTTGCTGGTGTAGCGGCCGTCGCAGTTCTGGTCGTACCCGGTGCCGGTGAGCGTCTGGAGGAGGGCCTCCATCGAGCCCTCGGGGCCGTCGTTGCCGTTGTGGAGGCGGAGGCCCGAGAGCGCGGACTGCACGGCGGACGTGCTGTCCGTGACCTGCTGGACGAGGATGAACGGCTTGTCGCCCGAGGAGCCGTAGGAGCCGTAGTAGTAGTCGTCGAACGTCGCGACGCCGTACTGGGCGTCCGGGAGCGTGGACGAGAGCTCCGACACGATGCGCGAGAACTCGCCCGACATGCCGGAGAGCGTGCTGCTCATCGAGCAGGTGGTGTCGATGAGGAACGCCACGTCCCCCATCTGGACGCTGAGGCTGAAGTCGAAGGTCTCCTCGATGGAGGTGCGCTCCGGCACGGTGACGTAGAGGCCCGAGATGATGGAGTCCTCGTCCATCGGGTCGGTGCCCGCGGCGATCTCGGCGCCGTCGGTGAAGCCGTCGTCGTCCGAGTCGTCGTCGTACGGGTCGTAGCCGGCGGCGGCCTCGGCGGAGTCGCTGATGCCGTCACCGTCGCTGTCGCTGTCGGCGAAGTCGAACGCACCGTCCCCGTCGGTGTCGCGCGGCTCGTCCCCGCGGCCGGCCTCGGCGGTGTCGGAGAAGCCGTCCCCGTCGGAGTCGTCGTCGAGGTAGTCGGGCACGCCGTCGGCGTCGGTGTCGCGGGGGGCGTCCTCGAACGAGGACGTGCCGCCCTCGTAGATGTCGGCCACGCCGTCGTCGTCCGAGTCCTCGTCGAGGAAGTCCGGCGTGCCGTCGCCGTCGGAGTCGTGCATCTCGCACTCGGCGCCGATCTCGTAGACGTCATCGATGCCGTCACCGTCGTCGTCGAGGTCGGAGAAGTCCTTCAGGCCGTCCCCGTCGAGGTCGTCGCCGTCCTCGTCCTCGTCGTCGATACAGTTGCCGTCGGCGTCGAGGTCGCGGAAGTCCTTCTCGCCGTCCCCGTCGGTGTCCCACGGGAGGGTGAGGGGATCGCCGTCGCCGGCCTCGTCGCGATCGGACACGCCGTCGTCGTCGCTGTCCTCGTCGAGGTAGTCGGGGGTCCCGTCCTCGTCGCTGTCGGTGGAGGTGACGCCCTCCTCGGCGTCCTTCGGATCGACGTACCCCTCGTGGAGGTCGATGATCGTGTCCCCGTCCGAGTCGGTGTACTCGATGACGACGGGTTCGTCCCCGGTCTTGCCACCCTCGCCCCCGCAGGCCGAGAGCAGGATCAGCGATAGAATGCCGGTGTGTGGCATGGGGGCCCTCCGAGCCGGCTAGTGTACCGGAAAGGACCGACATCGCAATCTCCGCGTCGGGATTCGTACGCCACCCTTACGCAGGCCCGGTGATTGTCGGCCTCGGGCCGTCGGCGCCCCACCGGACGCCGTTCGCCGCGTCGGCTAAACGCGAGGGATGGACAACGTCACCCACGCGCTGATCGGCGTGTTGCTCGCGCGCGCCGCGGTCCCCTGGGTGGGCTCGCTCCGCGGCGCTCTGTGGGCCGCCCTGCTCGCGTCCGAGGCGCCGGACTTCGACCTCGTCCTCACCCCGTTGTTCGAGGACCCCCGGCTCGGGTACCTCGTGCACCACCGCGGACACACCCACACCCTCGTGGGCGCGGTCCTGCTCGCGCTCGGCTGCGCGGCGTTCGCGGCGTGGCGGGATCCGAAGGCCCGCCGGGGCCCGCTCGTCGGCCTCGCGCTCGTGGCGGCGCTCCTCCACGTCGGCGCGGACGCCTGGAACAACTACGGCGTCCACCCGTTCTGGCCGTTCGAGAGCACCTGGTACTACGGCGACTTCATCTTCATCCTCGAGCCGATCCTCTGGCTCGCGCTCCTGCCGCTCGCGTTCGTCACCGCCTCCCGGCGCGGCGTGAAGATCGGCCTCGGCGTGGTCGGCGTCGGGATGGCGGCGGTGACCGCCTACGGGCTCGGGCCGCTCGCGGGCGTCGGATGGGCGGTCGCGACGAGCGCGCTCGTGGCGGTGCAGCGGCGCTGGGATCGCTTGATCGTTCCGACGGTCGTGGCGGTCGCCGCTCTCGTCGGGTTCGGGGCCGCGAGCCGCTCGGCGGAGGCGGGCCTGCGTGCCCGCGTCGCGTCGGAGCGCCCCGACGAGACGGTGCTCGACGTAGCACTCACCCCCCGCGCGGGCACGCCCTGGTGCTGGCAGGGGTTCGTGCTCTCCCACGACGCGACGGACTACCACGCCCGCGCCGTGCTCCTCTCGCTCGCCCCGACGCTGACGCCGCCGGCGTCGTGCGGGATCCGGCGGGGCGAGGGGCGGTCCGCGCCGCTCCGTCCGGCCGACCTCCCGGGGGACCGCGCGGTGGCCTGGGGAGATCGCTTCGAGGCGCCGATCGGGGAGCTGGCCGCGCTCGCGGACGAGCTCTGCCGGGTCGACGCCTTCCTGCGCTTCGCGCGGGCGCCGTTCTGGATCGACGACGGCACGCGGGTCCTCGTCGGCGATCTCCGCTACGACATGGAGCCCGGGCTCGGCTTCGCGGAGGTGGAGACCCTCCGCGCCTCGCCGCCCGACACCCGCGGCTGCGAGGACCTGCCGCCGTGGCGGTCCGCGGGGGTGGGCGCGCTGCTCGCGGCGCCGCCGGTCGGCCGCGTGGCCCGGTAGTCTCAGGCGGGGAGGCGGGTCCGCCCCATGGTCACGAGGCCCACGCCGAGGAGGATGACCGCGAGGCCGGCCCACCCCGCCGCGTCCATCCGCTCCTGCCCAAGCACGCTCCCGATGCCGACGGCGACCAGCGGGTTGACGTAGGCGTAGCTCGTGGCGACGGGCAGGGACGCGTGGCGGAGCAGGTAGCCGTAGGCCGAGAAGGCCACGAGCGAGCCGAAGGTGATGAGGTAGAGGACGGCCAGCGCGCTGTCCATCGTTACCGGTCCGGTGCTCGACTCGCCGGTCACCAGGGAGAGGACCGCGAGGGCGAGCCCGCCGGCGAGCATCTGGGCCCCGCTCGCCATCGCGCCGGGCGGCATGGGGAGCACGTGCCCGCGCACGGACCCGAACGCCCACGCCGCCGACCCGGCGCCGAGGAGGAGCGTCGGCCACGGGTTGCCCTGGAGCTCGGCCCCCGCGTTGAGCACGACGATGCCGAGCGCGCCGAGGAGGATCCCCATCCACTGCACGCCGGTCGTGTGCGACCCGTAGAACCGGCCGATGACGGCCGTGTAGACGGGCACCGCGCCGACGAGGACGGCGACGAGGCCGGAGGAGACGGTCTGCTCGGCGTACACCACGGAGCCGTTCCCGCCGACGAACATGAGCGCGCCGATGCCGGCGCAGGCGCGCCACTCCACGGCGGTCGGCAGCCGGAGGCCGCGCGCGCGCGAGATGCCGATGAGGGCGATGCCGGCCACGACGAGCCGGATCGCCGCCATGCGGAACGGGGGGAGGCTCTCGATGGCCACGCGGATGGCGTAGTAGGTCGAGCCCCACAGGAACCAGACCGCGAGGAGCGCGGCGACGAGGAGCCAGCGGGGTCCGGTGTGCACGGCCGGCCCGCTATCGCGGATGGGCATGGGGGGCCGCGGGTTAGCTCCCCGCCGATGACCTCCGCCGATCCGAACGAAGCCGACTGGACCGTCCACCTGCTCCAGCTCGCCGCGCGCGACAACCTCGGACAGGCGGGCCGGGGGCGGCTCCTCGACCTCCCGGCCCTCGCGCAGGCCTGGACGTGCGCGACGGGCGCGTGCACGCCGGGGCGGCGGGCCCCGGGCGCGCGCTCGTGCTGCGCGGACCTCGAGTTGACGCCCACCGCGGACGAACGCGCCGCCATCGACGCGGCCCTGCCGGAGATCGGGGCCTTCCTGGCCTCGCGGGATCCACGGTGGGCGGCGGGCGCCCCGGCGATCTACGAGGGGGACTCGCTCCGTCGGCCAGGGCGTCGCTGCGTGTTCGCCGCGGAGGGGCCCGAGGGGCTGCGGTGCGGGCTCCACGAGCTGGAGGACGCCACGGCGCGGACGCGGGGAACGCTCAAGCCGCTCGCCTGCCGCCTGTTCCCGCTCGTGGTGGTGGAGGTCGACCCGCAGACCACGCTGTTGTCCGCCATCCACCGGAACACGGCGCGGCTCGCGGGCTCCCGGCCCGCGCGGGCTTTCCCGTGCATCGGGGCGTCCGACGCGCCCACGGTGGCCGAGTCCTGCGCGGACACGATCGCGGCGCTCTGGGACACGAAGGCGGCGAAGCGGGCGGTCGCGGCCGTGGCGGGGTGGCGGGAGCGCGCGGGCTGAACGAGGTCCGCCGGCCCGACCCGCCCGTCGACTAGGGCTTCGGGGAGGCCGGTTCGGTCGGCGCGGGGGTGCCCGTGGGGGCCGGCTCGACCGGGGCCGTTCCCGCGGGCGGCGTCGCTTCGGTCGGGGCGGTCGTCTCCTTCGGGGCGGTCGTGTCCGTCGGGGCCGGGGCCGGGGGGACGGCCTCCTTCGCCGGCTCCGCGGGCTCGGCGCCCGTGCCCGTGGGCGCCGCCGTCGGCGCGGGCGCCTCGGTCCCGGCCGGGGGCTCCACCTTCGCCGGGGCGAGCAGATCGTCCGGCAGGTCCACCGCGCCGGTCTCGGCGACGGGGAGGACGACGGTCAGGGTCTCCGACAACCGCTTGTTGTAGGCGGTGATGGAGGCGTCCGCGGCGGTGCCCTCGAGGTGGCGGGTGATCTCCAGGGACCGCTTGTCGGCGATCGCGTGGGACACGAAGCCGGTGCCGGCCAGGATGACGCCCGCGCCGAGGAGGCTGAAGGCGGTGGCGACGCGAGTGTCGTTGCGGGTGCCGAGCTCGTCGAAGCCCGGGGTGTTCTCGTTCACGCCGAACGACTCCTCGAGCATGAAGAGGGGCACCATCGAGGAGAGGGCCACGCCGCCGCCGCCGATGACCAGCCCCCAGCCGAACGTGCGCCCCTTCCGGCGGGCGGCATCGACCTGGACGAGGACGTTCGAATCGCCCGTGAGGATGGCCCAGGACCGGGCGTCGATTTCGTGAGAACGACCGTCGCGGACCGTCCAGGTGTCGCCCGATTGCACGCGTGCGAGCGAAAGTTCGGCGATGCGGTCCGTCGCGATGGCGGGATCGCTTTTCGGGTCTTCCGCGAGAGAGATGGCGATGAGTGCGAGGATCATTGTTTTGGTCCCGAGGAGAAGCAGGCTACCATGCCGCCGTGCTTCTCGCCTCGCTGCTTATCACTCCCTCCGTCCACGCCGTGGGCCTACCCCTCGATGTCGAGCTCGTGCGTCCCGCACTCGCTCCGGGTGGTACCGTCGGTCAGGACACTCCATGGACCCAGCCTCCGGGCTTGCCGCGCGTCGCAGCGCTCGTGCAGGCCCAACAGAACCCCGTCGTGGTGTTCTCGGACGGCGATTACGCGGGTGCGGCCGTCACCTCCCGCTCGCTCGTGCAGGCGGGCGTGCGGTGGGGCCCGATACGTCGCATGGACGTGTCGCTCGCCGTGCCCCTCGCGTGGCAGGAGGGGAGCACGTTCCCCGGCTCCGCGGAGGGCTTCGCGCTCGGTGACATCGAGGTCGCCGCGCGGTACCGCTTCCTCGGGGACGAAAAGAGCGCGCTCGCCGCGCGCGTCGACGTCGCCCTCCCCACCGGGGACCAGGAAGCGTGGATGGGCGAGGGCACCTTCCGACCGGGCGGCGCGCTCCTCGGGGCCCTCGTCGTCGGGAAGCTGTCCTTCCTCGGAGAGGCGGGGTTCCGCTACGGCGCCACCTCGGCCACCGAGCTCGAGCTCGTGACCGGCCCGTCGCTCGTCACCAACGCGGCCGTGCGGTGGTCGCACCAGCGCCTCGGGATCGGGTTCGGGTACCTCGGCCGCGTGCGCCTCGCGCCCGAAGCGGGGCCGCGCGATCACGCGTCCGCGCTCGTCGCCACGGTGAGCGTACGCGCCCCCCACGGCATCAGCGTCGACCTCGGCGGTGGCCCCGGCCTCGGCGGTGGCGTGGGCGCCTCGACCCTCCGGGCGTTCCTGGGCCTCGCCTGGACCCCCGAGCCGATCCGCCCGCCGGCCCGCCCGGTCTCGGCGAGCGCGCTCACCCTCGCTCCCCCGCCGGACGACGTTCCGGATCTCGTCGTCCGCAAGGAGCCCGCGCCCCCGATCGAAGGGTGGGCCGAGGGCGAGCTCGCGAAGGTCGAGGGCAACCGCATCGTCATCCGCGATCCGATCCGCTTCGTCTTCGCGAAGGACGAGGTCCTCCCCGAGTCCCTCCCCACGCTGGGTGACGTTGCGCGCGTGCTCGCGGAGAACCCGCGCATCACCTACATCGTCGTCGAGGGGCACGCGAGCGAGGAAGGCAGCTTCGAGTACAACTACGCGTTGTCGACCGCCCGCGCGCGCGCCATCTACCGCGTGCTCATCGAGGCCGGCGTGCATCCGGAGCGGATCGGCTACCGCGCCATGGGCGAGGTCGCCCCCGAATCACTCGGCCTCGACGAGGCCGCACTCGCCCTGAACCGCCGGGTTCTCTTCCGCATCGAACGCCAGCTCACGTCGGATTCACCCGCGCCCGTCTGGCCGCCGGTGCCCGTGCCGTGGACCGGCCGACTCCCGAGGACGACGCGATGATTGCGCTGCTTGCTGCTTCGGCTTTCGCCGCCGCCACCTGTGGGGTCGAGGAGTTCGTCCAGGACCTGAACTGCAACGACGTCGAGGTGATGGACGAGGTCCCCGTCGACCTCACCGATCCCGAGTGCCTCGCGCAGACGAACACCCGCGGGATCCCCCTCCCCAACGCGGACTACTACTACGACTACGTGTCGTACGGGTGCCTCGTGCCCGTCCTCGGGCTGGACCTCGACTACGACGGCCTGGGGGGCGGTGACCTCTCCCTGATGCCCGACGAGAAGTTCCCGGACGTCGTCATCAAGCTGACGTGCGACAACTGTCCCGAGATCTGGAATCGCGACCAGCTCGATCTGGACTGCGACAACGCCGGCGACCTCTGCGACAACTGCCCCGACGTCTACAATCCCTCGCAGGACAACGTCGACGGGGATCGCCTGGGCGATGCCTGCGACACCTGCATCTACGTCCCGGACGTGGCGCAGGAGGACTTCGACGGGGACGGCTTCGGGGACGCCTGCGACAACTGTCCCGACGTGGTCAACTTCCAGGGAGACGAGGACGAGGACGACGTAGGGGACGACTGCGACAATTGCTGGCAGGTGAGCAACGGCGATCAGGCCGACGTGGACCTCGACGGCATCGGCGACGCCTGCGACACCTGCCCCGACGACGCCGATCCGGGCCAGGAGGACAGCGACAAGGATCTCGTGGGTGACGCCTGCGACGTCTGCCCGAACCTCACCGGTGACCAGAGCGACATGGACGAGGACGGTGTCGGCGATCTCTGCGACATCTGCCCCAACGTGCCCGATGGTGACCAGCTCGACGGTGACTTCGACGCGTTCGGTGACGCGTGCGACGTGTGTCCCGCCAACTTCGATCCGCAGCAGTACGACACGGACAGCGACGGCGTCGGCGATCCCTGCGACGATTGCTCCCTCGTCTACGACCCCGAGCAGCTCGACGTCGACGCGGACGGGGTGGGTGACGCCTGCCAGCCCTGCGTCGGCGAGGGTTGGGATCCGGGCGAGTGTGCGGAGTACGCCGCTCGAGGCGGTGCCAGCACGTGCGGAACCCCCGGGTTCCCGGGCGTCCTCGGTGTCCTGGCGGCTTTGTGGTTCGTCCGGCGCCGGCTCCTGATGGTCCCCCTCCTCGCCGGCTGCGGGTTCATCCCCGCCTCCGAACGCGAGTGGCGGCTCGATCCGGACGCGGATGGCGCCGAGTGGCCCGATGACTGCAACTCCGACGATCCCTCCGTGGTGGCCGGCGCCCCCTGGTTCAGGGATGTCGACGGGGACGGCTACGGTGGCGAGGAGACCCAGCCCGGCTGCACCACCCCCGGTGAAGGTTGGGTGGCCCGCGGCGAAGACTGTGACGACGAGAACCCCTCGTTCCATCCGCTGGCGCCGGAGCTCTGTGACGGGCTCGACCAGAACTGCGACGGCACGGTCGACGAGGGCTTCCCCCTCTTCGTCGTCTACACCGACATCGACGGGGATGGGTACGGGGGCCTGGACGCCGGCGAGGCGTGCGCGACCAAGAGCGACACGACCGGCAACCCCGGTGACTGCGACGACACACGCGACACCGTGCACCCGGGCGCCCAGGAGATCTGCGACGCGCTGGACAACGACTGTGACGGCACCCTGGACGAGGCCCTCCTCGCCATCTGGTGGTTCGACGGGGACGGGGACGGCTACGGCGATCCCGCCTCCTCGGTCGAGACCTGCGCCCCGGAGGCCGGGTACATCGTGTACGGGGACGATTGCGACGACACGTTCGCCGACACCTACCCCCTCGCCACTGAGATCTGCGGCGACGGTCGGGACAACAACTGCAACGACATCATCGACGACGAGTTCACCCGGTACACCGACGCGGACGGTGACGGCTTCGGCGATCCCGCCACGGCGCGCACCGCCTGCGCGATCGGCGAGTGGGAGGTCGACAACTACGTCGACTGTGACGACGTGGACCCCTACGTGAACCCCGCGGTGCCCGAGGTCTGTGACGACGGCATCGACAATGACTGCGATGAAACCGTAGATATCTGTGAGGGCAATTGATCACGTTCCTGTTCATCGCAGCGGCGTACGCGGAGCAGGCCTGCACCACGTTCCACGCGCCCGCTGACGTGGTGGAAGCCGCCATGCGCGTCCACGGCGCGCGGATGGCGGGTGTCGACGAGGAGGCCGAGCGGCGCACGCTGCTCGTGCGGCTCGCGTGCGTGTCCGACCCGCTCTCCCCGGGGGATGCCGCCGCGGTGCATCTCGCGCTCGGGTCGGGGCGGTTCCAGCCGATGCCCGCGCCCACGCCCGAGGATGCCGAGGAGGGCCCGCCGCACCCGGACGGAGGCGTCGCGCTGGTGGACGGCCAGGCCTACGCCGCGCTCCATCCCGGCCGGTCGGCCGTCGTCCAGGCGTTCGACGCCGATGGACGCGTGGTCTACACCCGCTGGCTCGAGGGTGCGGAGGCCACCGAGGTGCGCGCGGGGGCCACCCTCCCCACGACGCCGACCCTGCCGAAGTTCCCGCCCACGCCCCTGCGCGGAGGCGAGATCGCGCGCCTCGTCGCGTCCGGCGCGCTCGTGGCGGTGTCCGGTGGGCTGTTTGCCGTCGCGGCCAAGTCGCGCGCCGACTGGTACGCGATCGAACCTTCTCCTGTCGATACCGTGGGCGAACTCGAGGGCCTGCGGGTGCGGACGAACGTTGCTCAGGGGGCGGGCCTCGCCTGCGCCGGGCTCGGCGCCGCAGGTCTACTCTCGGTTGCGGTGCGGGTGCCATTTTGAGCGTCGGAGCTGACATCGAGATGGTTCGCCCTGCCATGGGTGACGACGGGGTCTACGGCGTCGAAGGCGCCGGCGTCCCCGGAAAGTGGGGCTGGCGCGTCGGCCTCGCCGGGCAGTACGAGCGATCGCCCGTGCTCGTCCTCACCGAGGGGATCATCTCCGACCGGCCGGTCACCGACCGCGTCGGCGGCTGGGCGGGGTTTTCGCTCGGACTCGGGCGCCGCATCGCCCTGCAGGCGGTCGTCCCGGTCGCGTGGCAGACCGGGGAGGACGAGGTGCGGTCGGCCAACGGCCTCGGCATCGGCGATCCCCGGCTCGGCGCCCGCTGGGGCCTCCTCCACACCAATCTCGTCGACGCCACGATCCGGGCCGACCTCTACCTCCCGATCGGCAGGCAGGACGCCTGGATGGGCGAGCAGTCGACCCGCGCGGCCTTCGGCTTCTCCAGCGCCCTCAAGGGCAACTTCGGCGCGGTCCTGCTCGACGCGGGCCTGGTCGCCCGCCCGCTCGAAGCGCCGCAGCCGGGCCTCGACTGGGGCCCCGCGGTGGAGTTCGGGCTGGGCGTGCGCGCCGACATCCTCCCGCAATTCTCGGTCGGTGGGGCCTGGGTCGGCCGCGCGGTGCTCGCCGGGCTCGACACGAAGGACGGCGAGCTGGCCAGCGAGCTGCTCGCCAGCGCGCGCGTCGAGGCCTCGCCCCTCGTGGCGATCACGGCCGGCGGCGGCGCCGGCCTCCAGCAGGGCGTGGGCGTGCCGACCTTCCGCGCGTTCGCGACGGCCACGTTCTCCGACGCCTTCACCCAGCGCAAGCTCACGCCGGCGCCCGTCGTCGCCGAGGTGAAGCGCCCGCCGCCCGACGCCAAGGCCATCCTCGAGGAGGAGGTCAAGGGCATCGATGCGCCGCCTCCGCCGCCGAAGCCGGTGCCGATGGCCCGCGTGGAAGGCGACGAGATCCAGATCCGCGACGAGATCAAGTTCGCCGAAGGCTCCGCGGACCTCCTCCCCGAGTCGCACGTCATCATCGTCGCCATCGCGGAGCTGCTCGCGGGTGACGGTCGCGTCGCGCACCTCGCCATCGAAGGCCACGCGAGCGAGGAGGGGAGCCTGGTCTACAACTGGGATCTCTCCGATCGCCGCGCCCGCTCCGTGTGGGAGGCCCTCGTGCTCGAAGGGGTGAGCCCCGAGCGCATGAGCTGGCGCGGCTTGGGCGAGGTCGCGCCCGCCGAGGCCGGCGCCACCGAGGCCGCGGCGAAGGAGAATCGCCGCGTCGCGATGCGCATCACGCGCAGGCTCGCAAAGGGGGAGGCGCTCCCCGCCACGCCCGAGAACGCGCTATTGCCCTGGAACGGGACGACCGTCGCGCTCGACACCGTGGTCATCCCCGAGATCATCGTGGCCCCGAAGGAATACGTCGACCCCAACTTCTTCCAAGAGGAGGAGGAATGATCTTCTTCCTCATTGCACATGCCTTCGGCGAGACCTGCGACGACCCCGTGGACGTCCAGGACCTCAATTGCAACAACGTCCCGGTCGCCCGCGAGCCCGCGGTCGACATGTCGGACCCGGTTTGCGCCGCGACGGTCGACGACGCCGGCAACACCTACCCGAACGCCGACTACTACTACGACTACACGTCGTTCGGCTGTTCGTTCCTGATCGCGGGCTACGACGTCGACGGGGACGGCCTCTCGTACGCCGAGCTCACGTTCCCGGAGGGGGTCGATCCCCCGGACCTCTACGTCACCCTGAAGTGCGACAACTGTCCCGCGCTCGTGAACCCCGAGCAGGAAGACAGCGATTGCGACGACGTCGGCGATCTCTGCGACCTCTGCCCCGACGACTTCGATCCCCCGCAGCGGGACCGTGACGACGACGGCGTCGGTGACGTGTGCGACATCTGCCCCCTCGACCCCGATCCGAAGCAGCTCGACACCGACGGTGACGGCGTGGGTGACGAGTGCGACGAGTGCCCGGAGGTCTACGATCCCGAGCAGGTCGACACGGACAACGACCACATCGGTGACGCCTGCGACGTGTGCCCCGAGGTGCGCGATCCGCTCCAGGCCGACGCGGACGCCGACGGCATCGGTGACCTCTGCGACCCCTGCCGCCTGCTCTTCGGAGATGGCGGCGGTGACGACGACGGCGACGGCCGCGGCAACGAGTGCGACGTCTGCCCCGAGGTGTCCGACGTGGCACAGGCGGACCGCGATGGCGACGGCATGGGGGACGCCTGCGATCCCTGCCCGAGCGACAGCCTCATCTTCGTCGCCACCGACACGGATGGTGACGGCCTGGGTGACGACTGCGACGTCTGCCCGTTCGTCGTCGACCCCGAGCAGCTCGACGGGGACTCCGACGGCCTCGGCAACGCTTGCGACATCTGCCCGGGCATCTCGGACGTGACCCAGCCCGACATCGACGGGGACGGCGTCGGAGACCTCTGCGACGTCTGCCCGCACGAGGCCGATCCCGACCAGGACGACGCGGACGAGGACGGCGAGGGGGACGTGTGCGACCCGCCCCACGACATCATCGGCGGCGCCACCCGGTGCGGCACCGACGCGGCGGGCGTGCCCTTCGCGCTCCTGCTGGCGGCGGCGAGCCTGATCCGCCGGCGCGAGAAGCCCGCGGCGGGCTGATCGCCGGGAGGGGATGTTCGTGGCCCTCTCGGGCGGCCACGTGCCTACTCTCCGCCTCATGGAACCCTACGAGCTCTACTACTGGCCCACCATCCCCGGCCGCGGCGAGTTCGTCCGCCTCGTCCTGGAGGAGGCCTGCGCGCCCTACGTGGACGTGGCGCGGCTCCCGGCCGAACAGAGCGGCGGCGAGGACGCCATCCTGCGGCTCCTCGCGGACGGGGACGGGGTCCCTCCGTTCGCGGCCCCGTTCCTCCGCGCCGAGGGCACCGTCCTCGCGCAGACGGCGAACATCTGCCTGTACCTCGCACGGCGCCACGGGCTCGTGCGACCGGAAGCCGAGCTGCTCGCCAACCAGCTCCAGCTCACCGTCGCCGACGCGGTGAGCGAGGCGCACGACACCCATCACCCCATCTCGGCCGGGCTGTACTACGAGGACCAGCGCCCTGCGGCGCGCCGCCGCGCCAAGGCCTTCGTGAACGAGCGGATCCCGAAATTCCTCGGGTACTTCGAGCGGGTCATCGCCGGGAGCGGCGGAACGTTCCTGCTCGGCGCCTTCTGCTACGCCGACCTCGCCGTCTTCCAGCTCGTCGAGGGGCTCCGGTACGCCTTTCCCCGCGCGATGGCCCGAGTGTCGGCCCCCCGCCTCGACGCGTCGTGCGCGGAGGTGCGTGCCCGACCGCGCATCGCCGCGTACCTCGCCTCCGACCGCCGCCTTCCCTTCAACGAGAACGGCATCTTCCGGCATTACCCGGAGCTGGACGCGCGGTAGGGCGGCACCGGACGACGTGCCCGCCGTCTTCGGGGGTAGAATCCGTCCATGCCGGCTCCCGCCCTCACCCCCTTCGTCGGTGCGCTCAGGGCCGAGGCCACGGCCCGATTGACCGCGGCGGTACGGGAGCTGGTCGGCGCGGCCGACGCGGACATCGAGCTCACCCGCCTCGTCTCCCCACGCACCGAGGGGCCCAGCCGGATCGTGATCCGTCGTGGCCCGGCGGTGCTCGGCCTCGTGCTCGGAGGCGCGTCCGGCGCAGGCTGGCAGGCCGGCCCGCTCACGGTCACCGTGCAACGTCGCGTGGACAACGTGGCGCCGACCGACTCCGGCGAGGCCCGGGGCTGGTTGCGTCGGCTCGCCACCTTCTTCACCGAGACCCCTGCCGACGAGCGCCACGCACGCGGCAAGGCGCTTGCGGCCCTCCACCACACGTGGGCGACTTTGCGGAGCGTCGAGGATCGCGACTACCGGCACGTCGAGTTCGCCCACAACGGCGTCACGGCCAAGCTGCGCGCGTCGTTCCGGTGCAACCAGGACTGCCACTTCTGCTGGGAGGGGCGGGACTGGCCCCAACCCCCCGACACGCTGGTCGCCACCTGGCTGGACGAGCTCGCCGCGAGCGGGGCCCGGCAGGTCACCCTCTGCGGGGGCGAGCCGACCCTGAATCCGCGGCTGCACGCCCTCGTGGAGACGGCCGCCCGCACCTACGGCATGGCCGTCCACATGAACACCAACGCCATCAAGTTGCGCGACCGAGCCTTCGCCACCCGGCTGCGCGACGCCGGCCTGGGCTCGGTGCTGGTGTCCTTCCACAGCGCCGACCCCGCCGTCTCCGACGCGATGACCCGCGCCCCCGGCACGTGGCGTCGCACCGTCGAGGGCCTGCACGGCGCGCTCGAGGCCGGGCTCACGGTCGTCGTCAACTGCGTGGTCGAGTCCACCAACGTCGAGGGCCTGGCGGCGCACGCCCGCTTCGTGCGCGAGCAGTTCGTCGAGCGGCACCCGGACAACCCGGTGCGCATGGTCAATTACAGCCAGCCCGGCGCGTACTACGACAGTCGGCTCTACGTCGGGCAGATCGTGCCCATCGACCTCGCTCGCCCGCACGTCGTCGAGGCGGCGCGCATCCTCCACGAGGCCGGCGTATTGCTCGAGATCACCGGGACCTGCGGCTTCGCGAGCTGCATCGCCGCTACGGTGCCGGAGCTCGTGCCGTGGCGCTCCGGCACCACGCTCGATCCCACCAGCGCTTCGGCGCGCGTGCACGACCCGGAGCCCTGCCGCGCGTGCGCCGCCCGTAGCCACTGCGTCGGCGTTCGCCGGGAGTACTTCGACCGGTGGGGCGACCGCGGGCTCGTGCCCTTCGCGGTGCTCCCCACGTCGGACTGGTACGAACGGTTGTCCGCCGCCGGGCTCGGGGCGCACTGGGGGGAGTGAGGGCCAGCGCGTCGTCCGGTTCGTCGCGGATAGACTCCGTCACGATGAGCAGGGAAGATCCGGAGCTGCTGCGGCGGCTGCTGCGCGCGAAGGACCGCATCGACGCGGCGTCGCACGAGGAGTGGCCCGTGAGCCGGCTCGCGCGGGTGAGCGGCGTCTCGGAGGCCCACTTCGCGCGGTCGTTCAAGGGGGCCTTCGGCGTACCGCCGCACCGTTACCTCCTGACGTGCCGGATCGAGCGCGCGACCGCGCTGTTGCGCGACACCGACCTGCCCATCACGGAGGTCGCGTTCCTGACGGGCTGGAAGAGCCTCGGCACCTTCGGCCGAACCTTCCGCGACATCACCGGCGAGAGCCCCGGCGACCTTCGGGCCCGCGAGAAGGCCGGCCCCCACGATCTCGCGAGCGTGCCGGCCTGCTTCCTGCACGCCGCGCATCGGCCCGACCTCATCATCGCAGTTTCGGAGAAGCGACGCCAGAAGCCGGGCGATACCCCCGAGTCCAGAACTACGGAGGTTCCATGAGTCAAGGCATCGCGGTGGTCGGTCTCTACGTGCGCGATCAGGACGAAGCGCTCGCGTTCTACACGGAGAAGGTCGGGTTCCGCGTCCACACCGACGCGCGGAACGGCACCTACCGCTGGCTGACGGTGCAGCACCCCGAGCAGCCCGTGTTCCAGCTGGGCCTGTTCCTGCCGGAGCCGCCGACGGTCGACGCCAACAGCGCGCAGGAGCTCCGGGCGCTCGTGGCGAAGGGCGCGATGCCGCCGCTGGTCCTCGAGGTCGTCGACGTGCGCGCCACCTACGACGCGATGAAGGCGCGGGGCGTCGAGTTCACCCAGGAGCCGGTCACGCGGTTCGGGAGCGTGGACGCGGGCTTCCGCGATCCGTCGGGGAACGGGTGGAAGCTCGTTCAGTCACGGTGAGGGGCCTCGTCGGGTCTCTTGACAACCGGAAATCCTCGAGACATGAGCGCCAACATGCCATCCTCCAGCCAGAACCCCGCTGACGCCCACGACCTCATTCGCGTCCAGGGCGCCCGGGAGAACAACCTCAAGGATGTCAGCGTCGACATTCCCAAGCGGCGACTGACCCTGTTCACCGGCGTCTCGGGATCGGGCAAGTCGTCGCTGGTGTTCGGCACCATCGCCGCGGAGTCGCAGCGGCTGATCAACGAGACCTACAGCGCGTTCCTGCAGGGGTTCATGCCGACGCTGGGCCGGCCCGAGGTCGACGTGCTGGAAGGGCTGACGACCGCGATCATCGTCGACCAGGAGCGGATGGGTGCAAACTCCCGCTCGACGGTCGGCACGGCGACCGACGCCAACGCAATGCTGCGGATGCTGTTCAGTCGCCTCGGCAAGCCGTACGTCGGCTCGTCCAACGCCTTCTCGTTCAACGTCCCGTCGGTCCGCGGGGTCGGGACCATCTCGGTCGAGAAGGGCGGCGGGAAGACCGAGAAGCGCACGTTCACGGTCAACGGAGGCATGTGCCCGCGATGCGAGGGCATGGGCTCGGTGAACGACATCGACCTGTCGGCGCTCTACGACGACAGCAAGTCGCTCAACGAGGGCGCGCTCACGATCCCCGGGTACAGCATGGACGGCTGGTACGGCCGGATCTTCCGAGGCTGCGGCTTTTTCGATCCGGACAAGCCGATCCGCAAGTTCACGAAGAAGGAGTTGGACGACCTGCTCCACAAGGAGCCGACCAAGGTGAAGGTCGAGGGGATCAACCTCACGTACGCGGGCCTGATCCCCACGATCCAGAAGTCGATGCTCTCCAAGGACGTCGACGCGCTGCAGCCGCACATCCGCGCGTTCGTGGAGCGCGCGGTCACCTTCCGGAACTGTCCGGACTGCGGCGGCACGCGGCTCAGCGAGTCCGCCCGGTCCTCCAGGATCCAGGGGATCAACATCGCCGACACCTGCGCGATGCAGATCAACGACCTGGCAAGTTGGGTGAGCGGCCTGGACGAGCCGTCCGTCGCGCCGCTCCTGGCAACGCTACGGCACACGCTCGACTCCTTCGTGGAGATCGGGCTGGGCTACCTCAGCCTCGATCGGCCGTCCGGCACGCTGTCGGGCGGTGAGGCGCAGCGCACCAAGATGGTCCGCCACCTCGGGTCGTCGCTCACCGACGTGACCTACGTCTTCGACGAGCCGACGATCGGGCTGCACCCCCACGACATCCAGCGGATGAACGGCCTGCTGCTGCGACTGCGCGACAAGGGCAACACCGTCCTCGTGGTCGAGCACAAGCCGGAGACCATCGTGATCGCCGACCACGTCGTCGACCTCGGCCCCGGCGCCGGCACCGCTGGCGGCGAGGTGGTCTTCCAGGGCACCGTCGACGGGCTGCGGGCCAGCGGAACGCTCACCGGGCGTCACCTCAACAACCGCGCCTCCCTGAAGCCGTCAGTGCGGACGCCGTCGGGTGTGATGGAGGTGCGGGGTGCCCGCACGCACAACCTGCAGAACGTCGACGTCGACATCCCGCTCGGCGTGCTGGTGGTGGTGACCGGCGTGGCCGGGTCGGGCAAGAGCTCCCTGATCCGCGGCTCGGTGTGTGGCCGGGACGGGGTGGTGTCGGTCGACCAGGCCCCGATCCATGGCTCGCGGCGGAGCAACCCGGCGACCTACACCGGCCTGCTGGAGCCGATCCGCAAGGCCTTCGCGAAGGCCAACGGCGTGAACGCCGCCCTGTTCAGCGCCAACTCCGAGGGCGCCTGTCCGACCTGCAACGGCGCCGGGGTGATCTACACCGACCTGGGGATGATGGCCGGCGTCACCACGGTCTGCGAGGACTGCGAGGGTCGGCGGTTCCATGCGTCGGTGCTGGACTACCGGTTCGGCGGGCTCGACATCGCCGAGGTGCTCGATCTCCCGATCGGTGACGCGGTCGGCTTCTTCGGCGACGGCAAGGCGCGTATTCCGGCCGCGCACGCGATCCTGCATCGCCTGGCCGACGTGGGGCTCGGCTACCTGCGGCTCGGCCAACCGCTCCCCACGCTGTCGGGCGGCGAGCGGCAGCGGCTCAAGCTCGCGACCCACATGGGCGCCGACGGCGGCGTCTACGTGCTCGACGAGCCGACCACCGGGCTGCACCTGGCCGACCTCGAGCGGCTGCTCGGGCTGCTGGATCGGCTGGTCGACTCCGGCAAGTCGGTCATCGTGATCGAGCACCACCAGTCAGTGATGGTGCACGCCGACTGGATCATCGACCTCGGACCGGGCGCGGGCCACGATGGAGGGCGGATCGTGTTCGAAGGCACCCCGGCCGACCTGGTGGCGGCACGGTCGACGCTGACCGGCGAGCACCTGGCTGCGTTCGTCGAAGGCCGTCCAAAGGCTGTGTCGTCTCGGTGAGTGGGTTGAACGTGCAGCAAGCGCCGTGAATTCGCACATTCGTTGAAATCGCTCGTCATGGAAATCCAGGCTGGGCCCGTGGTACGTCGCGGTTTGCCGAGACCGACCCGCCACCGGAGGGCCCCCTGGACCCGTTCACCTGCCGCACACTCGCAGAGCTCCTCGTCCGCCGCGCCGCGTCCACACCCGACGCGCTGGCTTTCCGCTGGCTCACCACCGGGGAGGTCGACGGGCCCCAGGAGACCTGGACCTTCGCCGAGGTGCACGCCCGCGCCTGCGCCATCGCCGCCACGCTCACGGAGCGCGGCCTCCGCGGCGAGCGGGCGATCATGCTGTTCCCGCCGGGCCTCGACTTCGTCGCGGCCTTCTTCGGGTGCATCTACGCGGGCGTCGTCGCCGTTCCGGCGTACCCGCCGGACCCGACGCGGCTGGAGGCCTCCCTCCCGCGCCTCCTCGCCATCGTGCGCGACGCGCGCCCCGCCGCGCTCCTCACCAACTCCTTCGTGGCGATGCTCGCCGACGGCCTCGGCGCCCTCGCGCCGGAGCTCGCGGTGCTCGAGCTCGTCGTGAGCGACACGGTCGATCGCGCCGCGGGCGAGATCTGGCGCGCCCCCGCCCTCGTCCCGCAGGACCTCGCCTTCCTCCAGTACACGTCGGGGTCCACGGGCACGCCGAAGGGCGTGCGGATCACCCACGGAAACCTGCTCGCGAACCACCGCGCCATCGCGGGGGGGCTGCCGCATCCGGAGCCGGGCGACAACGCCGTGTCCTGGCTCCCGCTCTTCCACGACATGGGGCTGATCGGCAACGTGCTCCAACCCGTGTGGTACGGCGTCCCGATGACGTTGATGTCGCCGCTCGACTTCCTGCGGAAGCCGCTGCGCTGGCTGCGCGCCGTGTCCCACTTCGAGGCGATCATCTCCGGCGGGCCTGACTTCGCCTACGCGCTCTGCGCGAAGAAGGTCACCCCCGCGGAGCTCGCGACCCTCGATCTCTCGCGCTGGCGCGTCGCCTACTCGGGTGCGGAGCCGGTTCGCGCCGACACCCTGCGTCGGTTCGCAGAAGTGTTCGAGCCGACGGGCTTCCAGGCGAGCGCCTACTACCCGACCTACGGCCTCGCGGAGGCGACGCTCATGGTGAGCCGTCCGACGCACGGCGCGGGTCCGGTGGTGTCCACCTTCGACGGGGCCGCGTTGTCCGCGCGCCGCGCCGAGCCGGTCCACGGTGACGCGGTCACCGACCGGGAGATCGTGAGCTGCGGCGCCCCCGCGCTCGAGACGGAGATCGCCGTCGTCGATCCGGAGACCGGTCGCCGCCTGCCCGACGGCGGGGTCGGTGAGATCCGCGTGCGCGGCTCGTCGGTCGCCGACGGCTACTGGGACCGCCCCGAAGCGAGCGCGTACACGTTCGACGCGACCGTCGACGGCGAGCGCGGCTGGCTCCGCACCGGGGACCTCGGCTTCGTCCACGGCGGCGATCTCCACATCGCCGGCCGCATCAAGGACGTGATCATCGTCCGCGGCAAGAACCACTACCCGCAGGACCTCGAGCGCACGGTCGAGTCGGCGCATCCGGCCATCCGGCCCGGGTGTGTCGCCGCGTTCGCGCTGGAGGAGGACGGCGGCGAGGGCGTCGGCGTGGTCGTGGAGATCGAGCCCTCCGCCGCCGGCGAGCTCGACGCGATCGAGGCTGCCGTGCGCGGCATCCTCGCGACCGAGCACGCCCTGACCGTGCACGGCATCGCGCTCGTGGGCCCCCGCACCGCGCCGAAGACCTCCTCGGGCAAGATCCAGCGCCAGGCCGCGAAGCTCGCCTGGGAGCAGGGAACCCTCGTGCCGCTCCGGCGCGCCGGCCGCGCCCCGAAGAACCCCGCCGGCCTCCCCGCGTGGCTCGCCGACTGGCTCCGCGACGAGGGGAAGGTCGCCCCCGAGGCCCTCCGCGCCGAGGCGACGCTGGCCGACCTCGGCCTGGACTCGGTCGCGGCGGTGCAGCTCGCCGGCGTGCTCGAGGAGCAGATGGGCACGGAGGTGCCGCTCGAGGCCCTCCACGGCAAGACCCTCGGCGAGCTCTCCGCCTGGATCGGCAGCGGCGAGGGCCTCCTCGGCGTGCTCCAGCGCGCGGACCTCGACGGCGCCGCGAAGCTCGACGCGGCCATCCGCCCGTCCGGCGCCGCCCCCGGCCCCGGCACGTTCCTCACCGGCGCGACCGGTTTTGTCGGTGTCTACCTGCTCGCCGCGCTCCAGCGGCGCGGCGTGACCGACCTGACCTGCCTCGTCCGCGGCGACTCTCCAGAGGCCGGCAAGGCCCGCGTGTTCAAGGCCGCGGAGAAGGTCGGCGTGACGCTCGATCCCGACTTCACCGTCGTCGTCGGCGATCTCGCCAAGCCCCGCCTCGGCCTCCCCGCGGACACCTTCGCGCGCATGGCGGCGACCTGCGGCCGCATCGTGCACTGCGGCGCCGAGGTCGACTGGGGCCTGCCCTTCGCGCGGCTTGCCCCCGCGAACGTCGACGGCACCAAGGAGATCGCGCGCATGGCCTGCCTCGGCGGCGGCGCGGTGCACTTCGTCTCGTCGCTCGGCGTCTACCCGGTCGGGCTGTCGGCCCGCGCGACCTTCGCCGAGGAGGCGCCGCTCACCGAGGGGCACATGCTCCGGCTCGGGTACTTCCAGAGCAAGTACGCCGCCGAGAAGGTGATGGAGGAGGCCCGCGCTCGCGGCGTGCCCGTCACGATCTACCGCCCCGCCTACGTCACCGGCGATGCGACGACCGGCGCCGAGCTCGACCCCGACGCACAGCTGATGTTCGCCTTCGTGAAGGGCGCCCTCCGCATGGGGCAGGTGCCCGCGGTGGAGAAGGTCATCGACGCCGTGCCCGTCGACTTCGTGGCGGAGGCCATCGCCGCGCTCGCGCTCGATCCGGCGTCGACGAACCGGGCCTTCAACCTGAAGAGCCCGGCGCCCATCCAGCAGGGCGCGCTCTACGGTGCCTTGCGCGCCCGCGGCTGGCGCCTGGAGTCGGCGGCGTTCCCCCGGTGGCGCGACCGCGTGCTCGCGCTCCCGAAGTCCGATCCGACCAACCCGCTCGCCCGCTTCGCCGGCTACTACTCGGCCGTCACGCCCCAGTACATGCGCCGCCTGGAGAGCGTGATGGCGGTCGCGATGCCCGCGGAGGACGCCGCCGCGCGCGCCGCGCTCGCCCCCCACGGCGTCGTGTGC
This sequence comes from Deltaproteobacteria bacterium, assembly GCA_036676765.1. Lineage (GTDB taxonomy): Bacteria > Myxococcota_A > UBA796 > UBA796 > SXON01 > CAJBVW01. The sequence continues at coordinate 97,166 of JAKFCH010000155.1, forward strand.
CCCCCGGTGGCGGCGATGCTCGGCCCCTGGCTCGACCGCGCCCTCCGTGACGGTCGGCTCCCCGAGCCCGCCCGCGCCGAGGTCCTCGGGACGATCCACGCGCCGACGCTCCTGCCGCTCGACCTGATGGCCGAGCCCTGGACCGCCGGCCTCCCCGACGAGGAGGCGCGCCTCTTGCGCCTCTACTCGCGCGCGAAGGCCCGCCAGTGGGACGCCGAGAAGCGCATCGACTGGTCGCTCGACCTCGATCCCGAGAACCCCGAGGCGCTCCCCGAGGCTCACGTCCCGATCTTCGGATCCCCCGTGTGGAACCGCCTCACGCCGAGCGAGCGCGTCGAGGTGAAGCGTCACTACCAGGGCTGGCAGCTCTCCCAGTTCTTCGCGGGCGAGCAGGGCGCGATGTTGTGCGCGAGCCGCATCGTGGCGCAGGCGCCGAGCGCGACGGCGCGGCTGTACGCCGCCACCCAGGTCGTCGACGAGGCCCGCCACCTCGAGATCTTCGGGCGGCTGTTGCGCGAGAAGGTGGGCGTGTCCTACGAGGTGTCGACCCCGCTCAAGCGTCTGTTGGACGACATCCTCCACGACCGCCGCTGGGACGTGACCTGCCTCGGCATGCAGGTGCTCATCGAGGGGCTCGGCCTCGCCGCGTTCTCGCTCGTGCGCGACCACACCTCCCACCCGCTCATCGCGACCGCGCATGCGTACGTCTGCGAGGACGAGGCGCGCCACGTCAGCTTCGGGAAGCTGCTCCTCGCGGATCTGTACCCGCGGCTCTCCGACGCCGAGCGCGCCGAGCGCGAGGAGTTCGTCATCGAGGCCAGCTACCTGCTGCGCGACCGCTTCTCGGGCCGTGAGGCCTGGGAGCGGCTCGGGCTGCCCGTCGAGGCCTGCCTCCGCTGGGTGGAGGACGCCGGCCAGATGAGCGCCTACCGCTCCGAGCTGTTCCGCCGCATCGTGCCGGTGGTGAAGTCCATCGGGCTCTGGAGCCCGCGCGTGCAGGAGGCCTACAAGCGCATGGGCGTCTACGGCTTCGGCGAGCTCGACGTCGACGCCCTCATCGCGGACGACGAGCGGGTCGCACAGCGCCTCGGCGCCGCGCGCCGCGGCCGTGTCTCCGCCTCCGCCGACGCCCTCGACGCCTGAACCACCCTCCCGGACACCCCCATGCACCTCTCCGTCGAAGCCCTGTCCGAGCGTGCCCGCCGCCTCGCCCGCGCGGACGACCTCTGGGGCGAGGCCTGGCAGCCCGCCGCCCGCGCGCTCCTCGGCGCCATCGAGGCCGAGGCCGGCCTGCTCCCGAACCGCGCCGAGGCCACCGCGGTCGAGATGGTCGATCATCTCGTCACCCGCGCGCGCATCGCGACGAAGCTCCGCGAGCGCCCCGACATCCTCGACCTCGACGTGCCCTCGCCCATCGTGATCAGCGGCCTGCCGCGCTCCGGCACGACGCTCCTCCACAACCTCCTCGCGCGCGCCCCCGGGATGCGCGGGTACCGGCTGTGGGAGCTGCGCGCCCCCGCGACCCCCGCCGAGGCGCCGCTGGACTGGTCGCGCCGGCAGGTCGAGCTCACCCAGGGCATGCTCGACCGCCTCTACACCGCGCAGCCGCGCTTCAGGACGATCCACCCGCTCGCGCCGACCGATCCCGACGAGTGCAACTGGATGCTCCGCCGCAGCTTCGCCACGCCGGTGTACGCGTGGACGTTCCGGGTGCCGAGCTACTACCGCTGGCTCCGCACCGCCGACATGCGCGCGGCCTACGCCGAGCACAAGGTCCAGATGCAACTTTTGCGCTGGCGCAGCCCCGGCGGCGTGCCCGTGCTCAAGGACCCCGGGCACCTCTGGGCGCCCGACGCCCTGTTCGCCGCCTACCCCGACGCCATCGTGGTGCGCCTGAACCGCGACCTCGGGGAGTGCGTGCCCTCGCTCGCGAGCCTCTGCCACGCGCTGTGGACCACCGGCAGCGAGCACGACGATCCCGCCGAGGTGGGCCGCGAGGCGCTCGCGATGGTGAAGGACGGCCTCGAGGCCGAGCGGCGGGCTCGCCAGGACCACCCCGGGCGCTTCCTCGACGTGGCGTTCACCGACCTCGTGGCCGATCCCGTGGGCACCGTGCGCCGGGTGCTCACGTCGCTCGGGCGGCGGCTCGACGGGGAGGGCGAGGCGCGGATCCGGGCGTGGATGGGCGCACAGGTCAAGGCGCCGGCGCACCGCTACGGGCTCGCCGACTTCGGGCTGGACGCGCGGGCGGTGGCCGAGATGGAGGCGGACGCATGAACGCCGCGCCGCCCTGGCCGAGGTAGGCTCCCCGCGGAGGCTCCATGGGCGCGCTGCTCCTGCTGCTCCTCGCCTGTGTACGGCACGGGCGATGCGGCGCTCGGCGCCGTCGTGGATCACGCCGACTTCGATGGCGACGGCCTCCCCGACCTCCTCCTCACGGGCCCCGGGTACTACGGATCCATGGGCGCGGCGTGGATCGTCGGCGGTTTCGACTGAAGCCGTTCGCTCGTCTCCATGCGGGGGGTTCCAGCGGGGCGCCCCGCCGGTCGCGGACGCCCGGCGGCGGTCGTCCTGCAGGCTCGCGCTGCGCGCTCGGTTCGTGTCGCCCCGTCCGAGCCGGGGCGACACGGAACCGCCGGCGCGGCGCCGGCGCCCTCCGGCCGACCTGGCGCGGCCGTGGCGCGGGCGGGGCGCCCCTACGATCCGTTGAGCGGACTGGGGCTACTCCTCTACGAGGCCGGCGCGAGGTGGCGGATGTGTGCCACCAGGGCGTCCCGAGCGTCCGCGGGCCCACCGAGGAGGCCTTCGAGACGCTCGGTGCGGAAGCGGGGAACCGGCCCATCCCCTTCCCGCGGGAGGACGCGCACCTCGCTCGTTGAGCCCAGGCACGCCACCACGGTCCGCGCGATCCGCTCCCAGGTGAGCACCTCCCGATCGACGCAGAAGTAGGTCGGATGCGGGTCCTCTGCGCGGGCGAGGAGGCGCGTGACCTTCGCCACCGTGGCCACATCGGACAACTGGCGCCCCTCTCCCCCGACGACCTCGATGGGACGCCCCTCTGCGGCGGCCGCCACCATCTCCGCGAGGCGGCGGTCGCTGCGAAAGGTGGCACCGGCGAAGGCGGGCGGACCGACCACCGGGCCCGGACGGATCACGACTCCGGTCATCCGGTGCTCCGCGCACGCCGCGCGGAGGAACAGCTCACCAGCAGCCTTCGTGGCGCCGTAGAGGTCGGTGGTCGAGAGGCGGTCCTCCTCGCCCATCTCGGGGGTGAACGGGCGGTGCACGGCTACCGAGGAGAGGTAGATGCAACGTGCCAGGCCCGCTCTCCCGGCGGCGTCGAAGAGCTTCGCCGCGACGGCCGTGTCCCGCAGCTCGAGCTCAGTCCCGGGCTCACCCCAGATCAGCGCGGCGTGCACGCATACGTCGTGTCCCTCCAGCGCCTGGGCGACCCGAGCCTCCTGCTCGAGGTCGGCCTCGACGACGCTCAGCCCGGGGGCGCGCGCGAAGGGGCCCAGCTTGCCGGGCGACCGTACCAGGGCGGTGAGCTCGTGGCCGTCTTCCAGCAGCTCGCGCACGATGTGGAGGCCGATGTAGCCCCCCGCGCCGGTCAGGAGGATTCGCATGGGTCTGGCTCCGGGGGATGCGGGTCGGGCAGGAAGTTCACGGGCGGCGCTCCACCGGAAGTTGCTGGGATGTCGGTCGCAATACGTGCCGACTACCGGAGCGACCCCGCCATCCTCGAGATCGACGTCTGCGGCACCGGGTTCAGCGGCGGCATCACCGAGTCCGAGTCGGAAGGCGGGTACGAGTTTCACCGGTACGGAGACTGGCTCGAAGGTGACACCGTCAACGACATCGGCGGCGCGGGGGCCATGCCCCACGCGTCCATCCTCCTCCATAAGCCGAGCGGCGATTCCCTGATCTTCTTCTGGGGCACCTGGCAGCTCGCCGCGCTCGAGGTCACGGTGGACGGGCTCACGGGCACTCTCTCCGGCCCCATGGACTTCGAGGAGGATGCGGAGGACGTCGACACGGGCGCGACCGTCGAGCCAACCTCGTGGACCCAGGAGGTGACGGTCGCCTGGGCGTTCGACGAGTCGGTCCACCGGGTGCGCACCTCGTCGCCGACCACGCGGGGTCCGAGCCTCATCCCCACCTGGTGACAGCGGGGCGTCGGGCCGGCCCGACGGAGCGTCCCGGTCCTCGTGCACATGCCACGCGTCAGCCCCGCCCGGCGATCGGATTCACGCGGCCCTTGTGCTCCCAGTAGAGGCGAAAACCCGCCAGGCGCGGCAGATGCGTCAGGGACGGCGGTTCCTTGCGGATCCCCCGCACCTGATGGAAGATTGCCGTGCGCGCGGCCACCTGGTACTCGATGTCGTACCTGGCCTCGCCCGTGTCCAATGTGCGCGGGAAGCGCCGCTCGAGCTCGTCGGCGATCGCGGCCGACGGCGGCGCGGGCAGGAGGTCTTCGGCGCGGAGGAGCGCGAGGTCGTCCCCGCTCTCGACACCGAGCTCGGTCAGCCGCGCCAGCAGCCACTCGGGCAGCGGCAGGAGGGGGCTGGCCCCGGCGACCTGCGCCGCCAACATCGCCAGCTCGTGGCGCTCCTCCAGCGCCGCCCGCAGACCCTGCGACTTCATGATCCGGCCGGCGATAGCCAGGTCGCGGATCGCCACACGCGCGGCCTCCCCGGTCGGTGCCTCCTCGCGGGTCGCGAGCACCTTGCCGGCGTACACCTGCGAGACCGTGACCAGGAGCTGGTCGTCCTGCATCTCCGGCTTGCTCGCCTTGTTCTCGCCCAAGCCAGCGGCGGCCAGCCACGCGATCGGCACGGGCATCGCCGCCGTGATCAGGAGCCCGCCGCCGGGCCGCTGCTGCGCCGCCACCGCCCGCGAGTCCAGCACGAGCAGGGCCTCGGTGTCGGCCGCGCGCACGGCGCTGTCCCCGTCGAGCTCCATTTCCGTACCACCCGCGGCCCAGGTGAACCGGTGCTTCTTCTGGTCGCGTCGCACGTGCGCGCAGCCGGGCCAGACCCGCAACAGCAGCTCGGCGAGCGGGCGGCGTGGCACCGAGCCGCTCCAGCGCGGGTCGCCGAAGCCGAGCTTGCGGAACCGCCCGGCCGCGGCGCGCGCCTCGGCGAGCGCCTTGGCGTCGAGGTCGTCACGGTGTGCGTCCCCCGCGCGCACGGCCTCGATCAGGGCCACTGCGTCGCAACCGCCCGCGCGCAGATCGTGAAGGCCGCCCGGGCTCCCGCGGTCGGAGCGCCGGAAGATCGGTCGGTCGACGCTCAGCGCCGCGGCCAGGAGCAGCGTCGGCTCCGCCAGCCCGGGCGAGAGGTCGCCCTCGACCAACACACGCGCCAGCCCGACGTCGAGTGGCAGCGAGAACAGGCGCACGCCCGCCTCGGTGATCGCGCCGTCTCTCACGCAGCCGAGCGCGGTCAGCTCCGCCATCGCCGCCGCGACCGCGAAGGACCTGGGTCGATCGAGCCACGGCAGATCCATGCCACGCGGGCTGCACGCGAGCGCGGACAGCGTGAGCGAGACCAGGGATCCACGATGGATCTCGGGGACCGTGACCTCCGCGAGCGCGCTCGACTCGCTCCACAGGCGGATGCACACGCCGGGGCCCAGCCGCCCGGCGCGGCCGGCGCGCTGCTCGGCCGAGTCGCGCGCGATGGGCAGGAGGCTCAGGTAGCCGCGGCCCGCCCGATACACCATGCCGCGCACGAGGCCGCTGTCGATCACGACGCCCACACCGGGGATGGTCAGGCTCGTCTCAGCGACGTTGGTGGTGAGCACCACCCGGCGCCGCTGCGAGGCACCCCCGCGCCCGTCGTGCCGCCCGTCCCCGCGAGGCCGGAGCACGTCGCCCTGGTCGCGCACGGTCATGCCGCCGTGCAGGGTGGCGATCTCCCAGCGCCCGAGGCCCTCCAGCACCTGCGCCGCGCGCGCGATCTCGGCCTTGCCGGGCAGGAACACGAGCACGTCCCCGGGATCGGCGGCGCAGGACTCAAGGGCGGCGACGAGCCGCTCGTCGAGCCCACGTTTGGTCGGCAAGGTCGCGTCGCCGGGCCGCCAACGCACCTCGATGGGAAAGGTCCGGCCTTCGCCGCCGAGGTGGACGCCCCCGAGGTGCTCGGCCAGACGCTCGGCCTGGATCGTCGCCGACATCACCACGAGGGCGGACGGGCGAACGCCCGCACTCTTCCGACGCTCCTGCAGGAGACACAGGAGCAGGTCCGTGTCGAACGCCCGCTCGTGGAACTCGTCGAGGACCACCGCGCCGTAGTCCTCGATGTCGCCGGACTGCACGATGCGCAGCGCCACGCCCGGGGTCACGAACGTGATGGACGCGTCGTCGGCGACGCGCCGCTCGTCGCGCACGATCCACCCGACGTCCGTGCCGCTCGGGCACCCCCGCAGCTCGGCGACACGCACAGCGAGCGCGCGGCAGGCGACCCGGCGCGGCTCGATCACCAGCACGCGCCCGAGCGCCGTGAGCGTCGGTGGCACGCACGTCGACTTGCCCGAGCCCGTGGGCGCCGACACGACGACGGGCCCGAGGCGCGCCGCGGCGAGGATGCGCGGCAGGAGCGGCGTGATCGGTAACGATTCGGGGGTGGGGGGCATGCGCGCCGACGATAGCCCACCGGGCTCTTCACCGTCGCCGCGACGCCGCTCCTTGCCGGAATCCTCTCGCGCAGCCGTGATGGGAAAACGATGATAGGTCCGCAGCCGTGTCGAAGACGCTGATCGTGCTGCTCACCCTTGCTCTCGTATGGCTCGGAGCGTGGGGAATCGCTGGCTATTTCATGGCGCAGGCAGGTAGCGAGAAGCTCGCCCGGGCGGCTCACGTCAGCCCGCCGGCCACGCGCCTGGAGCGCGGCGCAGATGTCCGCGTGGAAGGGACCATCGTGGAGGGCCCGTCGGCGGTCTCCGCCTACGGTCAGAAGCCGTGTCTCGCCTCTATGACGTACATCACCGCCGTGGGCTCCTATTTCGACTCGCAACGCAAGCCCGTGCGTGAGTATCAGCACGTCGCGACGCGCAGGGTGGGCCCGCCGAACCTCGAGATCGCCGTGGGCGACGAGCGCATCCAGCTGCCTCTCGAGCGCTGGTCCCCGACGCACCAGGCGTCCGAGAGGACGGACGAGCTCCCCGCGCGCCTCGCGGTGACCCCGGAGGAAATCGCCGACGGCAAGGGGCTCCTTCGTGGTGAGTTCGTCGGTTTCGCGGTCAGCGAGTCGACGATCGATGCAGGCACGCGCGTCTTCCTGGTCGGCCGGTTGGAGGACAACGAGGGTCCGCTGCGCGTCGAGGCGGATCGCGTGCTCGGACGCGTCGAGCTCTACCCGGGCTCGCAGGACGCCTTCGTGAAGGAGCTGGGCCACGGCGGCGGCGGCCTCCGGATCGCGGGCTGGATTCTCGGTGCCGGCCTCGGCCCGCTGCCGCTCGCGATCATCGGCCTGGTGCTGCTGGCGAGGCGACGGTAGCGCTCCGGCGCTCGAGCGTCGCACATGGCTGGCTGATCACCGCCGTGCCCGCCGTTCTCGCGCGAGGCCCGGTATTCAGCCCAGATCGGGCTGAACGGCAGGTCGGGCACGCGCCCTACGCGCGCTTGACGGGGGATGGCGGCGTGGCGTGGGGGAGTCATTTTCCCTTTCCGTGTCATCGGCACCGCGGGGGCAGCTGGAGCAGGCGCGGGTGAGCGCGGGGAGCGGAGATCTCTTGTCTGGTCGGCCGGAAGGTGGTGAGGCTGGAGGCGCGGATATGTCCCTTCCTCGTACATGTTTCCGTTGACATCCCGACCCGGCCTCCGGTACTGCTCTCGCGCGCTCGCTACGCGGGTGCCCGGCGATCGAAGCTCCTGGGCCCAGCGGATTGCCTGGCCCGACGCCCCCATCCCAAACCCCGAGGCCACCGTGTCCCACCCGTCGCTCCGTCACATCCTGCTGCTCTCCCTCCTCACCTTCGCCGGCGCTGCCGAGGCGACGGACACCTGCGAGGTGGTCCCGCCCTTCACCCCGAGCTTCGACCCGGTGCTCGAGTGGGAGTGGACGGGGAGCGCGACGCTGCCGACGCACAACCAGGTGATGATGACCCCCATCGTCATCGACGTGAACATGGACGGCACGCCCGACGTGCTCTTCAACAGCTTCGCCGGGAGCCAGTACAACACCGGCGGCGTGCTCCGGGCCATCAGCGGCGCCGACGGCAGCGAGCTGTGGACGGTGACCGACGCCGCCTACCGGACCCGTGCCATCAGCCAGATCGCCGCGGGCGACATCGACAACGACGGGCTGCCCGAGGTCTGCACGGTCGGCGAGAGCGGCACGCGGCTCCTCTGCTTCGAGAACGACGGCACCTTCAAGATGGCCGTCACCTCCACCAACAGCTGGGGCGGCCCTTCGTTCGCCGACCTCACGGGCGACGGCACGGTCGAGATCATCAACGGCAACCAGGTGTTCAGCGCCGCCGGCTCGCTGTTGTGGACCGGCAGCGGCGGCGTGGGTGGCATTCCCGGCACCGGCCCGGTCTCCTTCGCCGCGGACATCAACCAGGACGGCGACCAGGAGGTGGTCAACGGCAGGACGGTCTACAACCCCGACGGCTCGGTCCTCTGCCAGAACACCTCGGTGGGCGAAGGGCTCGCCAGCGTCGGGGACTTCGACAGCGATGACGAGGGCGAGATCGCGTTGGTCTGGAGCGGCCGGGTCTCCCTGCTGGACGACGACTGCACGCTCCTGTGGACGACCGCGATCCCCGGCGGTGGCGCGGGTGGCGCTCCCAACATCGCCGACTTCGACAACGACGGCGAGGTGGAGATCGGCGTGGCCGGCGCCAGCCGGTACGTCGTGTACGAGACCAACGGCACCGTCAAGTGGAGCTCGGTGGTGCAGGATTTCAGCTCGAACCGCACCGGCTCCTCGACCTTCGACTTCGAAGGCGACGGCGCCGCCGAGGTGGTCTACGCCGACGAGCGCAAGCTGCGGATCTACGACGGCGCGACGGGCACCGTCCGCTTCGAGGTCACCCACGCCTCCGGCACCGGCTACGAGAACCCGGTGATCGCCGACGTCGACGGGGACGGGAACGCCGAGATCGTTGTCGCCTCCAACAACTACGCCTTCCCGGGCCCCAAGGGCATCCAGGTGTACGCTGACAGCACCGACGGCTGGGTGAACACCCGCGGCATCTGGAACCAGCACGCCTACTCGGTCACCAACGTGAACGAGGACGGCACCATCCCGGCCGCCCCGGACACCAACTGGCTCGACCCCGACCTGAACACCTTCCGGTCCAACAGCCAGGGAACCGGCACCACCAGCGCCTTTGCGGCTCCGGACCTCGTGGCCACCCTCGACGCCCTGAGCTGCGTGGAGGACAGCTACGACGCCGTCGCCGAGATCACGGTCAGCAACGACGGGGACGCGCCGTCCGCGGCCGGCGTGGTCGACATCTACGACGGGGATCCCGAGGCCGGCGGAGCGCTGGTGGGCAGCGCGTCCATTGCCGCTCTGGCCCCGGGCGCGAGCGTCACCTTCTCCCAGGCCTTCACCGCCCCGGGCGGCACCGCGGAGATCTTCGTCGTCGCCGATGCCGACGATGCGGACGCCGAGTGCGACGAGGAGAACACCGACTCCCTCACCGCGGACCTCGCCTGCACGCCGAACGATCCGCCGGTGGCCGTCTGCGCCGATGTGTACACGGTGGCGGACGACGAGTGCCTCGCCGACGGCAGCATCGACGGCGGCTCCTACGATCCGGATGGCGACCCGCTGACCATCGAGCAGAGCCCCGTCGGCCCCTACGGCCCCGGCAGCACGTCGGCCGAGCTCACCGTCTGCGACGACTCGGGCGCCTGCGACACCTGCACCGCCGTGATCGAGGTGGCGGACGAGACCGCCCCCACCGTGGACTGCGGCAGCCCCACCGACATCACCCCGAACGAGGCCTCGGCCGACTTCACCGCCACCACCAGCGACAATTGCGGCTCCACCGTCCTCATCGAGGAGTACGACTGCTTCAAGGTCAACGCCAACGGCTCCATCCAGAGCAAGCTGGACGCCTGTGAGGTCATCCTCGACGGTGAGACCATCACCGTGGTGGAGGGCGGCGGCGTCGGCACGCAGATCACCTGGACGGCCACCGCGACGGACGAAGCGGGCAACACCGCGTCCACCGAGTGCGGCATCGAGGTGGTGAGCTCCGGGGGGGGCAGCGGCTGCAACCAGGGCATCGGCAACGGCGCCGAGGACTGCGATCCGGGCAACAGCAACCAGGGCGACGAGTCCAACAGCAACGACGAGAACGAGACCAGCGGTCGCGGCAACGGCCGTAACTGACAACCCCCCCTACACGACGTCGCGGCGTTGGAACGCCGCGCGCGCCCACCCGAGCGCAAGCCCGCCGAGGACGAAGGGCCAGCCGAGCCCGTACGCGACGACGACGTCCTGGCCGAGCGCGCGGACCGCCCACGCCCCGACCGGGCCGAGCGCCGTCATCTCGGGCTCGACCGCCGCGAGCACGCCGATGCGGCCGGCCTGCATGGGGTTCAGCCCGGCGAGCACGAAGACCACGCGCGGCTCGAGGTCCCACTGCAGCAGGAGCCCGAGGACCACGAAGTCGACCAGCACCGCGCAGGTGACCCACGCGAGCAGGCCGCGCAACAGGGCCTGCTCGGGGCTCGACGAGACGGCGCTGGCCACCATGCCGAGCGACGCGAAGCACACCCCCTGGCCCAGCAGCACCGCCGTGAACACGCCGAGGAGCATGGGGTCGATGGCCTGGCCTCCGATCGCCGCCCCGACCGCGAGCACCAGCACGGTGCCGATCACCGGCAGCGCCACGGCCGCGAGCCGCGGCAGGAACAGCGACCAGAAGCAGCGGGCACGCGAGTTCGGGTACGACAGGTACCACTCGAGGATGCCCTGCTGCTGCGACGCCGTGATCGCCTGCGTCGTCGAGAGCGTCGCGAGCAGCGGCAACAGCAGGAGCGACGCCTGCACGACGCCTCCCATCACGCGGCCGAAGCCCGTGAACCCGAGCACCGCCGACTCGCGCACTGAAACGAGCACGAAGAACCCCACCATCCCGGCGGAGAGCGCCAGCGCCGCGAGGAACCAGCGCGCCCTCAGCGCCGTGAGCGCCTCCAGCCGGGCGATCGCCGGGATCACTTCGCCTCCACCCGCCGCCGCGCCTGGTCGAGCGGGATCGCGCCCGCCGTCCCGCGCGGCACCGCCAGGAGGCCGCTCCCCATCGGCGTGAGCTCGCCGGTCCGGAACGCGACGTCCTCCGCCGTTCGCCACCCGTCGGCGTCGTGGAACCACACCTGGAGCACCGGGGGGCCGCGCTCCGCGAGGTAGTGCAGGGCGCAGCCGGGATCGTCGAAGGGGAGCGTGGCGCCGCTCGTGGTCACGATCGCCGCGGCGTGGCGCGGGTCGCTCACGAGCATCGTGCACCACGCGCAAGCATCGCGATCCCAGGCGATCTCGGGGGGGCGGGCCGGGTCGGGCCGCCCGCACGCCAGGACGGAGAGGAGGAGGGTCATCGGGCTTCCAGGGAATGGGGGGTGAGGCCCGCCGTCTCCGCGAGGGCGGGGTCCGCGAGGAACGCCGCGAGGGTCGCGTCCGCGCGCACGCGGCCGTCGTCGAGGACGACGATGCGATCGACGAGGTGGCGGACCTCGTCCATGCGGTGCGAGGAGAGGAGCACGGCCGGCGCGCCGTTCGGGTCCTCGCGCCGGAGGTCGAGACGGCGGATGAACACGTCGCGGGCATGCGGGTCGAGGTTGGCGGTGGGCTCGTCGAAGCAGAGCAGCGGGCAGCCGGTCGCGAGCGCCATCGCCGCCAGGAGCTTCTGCTGCATCCCCCCGGAGAGCCAGTCGAAGCGGATCGCGCCGAGCGCCGCGACGTCGAGGCCGAACGCCGCCGCGACCTCCTCCAGCCGCGCGACCGGCAGCGCCCGCATCGTCGCCCACGCCGTGACCAGGTCGGCGACGCGGGCGGGCAGCGCCGGCGCGCGCTGCGGCACCCACGCCACGCGCGCCTGCGCCGCCTCGTGCTGCATCCACGGATCGAAGCCGGCGACGCGGACCTCTCCGGACACCCTCACGAGGCCGAGGACCGCGCGGAGCAGGGTCGTCTTGCCAGACCCGTTCGGACCCACGAGCGCCACGCGCTCCCCGACGCGGACGTGGAGATCGATCCCGCGGAGGACCTCGCGCGGCCCGTAGCGCTTCTGGATGCCGCGTAGGACGATCATCCGCGGACGCGCGGCTCTGGATCCACGAGCAGAGGGGGAGGACGGAACATCGGGAACGCCCGCCCGACGAGCTCGAGGATGCCGGCTGCCAGGGTGCCGTCGAAGAACGCCGCCACCGGGCGCCGCTGGACGAGGCCGCCGGAGCGCGCGCGGACCTCGTACGGGAAGTCGCCGACGCCGTCCCGGTCGAGATCGTAACCGACATAGCTGCTCCACTGGTTGCCCACGAACGTGGGCCCCCGCCCCTCCCCCCGTCGGGCGTCCTCGACCTGCAACCCGTTCTCGTGGAAGGTGTTGCCGGAGAAGCGCGCCCCGGGGAGTGCGCCGTTGAGACGCACGCCGATCTGGTCGTAGGCGAGCAGATTGCCCTCGACGATCAGCTCGCCGGCCTGGGGGGACCCGTCGATGTAGAGTCCGACGGTGTCGTCGAGGAGCCGGTTGTCGATGACGCGGACGTGCCCGACCTCCTTCAGGCCGATGCCGAAACCGGCCGAGCCGCGGGCACCGCGCACGACGTTCCGGGCGATCGACAGCCGCTGGCTGTACATGACGAAGATGCCGACGGTGTCGTCGAGGTAGACGCCGTCCTCCACGACGTTGTCGTCCGAAAACATGAAGTGGGTGCCGTAGCGGGAGTGCGCGACGCGGTTCCCGGAGAAGACGTTTCCCGAGGAGTACCAGGCCACCATGTCGCGCACGTGATCGAGGACGTTGGCCTCGATCCGGATGCCCGTGGACTCCCACAGCCGGATGCCGTCCCCGCGCAGGCCCATCGATCGGTCGCCCCAGCCGCGTACGACGCAGCGTCGGACGGCGCCGTCGCGGACCTGGCGGAGGTCGATGCCCAGGTAGGTGTCCTCGACGACGAGGTCCTCCAGCACGGCGCGATCGCCGGTGACGACGACCCCCGCGTCGCCCCGGATGGAGTCGGCGCCGCCGTGACGTACGCCGAGGCGGCGCACGATCACGTCGTCGGCGGCGACGATGAGCACGGAGCCCACGCCGTCGCCCACGACCGCCGCGCCGGGCTCGCCCTCGAGCGTGAGCGGGCGGTCGATCGCGAGCGGCCCCGGATGCTCGCCGGCCGCCAGGACGACGCGCGACCCCGCGGGCAGCGTCGCGACGAGCGCTGCGAGGTCGTCCCCCGGCAGCGCCCGGACCTCCCGGGGCGGGCCCGGCGGGACGGGCGCGGCGGCGACCGGGACGGGCGGGGGCGCGGGAGCAACGTGCTCCTGGGCGAGCGCGAGGGACACCAAGGCGAGGATCATGGCGCGGGCCCGGGAGGCGGAGCCGCGCGAACCGGAGGCGCGGTGGGGCCGGGCGCCCGCGGCCTCGTGGCGGAAAAGACGGCGAAGATGACCGCCACGAGCGCGAGCCAGAAGCCGGCCATCGGACTGGCGCGGGTGCCGAACTGGCCGATGTGGCCCTCGCCGAAGAGCACCGGTGTGAAGGCCTTCAGCGTCAGCGGCGCCTCGGGGTCGAGCGAGTGGCCGTAATGGTACAGCCAGAGCCACGTGTCCACGAGGAAGCCGACGGGCAACACCGCCGCGATCACGGTGGGGAGCCAGCGAAGGCGCGCCACCGCTGCCCCGAAGAGCGCCAGCGCGAGCCCCGCGACGATCCAGCCGCTCCACGCGCGCTCCAGCGGCGCGGCGTCCTCGAGGCGCGCCATCCCGATGTAGTGGTTGATGGTGTCGACCTCCTGCACGTCCCCGCCGAGGCCGGACAGGAAGACCTCGAGCTCGAGGCCCTGCGGGTACTGCGGCGCGAGGAGCTGGAATTGCCACCACGGGAGGAACCACGAGAAGCCCAGCGCAACCGAGGCGATCGCAGCGAACGCGAGCGAGCCGCGGACGCGGGGCGGCCGCGGACGGGACCGCGCCGAGGACGGGAGGGTGACCACCTAGCCGCCCTGGGACTTGATGTACGCGAGCAGGTTGGGCAGCTCCTCCTCGGTGACCCCCTGGTAGGTCATCTCGGTCAGGTAGGTCTTGAAGAGGTCCTTCGCGACCGGGTCGCGCCGCACCATCTCCGACGGGTGCAGGATCATGCGCTCGATCCACGGGATCGTCCGGCGCTGGGTGACCCCGGTGAGATCGGGGCCGACGAGCTTCGTCCCGAACTGGTGGCAGGCGCCGCAGCCCCGAGTCTCGAACACCGCCTTGCCGGCCTCGATGCTCGCGGGGTCCGTCGGGATCGCGGCGAGGGCGGGGACGGCGAGGTCGGCGGGGCCGTCGGGGCCGACGTCCTCCGTCGGGGCCATCGTCGGGGAGGGCTTCGCGGGTGCGCCCCCCGTCGGCGGGCTCGGCGCCGCCTTCTCCTCGTCGCGCTCGGGGCACCCGGCCGCGAGGAGCGCGAAGGCGAACAGGACGATGGCACGCAAATCAGCCTCCCTTCGGCCGGACGAGGAGGTAGCCGCCCATCTCGAGGTGGAGCGCCGAGCAGAACTCGGTGCAGTAGAACGGGAAGACGCCGGGCGTGTCCGCGACGAAGGTCGCCTGCTCGTAGCGGCCGGGCTCCAGCGAGAGCGAGAGGTTGTACATGTCGATTGCGAATCCGTGCGTCTGGTCGCGCGATTGCTCGACGCTGGTGATGTGCAGGGTCACCTCGTCGCCCTCGTTCACCTCGATGATGCTGGGCGTGAAGTGACTCCGGATGACCGTCATGTAGACGTCGACCTTGTTGCCCTTCCGTTCGACCCGCTCCTGCCCGGGCGCGACGGCCCCCTCCGAGCGCAACCCCGTGTACGGGTCGATCCCGGCGGGCTTGTAGAACTCGAGCGTCTTGAGCTTGTCGGCCTTGATCAGCATGGCGTAGTGCGGCTCGCCGAGGCCGATCGGCATGTCGGCGACGAGCTGCATCGTGGGTCCGCTGATGTCGATGAGCTGGAAATTCTGGGGGTACAGCGGGCCCGTGGCGACATAGCGGTCCTGCGACATCTTGTTCATCGCCATGAGCCACTGACCCTGGGGGTGCGCGGTGTCCCCCTCCGCGGCGGTGAGGTGTCCGATGTTGTACTGCACCGGGATGGTCTGGATGGGCTCGTCGAGCTTCGTGTAGTTCCAGCGGACGACCGCGCTGTCGAGGAACACGGAGGTGTAGGCGTGCCCGGTGTTGTCGAAGGTCGAGTGCAACGGTCCGAGCCCGATCTCCACCTGGCCTCGGAGCGCCTTCTGGAAGTCCAGCACGGAGACCCCGTACGGGTCCGTCGACGCGAACTCTCCCCGCTCGATGAGATCCTTGATCTTCGAGAACTCGAACACCGACGCATGCGTGTCGAGCTTTCCGGCCACGACGATGCCGGTTCCGTCCGGCGTGACGTCACAGCCGTGCGGGCTCTTGGGCTCGGGGATGAAGACGAGGACGTGCTCCTTCGCCACGACGTCGAGCGGAAGGACCCGCATGCCGTTGATCTCGATCGCCTTTCCCTCGGCGACGAGCGACTCCGCCTTCTTGAAGTTGATGACGTGGAGGTAGTCCATGTCGTTCTGCGACGCGCCGCTCTCGAGGACGGGCTGGCCCTCTCCGAGCTTCCCGGCCGCCATCTCCGTGTCCCAGGAGTTCACGAACACGTAGCCGTCGCTCGCGAACTTGCCGGCGTCGGAGATGTCCTGGGCGTAGGGCGGCAGCTCGACGGAGAAGGACTGCGCGGGGTCGATGCGCCCCTTCGTGCGATCGAACTTCCAGAAGGTCGCGGCGCCGCGGTAGCGCGTCTGGAACTCGGAGAGCGCCGCGTAGCCGCCGCCGAGGGGCGTGGCGTATTGGCTCACCTCGAGCACGTACTCGGTGTTGGGGGTGACGATGGCGCCGCCGTGGGAGCTCGCCAGCAGCGGGTTCGTGACGATCTGCTTCGTCATGAAGTCCTTGAGGTCGATCACCGCGATGCGCGAGTTCGCCTTGTCGTTCACGAACATGAACTCGCCATCGTAGTCGCCGTTCGTCTCCGACAGGTTGGGGTGGTGGATGTCCCCCCACGTCAGCGTGCGTCCGCGCTGCTTCCCCTCGCCGTAGAGGATGGCGTCGCCGAGCCCGCCCATGCCGTAGCCCTGGAAGGGCTCCGGGGAGAAGACCCCCACGTA
The DNA here is from genome assembly GCA_036676765.1 of Deltaproteobacteria bacterium. Classification (GTDB taxonomy): domain Bacteria; phylum Myxococcota_A; class UBA796; order UBA796; family SXON01; genus CAJBVW01. The sequence goes on from JAKFCH010000155.1 coordinate 113,515, forward strand.
CTTGAGGATGCGCATGCTGGGCACGCCGATGACCAGCACATGGCCGCTGTGTCCGCCCGACGCGAGGAGCACGTATTCGTCCAGCTTGCCGCTGGGCGTGTAGGTCTTCGCCGCGGCGAGGATGTCCACCTCGGTGAGCCCGCGGCGCTCCATGATCTCCTCGAGATCGCCACCGAGCTCGTCGTCGTCCCGGCGTTCTTCACCCCCGCAGGCGAGGCCGAGGCTCAGGATCAGGGCGGGTCCGGTCATTCACTCTCCGGCAGGAGCGTAGGCTCGCGCGCTCGGGAGGAAAGAGAGAAGTGGATGTTAAAGGCCGATTATTTGAAATCTTTCATAGCCACGTCCGCTACCCCGTTCCACCAGCACCCCGGTTCCTCGCCAGCTCGGGGTGCAGCGCATCGGGTGCGGGCGTCATGGCGGAGGTGATGCAGCCAGGTCGGCCTCGCCACGCGGTCGGTCAGCGCGTAGAGGTCGGCGTCGCTGGCAGTGGCGTCGACGGTGGCGGTGAGCGTCGAGAGGTCGCTGGTGTTGGCGGCCACGTCGGCGGCCAGGCCGTCGACCGTCGTGTCGAGGGAGGCGAGCTCGGCCGCAAGCGCCGTGACCTCCCCGTGGAGGCCGCTGACCGACCCGTCCAGGGCGGTGAGCGCGCCGTCGAGCGTCGAGCGACACCGAGGCCGCCCTCGTCGCGAGACAGATCATTGCCCTCGGGCAGGCGCGCCGTACGCATCTGCAAATGCGAGGGAGTGGGCAGACGAGACCGTCAGGATGGAGGGCGCGGTGACCGGCGTTCGGACGCGTTGGCGCCTGGGAAGGGGACTTCCGCTCGCCACCTGGCTTGCCATCGGGGTCTCGTCGCTGATGGGCGTGCTCACCCTCGCTGGCGGGGGCGCCGCCTTCTTGTTCGGGCGCGAGGCCATCGAGCGGGAGACCATGCGGTCGCTCAACCTCCTCGCGGAGGCCCGCGGCCAGGCGCTCGCGGAGCGGCTGGGCGGCGTGCGGGATCGCGCGGGGCAGCTGCTCTTGACGCTGGACCTGCGCTGCGGCGAGTCCGATGCCGAGTGTCGGCGCTCGCTGGTCGAGAACTTCGCGCGGATCCAGGGGGCCGTCGCCGCGCGCCTGGCAGGGCGGGCGGGGGTCATCCTGGTCGGGCCTCCCTCCCTGACGGACGACCTCGGCGCCGTCCCCCCGGCGGCCCCGCCCGTGCTCGCCTTGGTCCGTACCGTCGGCGGGGAGCGCCACCTCGCCGTCCGGGTGACCGGCGCCGACGTAGACCTCACCCTGCTGTTCCCCCATACGTACATCGATCCCATCTTCGCGAGCCGCTTCGGACTCGGCGAGCGCGGCGAGACCTTCCTCGCCGACGCGGACGGCTACTTCGTCACGCCCGGGCGCTACCCCTCGGATCAAGGCCACAGCCACCCGATCGACGCCCGACCGATGGTCGCCTGCCTGCGGGGCCGTGCCGGCGCGATGATCGCGCCCGACTACCGGAACGTGCTCGTGATCCACGGCTTCCGGCCCGTGCCCGAACTCGGTGGAGGCTGCATCATGGCGCACGCGGAGTACGCCGAGGCGCTCGCCCCAGTCCGAGCCTTCGGCGGGACCATCGCCGGGATCGCCGCTGCGAGCCTGATCCTCGCGGTGGGCGCGTCCGTGGCGATGGGGCACCTGCTCGCCTCGTCGCTCGCGCGCCTCGCCACCCGCGCCGAAGCGCTGGCGGCCGGCGACCTGGAGAGCCCCGTCCCGGTGGAGGGGCCGGCTGAGGTGCGGGCCTACGCGCTCGTGTTCGCGGACATGGCCCGATCGCTCCGCGAGCGGATGGACGAGCTGGACACCGCGCGTCGCGAGCTCGACTCATTCAACGCGTCGGTCACCCACGATCTGCGGGCGCCGCTGCGCGCCATCGAGGGTTTCAGCGCCGCGCTAGCGGAGGAGGCCGGGGACGCGCTCTCCGCAACCTCCGCCGAGTACCTGCGCCGCATCCGCGGCGCGGTCCGGCGGATGACGCGGCTGGTCGACGACCTGCTCACGCTGTCTCGGGTCTCCCAATCGGAGCTGGTCCAGGTGCGCGTGGATCTCTCGGCCACCGCCTGCTCCGTCGCCGCCGAGCTGGCCCGGGGCGACCCCACCCGGTCCGTAACCTTCGAGATCGCACCGGGGCTCGCGGCCGCCGGCGATCCGGGCCTCCTCCACGTCCTGTTCGCCAACCTCCTCGGCAACGCCTGGAAGTTCACCGCCAGGACCCCCGACGCTCGCATTGAGGTGTTCGCCACGCGGATCGACGGCGAAAGCGTCTTCGCCGTGCGGGACAACGGGGTCGGCTTCGATCCAGCCCTCGCCGGACGCCTCTACCAGCCGTTCTCCCGCCTGCACGCCGATCAGGCGTTCGAGGGCACCGGGATCGGGCTCGCCACCGTCGCCCGCGTCGTCCACCGCCACGGCGGGCGTACGTGGGCCGAAGGGGCGGTCGGCAAGGGCGCGACATTCTACTTCACGTTGCCGGCGGTGGGGAGGGCGTCGTTCTCGTCCGGGCCCTGATTCGACACCGCGGCGGACCTCCGCCTGCAGCTGCTCGAACTCTCCGTCGACGACTTCCTTCGCACCGAGGTAACCACGGCCCCCCAGGGCGGGCTCGTTCCGCGAGTCCAACCCCCCGTCCCGAAACCCGGGGGGTGAGAGTCCAAGCGACGCCGAGACCGCTGGTGTCGATCAGTACCGGCCACTGCCCGGGTGGAACTCCCGCCAACTGTGCCAGTACTCCTGCGAGGCCTGGAGCGGCACGAGCGGCGGGGACGCGCCGTCCGACGCCACCCCGTCGAGCGTGTAGCGGACCTCCCCGCTCACGAGCGTGTCGCCCTCCCGCGCGAACGCGGTGGCTGCGGACGGGCGCTCGAAGGCGTGAAAGCTCTTCTCGTCGGACGCGAGCACCAGCACGATGGGCTTGGCCCCGATCACATCGAAGATGACGCCCTTTGAGCGGAGCGCGTTCCAGTCGTAGGCCGTGCTGGCCCCACCCGCCTCGACGCCGACCACCCACGCCTTGTCCGACCACGCCTCCGGGGCCGTCCGGGTGAGCGCCCCCCCGCGCCGGCCCTCCTCGTAGCCGTCGAGCGACGCATACGCCTCGGCGAAGGCGGGGTCCGGTTGCATCACCAGGCTCGCGGGATGGAGCGACAGCCAGTGGCGCAGGGTGCCCTGAGTGGAGGGCACCCGCGGCAGCGTGGCCCCCGTCATCGGCCCGGCGATCGCCTCGCCGTTCGCTTGCCGCCACCAGCTTCCTGTCGCGCCATCCTCGAACATCGCGTTGAAGTGGTCCATCCCCACGAGGCGGAACTCCTGCACCGCTCCGCTCACCACGGGCTCGAACACGACGCCGGTTCTACACACGGTGCAGTACGTGACTTGGATCGGCACACCGTCGAGGACGTCGCGCACCTGATGGTGGTACCCGATGTATTGGATCGGGTAGGCGCGCGCGTCCTCCCCGCGCGCGACCCCGACCACGATGCGATCGAGATCGACCGAGTTGGTCTCGGCGCGCTCCATCGTCAGCGTCGTGGGTTGCACGAACATCGTCTCCGCGCTCATCACTGCGTTGAACAGGTACGCCACGCCGGCGACGAAGGTGAGCGCGAGCACCGTCAGCACGCGCGATCCGCGCCACGCCTGGCCGACTCCCGCCGCGAGCACCACGACGAGCACAGCGCGTAGCACCCAGCGCGCGCGGTGCAGGGCGTACGCGAGCGCCAGGGTGTCGCCTTGCTGGCTGCCGGGCATCGGCATGATGAAGTAGACCCGGAGCACCTCGAAGACGACCAGGGCGAGCGCGGCGAGCGTGAACCACTTCTTCATGCGGACAGCCTACGCCGTTCGCGATGAGGTAGGGATTTGCTCCTCTCCTCCCCTCTCGCCGTCGCGGCGGCGGAGACCCCGCCCCAGCCGACCTTCTCCTGGGGGCTCGCCTACCGCGCCCGCCCGGAGCTACGGCTCAACCCGAGCTTCGAGAGGGAACCCCAGCTCGACGAGGGCGAACCCGCGGACCAGTTCTATGTGGGAAGCCGACTCCGGGCGTGCCTTGGGCTGGATATCGATATGAAGCGGTGCACCGACGGCGCGGGCGTCGAATCCCGCGGCGGCTGAGCGCGGCGGCTCTGCATGGGAACCGCGCGAACCCCGGTCACGAGCACGGACGCGCACAAGGGGGCGAGCGGTCCATCAAAAAACCGCGGCGCGGCCCCAGATGTATTGCCCGTCCCCGGCGCCTGCGAGAAGGACAATCGGGGTGCGCGAGGCACGGGCCCCAAGCCCTGTCTGCTGCGGTCCTTGCGTTGCCGCAGCGCCGAAACCACAAGCAAGAACGCCCGTCCTTCGGCGAACCGAAGGGGTGGGGGAGCGAGCGGGTGTCGGCGTTCGAGGCTGCTTCGGCTCTCCCGTAGTCCAGCGAGGGCTGGGCCCCCACCCCGCCGCTCAACCCTCTCGCCGCGCCGCCATCTCCTCTACCTCTCCACCCTGCGGCACCGCAGCCCGCGCCGCGTCGCCTCCTCCTCGCAGGCCTGGCACTCCGGCGCCATCATGTTGACGAGGCCGGACGCTTCCAGCTCATCCTGGCCCGCCGCCTCCGCCCGTAGGAGACGCGTCCGGGCCTCTTCGCACCGATAGATCTGCCGGCAGACGTCGTCGGCCGGCGCAACGGCGGCACGCTCGCGATCGGCCTTCAGCTGCGCCGCGCGCCACGTCTCGGTGGGGTCGGGGCGGCAGGCGGTGAGCAGGAGGAGGAGGGCCATCCTCACGGCTCCACCATCACGCTCACCGGCGCCTCCCACGACCGGCGCTCGGGCGTGTAGTACAGGTACGCGCTGGTCGCCGGGCCCTGCCACGTCCCAGGGACGGTGGCGATGAGGTCGAGGTCTACCTTGCGCTCCGCCGACGGGCCGAGCGCGCGCCAGTAGAGGTCGACCTCGAGGGGGCGCGTCTCGTAGAAGTCGATGACGCCCGCGTCGCGTAGCGCCCGGAGCTGGCTGTCCTGCGCGGAAAGGCCGCCGGGGATGCCGATGCGCGCGATGGTCATCGGCTGGCCCGCCGACCGAAGGTTGCGGACCTCGGCGTGGAGCCGCACGGTCTCCCCCATCTCGAGCCGCGTCGACGCCAACGAGGTGGAGATGTCGATGACGGCTCCCTGGTCCGTGACGGGCTCGCGCGTGCGGTACGCGACGGCCACCGTATAGCCGAGGGCCTTCCCGCCGCCTCCGGAGAGGGTGATCTCGTTCGGCCCGGCGTGCAGGAGGCCCTCCAGCCCCTCCAGGCGGGCGACGCGCTCCTGGCCGGCCTCCCAGGTGAGCGTCCCGGCCGGCTGCCCGTTCACCATCACCTGCACCGATCCTGGCGCCTCGGGCGCGCGGTGGGCGACGGCGTGGGTGGTGAGCGCCCGAAGCGCAAGCACCGTCGCCTGCGTCGAGCCCCACGTGCCCCCGGCCTGCCGGTGGCCGACGATCCAGTCGATCGCCCGCCGCTGGGCCGCCTCGCCCGCCTTCGCGTCGAGCAGCGCGAGCGCTGCCAGCGCGGTGGTCTCCACGAGGAGCCCTTCGCCGCCCGAGCGGGTGATGCTCTCCTTGGCCCCGGGGAAGCTCCCGTCCGCCGCCTGGAGCGCGAGCAGCCGGTCGAGGGGGCGGGCCAGCGCCTCGGTGCGGGCCCTGCCCAGGGAGCCGACGACGAGCGCCAGGACGTACGGGTCCGTGGTCGTCTCCCCGAGCGCGGCGATCGCGTCGAGCTCCGGCCGCATCTTGGCGCCGTACCCGGCCTGCACGAGGCTCCAGGTGATGTAGGCGTCGGTCACGACGACCGAGGCGCGTCCGAACGAGTCCAGCGCGCGGTCGTTGCGGAGGAACCCGCCCTTGCCGTCACGCCGCTGGCCGATCAGCCAGCTCGCCGTGCGGTCGACCATCGCCCCCTCGATCTGCGGGTACACGGCGCGCATGTCCGCGAACTCGAGGAGGCCGTACGCGGTGAGCGCCTCGTGGCCGGGGGAGGCCCCGAACCACTCGTACCCGCCGCTCTGCGCCTCGTAGGCGGTAAGGCGACGGTACCCGCTGTCGAGGAGCGCGCTCGCCCGCGCGGCGACCTCTCCGGGCGGCTCCGCGCGCGTCTGCAGGTACCGGAGGATCATCACGTTCGGGTAGTTCGCGCTCGACGCCTGCTCGAAGCAGCCGGTGGGCTCGCGGAGCATCCCGTCGAGGCCGCTCACCATCGTCGCCACCGGCGACGGGTACAGCTCCACCGAGGCGGTGAGCGTGCCCTCCAGCCAGGTCGGCAGCTCGATCACCGTGTCGGCGCGGCCGGCGAGCGTCCCGGCGGCCGAGCGCTCCTGGGGGAAGCCCCGGGGCTGCACCTCGATGGTGCGGGTGAACGCGTCGCCGTGGCGGCCCGCCTGCCCGGCGAGCGTGACCGCGCCCTTGCCGTGGGCCACCACCTCCAGCGGGAACCATGCCGACGCCCGCGCGCCCGCCCCGACCTGCAGCGACGTGGGGACCGTGCCCACCGCCGCGAGCAGCCCGCCCCAGTCCGTTGTCAGGGCCACATCGACGGCACCGGTCGTGTCGTTCGTCACCACGACGGGGAGGAGCGGGCGATCTCCCTGGGTCATCGCATCAGGGAGCTTCACGTCGAGCGAGAGCGGCAGGCTGGACCGCAGGACCTCCTCGCCGCCGCCGACGAGCCCGCCGCCCGCGCCCTCCACCTGGACGCGGAAGGTGCCGACGGCGTCGGACAGCGGGATGGAGACGCGGGCCCGACCGGAGGCGTCGGTGTGGACGTCGCCGTTCCAGTACACGGTCTCCCGGAAGTCGGCGCGCACGCTCGGCGCGCTCGCGAACACGCGGGTGACCGGCGCGGCTGCGGGCGCGGGCGCGGGCGACGGGGGCGCCTTGGCGTTGCCGATCCTTCCTGCGGCCATGGGCGCGGCCGTCTGGTAGGACCTTCCTGACGGGATCCGCTGCAGGAACTCCTTCGTGAACACCGTGCCCTGCGGCACCTCCGTCACGTCGTCTCCCACCCGGGCGCGCTCGGCCTCGCCGGCGCGCGCCTTCGCTCCGCCGAGGAACGCGCCGCTCCAGTCGAACCGTCGCCAGCCCTGGGTCGCGAGGAGCAGGTCCATCGCGCGCTCGGCGTTTGGATCCTCGCGGTCGAAGTAGTGTCGGATGTCCTCGATCTTGCCGGGCACCTCGGGGGCCAGCAGCGCGCTCTCCACGAGCCCGGCGGCGTCGTCCGCGGCGAACGCGAGCAGGTTGTCGTCGACGACGGAGAGCGCGAGGTCGGCGGCCACCGGCACGCCGGCCCGCGTGCTCGCCCGCAGCTCCAGACCCACGGTCTCCCCGGGCTCGTAGCTCTCCCGGTCGGGCACCACGTCGACCCGCAGCGTCTCCTCGCGATTCCGGAAGAGGACCCGCTCGGAGAGCGGCACCTGGCCGTCGAACACGGTCACGCGGGCGACGCCCGGAGCGGTCCGGAGCGCGGCGTCGGTGGCCTCCAGGTACACCACCCCGGGCGCGTCGGGGGCGACGTCCACGCGGGCGATGTCCAGCAGCGCGCCCCGCTGCGTCCCCACCACCACCACCGCGCGCGGCGAGGCGCACCGCACCTCCGCGCGGATGGGCCCGCTCCCGTGGTCCTCGTACGTCCGCACGACGCACCCGTCGGGCTGCGACGCGGGGAGGCTCATCACCGACCTCACGCCGTCCACCGTGCTGGCCATCACGTAGGTCTGGCCGAACTCGGGTGTGAGCGAGAAGCTGCCCCGCCCGTCGAGCTCCGTGCGCCAGGTGGTCACCGGCCGGCCCTTGCCGTCCGTCACCGTCCCCGCCGCGGCGACGGCCTCCCCGCGCGGCCCGCGGACCTGGAAGTACACCCGGCTCTCCACGCCACCGACCAGCGTACCGCCCTCCGGGTACACCGTCAGCGCCAGCTTGCGCGCCCGCAGCGGCACCGGCCGCGTCACCGACTCCGTGAGCCCGCCGTCGGTGACCATCACCGTCACGCTCGCGTCGGTCGCGTCCACTGGCGCGGTGATCTCGATCGTCGCGCCCCCCTCCGCGTTCAACGTCACCTGCGTCCGCCGCACCGCCCGGCCGCCCGCCTTCACCAGGACCACGACCTCCGCCCCGGCGAGCGCCTCCCCGGTGGCGCGGCGGGCCTCGAACGGGAGCGTGACCGTCGCGCCGGGGGCCACCGCCTCGCCCGGCGCCTCGAGCGAGAGCTTGAACTTCGGGATCTCGACGGTGCGCACGACGATCGACCGCTCGGCCACCACCCGTGCCGCGTCCATGAGCTGCAGCTTCCACTCGCCGCCGGCCGCGAGCGCGGGGATCGCGACGCTCCCGCCCCGCCCGGCGTGGGTCGCCACCGGCGCGCCCTGGGGATCGAGCAGCCGCACCGTCCGCCCGCCCTCGACCGCGCCGAAGTCGTGGGTTCCGAGCTCCCACGCGCGGAACGAGACGCGGTCGCCGGGGCGGTAGAGGGGGCGGTCCACCTGGAGGTACGCGGCGACGCCCCGGTGCTGCTCGAACCAGGTCGTGATGGGCCGGGCGTAGAACTCGCGGCTCGCCGGGGTGAGGGCGAGGCGGGGGCTCGCCGGCGGGGCGGCTTCGAGGGGCACCCGCGCCGCGACGAGCGGCAGCGCGGCCAGGATCAGGAGGGTCGGGCGGGACATGGGCCTCGGGGGCCCGCGTGGCGGGGACGCCGTGCGGAACGGATCCATACACGGACCCGGTGTGAGAAGGGTTCGTCGGAATCCTCGTCCGACCTGGGATGCGTCGCCGGATGCGCTCCCCTGTCCCCTCCGCTCCGCGACCCCGTCGCCGTCCGAACGCGTAGCCCATCGCCGGTTGGTACCGGCTGCCCTTGGTGAACCCTGATCGGATTCGAACCACGAAACACAGGTTGAACCTTGTTCGCGGTGGCGGGGCCGCGGGCGAATCGAGGACGTCGAACCCGGAAAAGAGGAAGGCCCGCCGAATCTCGCGATCCTGACGGGCCTTCACATCAGTGGTCGGGATGGGCGAACGCTTGTAGAACTTTCTGGTCGGATCCGCAGGAGTGGTCGGAGGAGAGATGGCTGGCGTTGAAGGCGGCGGCGGAGCCGCCGGTGCCCGTTCTGGCGGGGTGATTGCGGGGGGCGCCGGGCGACCCTCGAGGGCTCCGAGGGCGTCGTAGCCGGCGCACCAGCACGATCATGCTCGCGACGCCCCGGAATGCCTCGACCCCAGCCGTAGGGCGCCGCCGCGAGGAACGCCCCGCCGACCCCGCCCTCGCGCTCCGCTGGCTCTCGCAGGCCCGCCGCGGCGTCATCCTGGCCCAGACACTCCTGCTGGCCGTGGCGTGGTTCGGGACGGACGTGCGACCGCCCCTCGCCCCGCTCCTCGCGCTCCTCGGAGGGCTCGCCGTCTTCGACGTCGTGGAGGGCGTCGCGCCCGACCGAGAAGCAGACGCTCGGCCACGTGGACGGCGAGGGGCACTGCCAGGTGGACCTGTAGGGTGCTGCTCCTTGCCTCGTTCGCGCTCGCCCACGACCTATGGCTCGCGCCGGCCACGCTGACACCCCCGCTCCGGCCATCGTCTTGCGGCTCGGCGAGGATCTCGTGGTCTACGGGCCCAAGCCGCTCCATCCCCACGACGACGTGACGTCCCGGTTTCGGCCGCAGCCTCGTAGAAGCGCCCGTGGATCGCCGCGGCAGGCTCGCGGTGGCGTGTCCGGGGTTTGGGGTCAGCTACGCATGGCCAGGATGCGGCAAGGGCGCTCCAGCTTCCCATCGTTCGTCCTCCCGTCTCCCCTGTATGGGCACGGGTCGGGGCTCGCCTCGGGATGCTGGTCTTCGGGCCGCCTACCGCAATGCGTGCCCCGTGGTCCCCTGCACCGCGGCGAGCAGCACCTGGGAGATCATCACGATGAGCTCGTCCTTCGACACCGCGCGCTTCAGGATCCACTCGGTGGCGACGGCCTCCACGAAGCCGATCCAACCGCGCAGGGCGGTGCGCAGCGGCAGCGTGTCCAGCTCTGGTGGCAGGTCTTGGAGGATGCGATCGACGAACGCGGCGCGTGTGCGCTCGAGGATCGCCGAGACCTCGGGATCGGAGCCGATGCCGCCCCGCATCAGGGCGGTGAACGCGGGGCCGTGGCGGTCCACGAAGTCGAAGTAGGTCACGAGCCCGTTCCGCAGGCGCTCCAGCGGGGGTAGGTCGAGGGCGAGAGGCGTGGTCTCCTGCACGAGCCGCACCGCCGCGTGGTCCAGCACCGCCACGTAGTAATCGTGCTTGCTCGGGAAGTAGTGGTAGAGGAGCCCCTTGGAGATCTCCGCGGCGCGCGCGAGGTCGTCCATGGAGATGTCCTCGTAGGATCGCGTGGCGAACTGCGAGAGGCCAACGGCGATGAGCCGGGCGCGCCGATCCTCCACTCCGAGGCGAACGCGGACGCGCGTGGGGGCTCTGTCCGACTTCGCCAAGGGGGCTCCGGGGAAAGCTATTGACCGTAAGTCAGTTGGCGGATACCGCCAGGACGACATCAGGGAGGCTGCATGGCTCTACCGCGAGCGTCACGGGTCGTCATCACGGGGGCCTCACGCGGGTTTGGCAGGGCGCTCGCGCTCGAGCTGGCGGGCCGGGGAGCGCACCTGCTGCTCGCCGACATCGACCTCGCCGGCTGCGCCTCCACCGCCGAGATGGCCCTCGCCGCGGGAGCGGCCTCGGCGCGGGCGATGCGCTGCGACGTGACGCGCATCGAGGAGGTGCAGGCGCTGGCGAAGGCGTGCGGGGATGACCGCGTGGACCTGGTGGTCAACAACGCAGGCGTCGCGAGCGCGGGGCGCATCGGCGAGCTCGCGCTGTGCGACTGGAGCTGGACCGTCGACGTCGACCTGTGGGGGGCGATCCACGGTTGCCACGTGTTCGTCCCCCTCCTCCGCCGACAGGGGCACGGGCACGTGCTCAATGTCGCGTCCGCCGCCGGCCTCCTGAGCCCGCCGCACACGGCCGCCTACAACGTCGCCAAGGCCGGGGTGGTCGCCCTCTCGGAGACCCTCGCCGCCGAGCTCGCCGGTTCGGGGGTGGGCGTCACGGTGCTCTGCCCCACCTACTTCCGCACGGGCATCGCTGCGGGTGGCCGCTACACCGATGCCCGCACCCGCGCTGCCGCGAACAGGCTCGTCGACGGCGGGCTGCCCTCGGACGTCGTCGCCCGCCGCGCGATCGCGGCCGTCGAGCGCGGGGTCCTCGTCGCCGTGCCCATGGCGGACGGGCGCTGGGCCTGGCGGATCAAGCGGTTGGTGCCCCAGCGCGCCGCCAGCCTGCTCGCCCGCTGGGGGGAATGGGTGCTCGCGTAGCGCCCCGCTCCCTACGCTATTGACTTCTGGTCGATAGCCGTCTACCTGTAGGGCAACGACCCGGACACCGCATGAGCGACCAGAACCTCCACGTGCTGATCATCGGGGCAGGCTTCGCGGGCATCGGCCTCGCGCATCGGCTCGTGCGCGGGGGCCTCCGGGACTTCACCATCCTCGAGCGAGCGCCGTCGGTCGGCGGTACCTGGCGGGACAACACCTACCCGGGGCTCGCCTGCGACATCCCCTCCCACCTGTACTCGTACTCCTTCGCGCCCAACCCGGATTGGTCCCGGTTCTTCGCGCCGCAGCCGGAGATCCGCGCGTACCTCGAGCGCTGCGCGGAAATGCACGGCATCCGGTCGCACATCCGCTTCGAAGTCGCGGCGATTCGCGCGGACTTCGACGAGGGGACGGGGCTGTGGACCGTGCAGACGACCGCGGGCCCGATCACGGCACGCTTCGTGGTGTCGGGCGCCGGGCACGCGTTGAGCCGACCCGTGTACCCGGACATTCCCGGGCGCGCGTCCTTCGCGGGCAAGACCATGCACTCCGCCCGATGGGACGGCGAATACCCGCTCGAAGGCAAGGCGGTGGCGGTAATCGGCACGGGCGCGAGCGCGGTGCAGATCGTGCCTGCCATCGCGTCGCGCGTGGGGAGCCTGGGTGTTTACCAGCGCACGCCCGCCTGGGTGTTTCCCAAGCCGGATTGGCCGACGTCCAAGGTTGAGCGCCAACTCTACCGCCGGATTCCTCCGGTGCAGCGGTTGATGCGTGGCGCCATCTACTCCATCTTCGAGAGCTTCGCGCTGGGACACGTCTTTGCGCCGCGCCTGAACGCCATCCACGACTGGCGCGGCCGGCGATTCCTCGCGTCGAGCGTGCGCGATCGTGCCTTGAGGGAGAAGCTGACGCCGGACTTCCGCTTTGGCTGCAAACGCATCCTGCTGTCGAACGAGTACTACCCGGCGCTGCAACGCGAGAACGTGGAGCTGATCACCGATACCATCACGGAGATCCGGCCCCACGCGATCGCCACCGCCGACGGGAAGGTGCGCCCCGTCGACGTCATCGCCTACGCCACCGGCTTCGTCGCGGCGGAGGCCGCGCCGCCCTTCGCAATCCACGGCCGCGGCGGGCGCACGCTGGAGCAGGCGTGGAGCAACGGCGGCGAGGCCTATCTGGGCACCACGGTCACCGGGTTCCCCAACCTCTTCCTCATGATCGGGCCCAACCTCGGCCTCGGGCACAACTCCATGATCTTCATGATGGAGTCCCAGTTCAACTACGTCATCGACGCGATCCGGACCCTTCGTCGGCGCCGGGTGCGCTTCATGGACGTGCGGGCGGACGCGCAGGCTCGGCACAACGCCTGGCTCCAGAAGCGCCTCGCCAGGTCGGTGTGGAACACGGGCGGGTGTCGAAGCTGGTACCTCACCAAGGGTGGCAAGAACACCACGACCTGGCCGGGGTTCACCTTCGAATTCTTTGCCCGCACCAGGCGCTTCGACGTGGAGCGCTACGAGCTCGGCGGCGCGTGGTGAGCGCGACGCGGGGCGTGCACGACGCGCGTCCGCCGGGCCCAGGCTGGACCGAGGCCAACGGCACCGCTCGCCTCGTGGTCTACACACGCGACAACGGGAAGGCCGGCGCCCGCGACCTCGTGGCGGTGGGTGAATTCGCCGCGGCGCCGGCGGTCGTCTTCGGCGTGCTCTCCGACTACGACCGCTATGCGGAGTTCATGCCTTACACCAAGGAAACCCGGACGATCGCGCGGACGAGCGAGACGCGCCTCCAAGTCTACCAGCTGCTCTCGCTGCCCTTCGTCGAGGACAGGGACTACGTCATGGACGTCCTCCTGAACGTCGGCGCCGAGGGAGCGTTCCACATCGCGTGGACCTCCGCGCCCGAGGCCGTCCCCGTGCGCGCGGGCTGCGTGCGGGTCCGGATCAACAGCGGCAGTTGGGAGATGCGACCGCTCGACGGCGGCGCGCGCACACGACTCACCCACGCGCTGCAGACACACCCGGGAGGGTCGATCCCGGCGTGGATCGTGAACAGGTCCAACACGCTGGCCATCCCCATGCTCTTCGAGGCCATCCGGGCCAGGGCGGCTGCTCGGGCCGCCGCGAGGGAGTAGCAGGGGCGTGGCTCGCCGCTCGACCGGCGGGGTACACCACGGCGGTGAAGACGATGCCGAAGCGCATGACGAGCGGGACGGAGACGGCGTCGAGGGTGTAGACCCCGTGCCACACGGGCGGCATCGTCATCCCCATCGTCGAGACCCCCGAGAAGCCAGCGAGCTGCACACCCTCGGTTGACAGCCAGTACACGACGGGGAGCGCGAGGACGGAGCCGACGACCGTGGCGACGGAGGCCTGGAGCAGGCCCTCCATCATCGCCACCGCGACGTACAGAATGAAGTACACGACGGCGGCCTGCACCTTCACGGATGCGAGCATCTGGCCCAGGAGCGGGTTCAACTCCTGCCAGTTCTGCACGTCCACGCCCGGCGCGAGGCCCTCCACCTGCGCGGTGGCCGCCGCGAGGTCCACGCCAAGGGGCGCGCGGAGCACGAGCCGGTGGGCGCCGGTCGGGAGCGCCATCAGCTCGCGGAACCGGCCGTCGGTCATCAGAATCGTGCCCCGGTCGGTGCCTGACGCCACGGACAGGACGCCGCGGACGCGCAGCAGGTCGTGGCCATGCTCCCGTCGGCGCCCTGCGAGAGCACCACGACCTCCGACCCCGGCTTCAAGGAGAGGATGCGCCATCACGAGGAGATTCATGGGGGACTCCGCGGGCCCGATGCCGAGCCGCGACTCGCCCGACGCGCGCTCGACGACGACGCCGAGCTCCAGGATGGCGCGCGCCATTAGGAACGGCGGATGGTGATGTCGCCGTAGGAGGTGCGGCCGCGCACCTCGACGGTCTCGTCGGCCTCGTCGGCCTCTTCGGGCCGGGTGGCGTTCTTCAGCAGGTTGCGCATACGCCCGAATCCGGTGTTCACCTCCAGCCAGGCCGCGGTGCCCTCGGCGATGCCGATCTCCAGGTCACCCGCCGCGGTCTCGAGCGCGACCGAACCGCGGACCACCTCGCCGAGGCGGATCCTGCCGTTGGACGTCTTCGCATCCACACCGCCGCCGGCCCGCTCGCGATCTGCCGGACCTTCGCCGGTCTCCCCTCGTGTGGGCGATCGCGTAGCGGAGGGGCACCCACGGGGATGGGTCGGGTTGCTGGTGTGGCCGCTCCGCCGCGCGCTGCGCGCCTACCAGCCCGCGCCCCCCGGGCCTCCATAGGCGCCCATGTCCGACACCGACCCGTCGGGATCGGCGAGCGCCGGGTCACCCGCGTCGAGAAGCGGCGAGGCCGCGCCGAGGTGCAGGTCCCAGCCCCGGGAGAGGGCGGCGGAAACGTCTGTGTAGACGGGCTCCACCTCCACGTTGCCGTCGCGTCCCACCGGGCTCGACATCCCCTGGTAGGGCTCCGCGCCGTTGCCGTAGAGGTCGGAGTTGCGGATGGTGACGACCGCTTCGGAGTCCGTGAGGTAGACGGCGCCGCCCCGCGAGGCGTCGTTGGCCGTCAGGATTGCGTTGGTGAGCGTGACGGTGGACTCGCGGTCGAACAGGTACAGAGCGCCACCGCGACCCCCGGAGTGCCCCCGGATGTCGAGGTTGGTGGCGACCAGGTCGGACTGGGTCCACACGCCGATGGCCGCCCCGAACGCGTCGGGACAATCGGTACCGTTTCCGGTGACGATCACGTTGTCCAGGGTGCCGTCCACCCGGCGGCTCAGGGTGACGGCGGACCCGCAGTTGTCTCCGCTGGACGAGTCGTTGTCCGCGACGAGCACGTTCTCGAGCGTCACGACGGTGGAATAGTACGCCATGAGGCCGGCGCCGAACGCGTACGCACTGGTCCCGGTCGCCTCGAGCCTGTTGCCGTACACGTCGGCGCGCGCGATCCGGAGGCTGCCCGGCCCGGTCACGTACACCCCTCCGCCGTGCAATCGCACGTCCCCGCCGGCGCCCGTGTTCCCGTTGATCGTGGCGTCCTCGATGTCGATCGTGACGTCGTCCCCGTACAGGCCCACGCCCTCGCACTCGTCCAGGCACGTCATCGTGTTGGCGCTCAGCTCGAGCCCGCGGGCCTCCAGCGTACCGGACGCGATGTAGATGCCGACGCCGACGCAGTCCACCTCCTCGCAGGTGTTCCCCGCGATCGTCACGTCCTCGAGGGTGAGCCCGGCGCCGGCCACGTAGATCCCGGCTCCGGCCGGCGCATCGCCGCCGGTCACGGTGAGGTCCGCGAGCGTCGCCGCCGTCGTCTCTCCGTCGTCGAGCGTCACGACCGGACCCGTCCCGCCGCCGTCCACGATGGTGAGAGCGGCGCCGGCCCCCCGGACCTCCCGGTCCACGCCGCCGAAGTCGAGGGTCTCGACGTAGGTCCCCGGGGCGACGCACACGAGCGCGCCCGCGGGCGCATCGTCGAGGGCGTCCTGGATCGTCGGGTAGGTGCCCGGCACTCCGTAGCCGCCGTCGACGACACCGTCGCAATCGTCATCCACGCCGTTGCACGTCTCGGGCGTGCCGGTCCCCCGCGTCGGGTCGGCGTCGTCGCAGTCTCCGGCCGTCGCGCTCCAACCGCTCCCCGGCTCGCACTCGAAGAAGGCGGGGCCGTTCCCGTAACCGTCTCCGTCACCGTCACGGTACCAGGCAGTCGCGTCGACCGCGCCCTCGTCCGTCACGCCGTCGCAGTCTTCGTCCGCACCGTCGCAGTGCTCGGCGGCGCCCGGGTGGGCCGCCGCGTCGGCGTCGTCGCAGTCCGTCGCGTCGTCCACGGCAGGGCCTCCAGGCAGGCAGCCGGTCTCGGGGGACCCGGCGTCTCCGTACCCGTCGCCGTCGAGGTCCGCGTAGCGCGTCGGCGCGTCGACGGCGTCTTCATCGGCCGTCCCGTCGCAGTCCTCATCGACGCCGTCACAGTGCTCGTCGGCGTCGGGGAAGACCGACGGAGCCGCGTCGTCGCAGTCGTCTCCGACGGAGGAGGTCCCGGTCGAGGGCTGGCACCCTACCGTGAGGCTGCCGTACGCGCCGTGCCCGTCGCCATCCGCGTCGACGTACCAGGCGGACTCGCAGTTGGCCGGCTCGGTCCCGGTGTCGTCGTCGCCGGGCTTCGCGTCGGGCCCGCACGCGGCCAGGAGGGTCAAGCCGAGGAGGAGCGTTCGCATGCACATGCGTAACCAATCGGGTCCGTCGGACCCGGAGGAGAACAACGATGACCCGCCCTGCCCCGCACTCTACACCCCAGCGCCCCCCACCGATGGGGTGTGGCGAGTGGATACTCGATCACCCGCACGCCCCCGCTCTTGCCACGACCGGGCATCGCCCAGCGGAGCTCTCGGACGCCCCCCGAGCTCCGGCTCAGGTCGCCAGCGTCGGGATTGTCCGAGTCAGTCGATGGGTGCGTAGCGCTCGGCGCCGACCGCGCCGTCGCGGTTTGCGTCGGATCGCCGCGCCAACCGCCCGCCGAACCACAAGCAAGAACGCCCACCCTCCAGCGAACCGGAGGGTGGGCGTTCTATTGTGGTCGGCCGGACTGGATGATTATAGAACCTTTTGGATCGACACGCACGGATGCTCGGGCGCGGAAGTAGTGTCGTTAAAGGAGAGCTTGGTGGGTGGGTGATGCTGAGGTTGCAGCCGGTCCGCGATGCGCCCACGTGGCCAGGACGCCCGAGCCGCAAGTCGCACAACCTCACGAACGTCCGCGCGTCCGAGCCCCCCCGGTCGCTGATGCCCGGCGTCGGTCGTCCTCCAGGCTAGCGCTCGCGCGCTATGGTTCGCCGTGATCGAGCGGTGCTACGCCACCGAGGGGAGGGCGCCGGGGGCTTGCCTGTCCGCTCCCCCCGGCGCTTCGTCAGCTCCGACTCCCGCGCTCGCCGTCCGTGGTCTCGATGGCGCGGCTCGGGCGCGCGCTCCGCATCGAGGTCTCGCCCGACGGCTTCCCGCATGCCGCCGTCACGGGCGCGGCGTGCCGCTCAGCGCGGGCCGCCGGGGTCGAGGTAGACCTCGATCCGATCCCAGGGGACGCCGTAGGTGTACCCGACGAGGAGGGCGTCGGCACCGGACCCGAGGAAGTCGAGCTCGATCTCGACGGTGGCCGGCGAGCCGCCCGGGTACCGGGTGGTCGGGTCGAGGAGGAGCACGGTGTCTCCCGTCGCGAGGTCCCATCCCCAGAGGGCCTCCGCGTCCGTGTAGAGCGTGTCGCCGTCGGTGTCCCCGAGGAGTTCCAGGACTCCGAGGCCGGCATCCGCGTGGACGCAATCGGTGAAGGACGACGCGAGAACGTTCCCGGCGCTCCCGAGCGCGTCGCCGCGAACGACGCAGAGACGTTCGGCCGCGTAGGGGTCGGGGCGGAATTCCACGATGACCTCGGCGACGCCATCTCCCTCCAGGTCCCCGAGCGGCCCGACCCACAGGAGGTCTCCCCGGTAGTCGGGGTCGAGCACCGTGTGCCCGTTGGCGTAGGTGAGCGACGCGCCGCCCGTCGCCAGGGACCCGCTCACGATCCCCGCGTGCTGGCGACCCAGGAGGGCGAGGTCGGGACGTCCGCACCCGTCCAGATCGGGGAGGCAGGACGCCCACCCCTCCATTGTCGCGAGCGGCGTTGCGTCGCCCGCGAGGAGCCCCGCTCCGTCATACGCGTGATCGTCATCGTCGATGAACTCCTCGACCCCGTCCCCGTCGAGGTCGCAGCCCATCCCCGAGAGGTATCGCGCCCCCGCGACCGAGGCGCCGCCCAGGCGGGAGAGCTCGCCTCCGGCCAGGGCGGCCCCGGAGACGAAGTCCACCTCGATCCCGCCGTCGACCTGCGTGTAGAGGTACAGGTCCTCGGCGCCGTCGCCGTCCAGGTCACCCGCGGCGTCACCCCAGAGCGCGTCGATGGCTACCGTCAGGTCGGCGTCACACAGCGTGAATTCGCCTCCCGCCCGGAGGCGCTCTCCGTCGAAGAGCCAGAGCCAGGCCGCGGGGGCGCGGTACACAGCGTCGTCCACGCCGTCGCCGTCGACGTCCGCCCATACGAAGTCGCGGATGGTGCTCATGTGCTCGGACCCGAAGCCGCCTCCCCACCCCCCGCCCACGAGCGTCGTGCGGATGGTCTCGGCCGTCGGCTCGAGCCGCCACGCCACCTCCTGCTCCACCCAGTCCACACCGTCGTCCACGCCGCGGAGCCAGATCTGGTCGGCGTCCGCCAGGAGCTCCTCGGGCTCGGACGCGAGTGTGCGCGTTCCCGTCCGGGTGAGGACACCGCCGAGCGCGTCGGCGAGGTCGTAGCTGGTGAGGGCGGACGCGGTCGCGGCCCACAACTCGCGGTCGCCGTCGCCGTCGGCGTCGGGCCCGGCCGCCACGCCCACGAGGTCCGCGCCCAGCTCCCCGCCGCCGTAGCACCACACGGGCGTGGCCGCGGCGTCGCCCTCCTCGCCGCGCGCGAAGCAAAGCTCGCCGGCGCCGTCGAAGGCGAAGTCCTCGATGCCGCCCCCGTCGACGTCGCCGAGGGACGAGGGCGTGTGGTCACCGACGCCGGGGAAGCGCCACCGCGCGCCGTCCTCGATCCAAAGGTCGACGCCGATGGAGGAGGAGTCGAAGAGGACCGCGTCGGCGTCGAGGTTGGTGAGGAGGTCGGGCCGGCCGTCGCCGTCATGGTCGTCGGCGAGGGCGATCCGGCGGCCCGCGCCCGCGTCGGTCTCATTTCCGTAGATCCAGGCCGTCTCCGCGGGGGCCCCGCCGTACGCGAAGTCCGCGTGGGAGACGAGCGCGATCAGGCCGCGCGTGCCTTCCCCGTCGAGGTCGCGGGCGGGGAAGCCGAACAGCCAGTCCGCCGCGTCGTCGCCATCGGCGTCTGCCCACCGGACGAGGGAGAAGGGGAGGTCGTCGAAGGAGCCGAGGGGGGTGGCCGACCCGGCGAGGAGGTCGACGCCGCCGACGAGGTACTGGGCACCGCCGTAGTGGGCGACGAGCAGATCGGCGACGCCGTCGTCGTCGTAGTCGTCGAGCCAGCGGGCGCTGTACCCGAAGCCCCCGACGCCGAGGGCGGGGTCCTGCGTCGCGTAGGAGGTGAGGTCCCAGACGGTCGCGAAGCCGGTCGTGGCCGAGGGAACGAGCGTGACGACGCCCGCGTTCTGGAGGTCCGGCGTGTCGGCGCCGTAGGACACGACGATCAGCTCGCCGACGCCGTCTCCGTCGAGGTCGGGCCCGAGGAGGAGGTCGTGCTGGTCGTCGTTGGTGCCGCATCCGACGAACGCGAGGTATTCCGCCACGCCGTGCAGCAGGCCGTCGGTGTCCGGGACCTCCCCGCTGTCGGCCGGGCCGGTGTCGCCCGGCCCGCCCGTGTCCGTGGCCTCGCCGGTTTCGCCGGCCGGGTCGCCGTCCACAGTGTCCGGCGGAGGGGCGGAGTCCGATGTCGCGGACTCGTCGGCCGTCTCCGGCACGCAGGCGAGCAGCAGGAGGAGGATGGGCATCGCGAGATCTTGCCCCTTTTCACGTTGTCGACGAGCGCGCCATTCTCGCGCTCCGGGCAGAGTCGATGGCACATTCGTGGGCGCCCGCCTCCTTCCACCAAGCCAGGACGCTCCGACCGTTGCCGCTCGACAGCGAGTCTCACGGACCTCGCCGCGGCGCCGGGTGACCGCGCGTAGGCAGCGCGCAACGGAGCGCGCCGCGCCGAGCGCCTCGAACCCCTGGACGAGGCGCCGCCCGGCTCCCAGCTCGTCGCGGCGCGGGTCGCCATGCGGATGGTGGTGTTCGACACTTCTCGCGTTCGCAGACGTCGAACCACGGCCGGTGTCACGGTGAGCGTGTGGACGCTCCGAGGCCAACCTCCCAACCGGACCGAGCCTAGCCGAGGGGTCGCGCCAAGTTCGAACAAACCCCAAGCAAGAACGCCCACCCTCCGGCGAACCGAAGGGCGGGCGTTCAACTCGACAGTGGTCGGGGTGCCCGGATTCGAACCGAGGACCTCCTGCGCCCAAGGCAGGCGCTCTACCAGGCTGAGCTACACCCCGAAAGCCCGGTCTATCCCGTCTCGCCCACCTTGCACGCTCGCCGCGCGGCGCCTCACACCGGCCCCGCTACGATGCAACGCCCCGCGATCTCGTCGCTGTAAAGGGCGTACCCGTGGGGGCCGAGGCCTCGGAGCACGAGCCCGGGCAACGCGTGGACACCGCGGGAGGAGCCGGTGAGCTGGCGGAGCCCGCCGCGCACGTCGACGCGCACCTCGCCCACATCGGTCCCGGCGAGGTTGGCGACGACGATCACGCGCCCGTCCTCGGTGGTCCGCGCGTAGGCCAATACGGACGGGCGGTCGGTCACGAGGGGCTCCCAGTCGGCGCCGTCGATGGCATCACGGACGCAGGCGAGGTCGCGGACGAGGGTGAGGAGGCTCGCGGGGTCGGCCTCGGCCGCGGCGACGTTCGCGCCGGTGGCGTAGCCCGGGTCGAGGGTGAACCAGGGGACGCCGGTGGTGAAGCCCGCGTTGGGCGAGCCGTCCCACGGCATCGGCGCGCGCTGGGCGTAGTCCTGGCCGGTGCCGGAGGTCGCGTCGGGGAGGTCGAGCTCCTCGCCGTAGTAGAGGACGGGGTCACCGGGGAGGGTGAGCTGGAGCACCTGGAGGAGGCGGCGCGCCGCGGCGTTCGGCACGACCTCGGGCAGGCGGGCCACGTCGTGGGACGAGACGAAGGGCGCGGTGCGGCCGAGCGCGCCTGCGTCACGTTGCTCGCGGAGCACGGCCAGCAACGGCTCGGGATCCCCGGCGGCGATCGACGCCAGTAGCGCGGCACGCCGCGGGAAGTCGAGCACCCGGTCGCTCTCGGGCGCGTTCGCGCTCCCGAGGTAGGCCACGTTCGCGGCGACGCCGTCCTCCGAGGCCTCCCCGAGCAGGAGGGCGCTCGGGTTCGTGGCGCGCGCGAGGGCGTGGAGGTCCGCGAGCAGCGCGTGGGTCTGGGCGGTCCCGGTGATGGCGCCGTCGGCCTCCACGAGCATGATCACCGCGTCGAGGCGGTAGCCATCAGCGACCTCCAGCCATTGCGCGAACACCGCCTTCATCCGGTCGTTCACCTCGGCGTTCGTCCAGTCGAGATCGGGGAGGTCGGGGCCGAAGAAGGCGTAGTAGTACCCGCCGCCCTCGGCGGGGAACCAACGGTAGGTGTCCCACTGGGTGTCGGCGAACAGGAACTGGTCGCGCGCGGGGCCGGGCGCGTCGTCCGCCTCGACGAACCAGGGGTGGGTGCGTGCCACGTGGTTGATGGGGAGGTCGAGGAGCACCCGCATGCCGCGGGCGTGGGCGTCGTCGACGAGCGCGACGAGCGCGTCGGTGTCGCCGTAGTCGGGGCGCACCCGATCGAAGTCGGTCACGTCGTAGCCCGCGGGCCCGAAGCTCGGGAACACCGGCATGAGCCAGAGCGTCCGCACACCCATCGACTCGAGGTGGTCGAGCCGCGAGCGGACGCCATCGAGGTCGCCGATGCCATCGCCGTCGGTGTCCTGGAACGAGCGCACGTAGATCTCGTAGGTGAGGCCCATCTCACCGGGGGGGAGGGCGTCGACGGACGGGAGGTCGATCCTGCCCAGGTCGGGCGCGGACTCCGTCGCGGGCGCGGCGTCGTCGGGGCCCGCTCGCGACGCCTCGTTGGAAGCGGGCTGGACGCAGCCGAGGAAGCCGACCGAGAGGAGGGAGAGCAGGAGGGCGAACGCGCGCACGGGGCACCTGGGGAGGGCGCGGCCCTCCTCAAGAAGCGCGCCGTCCCCGGTGCGGACGTAAAATAAATGATTTCAGACAGATACGGCGGTTGCCCTGACGGACGTCTGACCGACTTCCGTCAGGAGGTGTCGGACCTCCGTCACCCGCCCGTCGTCAAGGCGGTCGCGAACGATTCGTGCGCGATAAGGGACGACGATGCGGTTCATCACCCCCGGTCTCTTCGCCGTCGCCGCGGTCTACGTGGGCTGGTACAACAAGCAGCACACCGATCGCGCGCTCGTCCTCCCGTTCCTCGAGGAGCTGGCTCCGTCGACGGCGGGGGACATGGCGGCGCAAGGCGCGCTCACCATCAAGATCCTGTTCGGACTGGCGATCGTGTTCGGCCTCTGGGAGGTCGTCCGGATGGTCCAGACGCGCCGGGCCGACGACGGGTCGGCGTAGCGACCCGACCCGCCGCTACAGGCCTTCGAGCAGCCGCGGAAGCTGGGCCATGGCGGCGCCGCGGTGGCTGATGGCGTCCTTCTCGGAGGGGGCGTGCTCGGCCATCGCGCGGGAGCTCCCCGAGGGCACGAAGAGCGGGTCGTAGCCGAAGCCGCCGGCGCCGCGCGCGGCCAGGGAGATGGCGCCCTCACAGGCCCCGGCCGCAGTGCGCTCGATGCCCGGCCCGACGAGCGCGAGCACGCAGCGGAACCGCGCGGCGCGATCGGTGCGCCCGGCGAGCTCGCCGAGGAGCTTCGCGTTGTTCGCCGCGTCCGTACCCTCGGCGCTGTAGCGCTTGCTCCAAACGCCCGGGCGACCGCCCAGGGCGTCCACCTCGAGGCCGGAGTCGTCCGCGAGCGCGAGCTGCCCGGTGTGCGCGTGGACGAAGCGCGCCTTCTGGAGCGCGTTGGCCTCGAAGGTGTCCCCGGTCTCGGGGGGCTCGGGGATCTCGTCCGGCATGGCCACCCACTCGATCTCGGGCGCGATGCGACGCATCTCCTCGATCTTGTGGGCGTTCCGGGAGGCGAGGACGATGCGCATCACTCGACGCGCATCCGCCACGTGGACCCCGTGGGGTTGTCCATCACGACGATGCCCTCGGCATCCAGCGCGGCGCGGAGGCGGTCGGCCTCGGCCCAGTCCTTCGCGGCGCGGGCGGCCGTGCGGGCGAGGAGGAGGGTCTCCACCATGTCGGTCGACTTCCCCGTGGCCTCGAGGCGCTTCTGCTTCACCTCGTCGAAGAAGGCCTCCGGCTCCATCGCGGCGATCCCGAGCACGTTCGCGGCGAGGGCGAACGCGGCGAGGACCGGCGCCATCACGAGCGCGCCCTTGGCCCGGGCCTTCTTGTCGTTGCCGAAGCGGTTCACCGCGCGGACGAGATCGAACAGGTGCGCGATGGCCTGGGAGGTGTTGAAGTCGTCGTCCATCGCGGCGTCGAAGTTCGCGGGGAACGCGAGGGCGAGGGCATGGAGCTCCTTTCCGGCGTCTCCCACCTGGTCGATCGGCGTCGGCGAGCCCTTCGCGGCGATGTCGAGCGCGGACTCCTTGGCGCTGTAGATGCGGTCGAGCGCCCCGAGCGCACGCACGAGCCCCTCGGTCGAGTAGGGCAGGGGCGAGCGGTAGTGGGTCTCCCCGAAGAGGAGCCGCAGGGCCTCGCCGGGGACCTCGCGCAGGATCTCGCGGATCTTCACGACGTTCCCGAGCGACTTCGACATCTTCTCCTTGTCGAGCGTCAGGTGGCCGTTGTGCATCCAGTAGCGCGCGTACGGGCCGTGCCCGGTGCCGCACTCCGACTGCGCGATCTCGTTCTCGTGGTGGGGGAACACGAGATCGATGCCGCCGCCGTGGATGTCGAACGTGTCGCCCAGGTAGTGTCGGGCCATCGCCGAGCACTCGATGTGCCAACCCGGGCGGCCACGGCCCCACGGGCTGTCCCAGCCGGGCTCCGTCGGATCGCCCGAGGCGGCCTTCCAGAGCGCGAAGTCGGCGGGGTGGCGCTTCGAGACCTCGACGGCCACGCGCTCGCCCGCGCGCTGGTCCTCGATCTTCTTGCCGGAGAGGTGCCCGTACGTGGGGTAGGTCTCGACGGCGAAGTACACGTCCCCGTTGTCGGCCTTGTAGGCGTGGCCCTTCTCGACGAGCTTCCCGATGAGATCGAGGATGTCGGAGATGTGCTCGCTCACCTTCGGCGTGCGCGTGGGCTTCACGAGGCCGAGGGCCGCCAGGTCCTCCTCGAGCGCGTTCACGAAGAACGCGGAGAGCGCGAGGGGATCGGTGCCCCGCTCCTTCGCGCGGGCGATGATCTTGTCGTCGACGTCCGTGTGGTTGCGGACGAAGTTCACGTCGTAGCCGCGGTGGACGAGGTGCCGGACCACGAAATCGAACGCCAGCATCGCCCGGGCATGGCCGATGTGGCAGAAGTCGTAGACGGTCATGCCGCAGACGTAGAGGCCGACCTTCCCGGGTTCACGGGTTTCGAGCGGCTCGATGGTGCGGCTGAGCGTATTGTAGAGTCGGATGGGTGCGGGCATGGGGCGCCGTCTATCCGCGCGGGCCGCTGCCCGCGACGCGCTACTCCGCCTTCAGCGCGAACAGGGCGTCGATCTCTTCGCCCACGAGCTTCTCGTCGGCGTCCTTGGCGACCGCGATCTCCTGCACGAGCAGGCTACGCGCCTGGTCGAACATCTTGCGTTCGCCGAAGGAGAGGGCCTTCTCGCTCTTGAGCAGCGCCAGGTCCCGCAGGACCTTGGCCACCTCGAGCGGATCGCCGGTCTTGATCTTGCTCATGTAATCGCGGTAGCGACGGTTCCACGTCTGGTTGTCCGTGGGAACGTCGCGATCCCGGAGGATCTCGTAGACCTTGTCGACGTGCTCGCGGGAGATGACCCCACGCATGCCGATCGAGCGCGCGTTCTGCACCGGTACGCGGATCGTCATGCCGTTGTCGAGGATCTTCAGGACGTAGACCGTGACCTTCTCGCCGTCCATCTCCTGGGTCACCACGTCGCGGATGATCCCGACGCCGTGAGCCGGATAGACTGCCTTGTCGCCGACATTGAACTCCATACATCCTCGCAGCGTTCGCGCCGCCCACCGCGATACGCGTGTATAGCGGGGGCTCGAATCGCCCTGGCGGATCCAACGGACGCCGCCCGGACGCGCTGGGCGCACGAACGACGGCCGCTTAACCCAGAGTCGGGACTCCATCCAAACAAAAGATTCCTCAATCGCCGGCTCGCGTTCCGATCGAGCTTCGATTTCGCCGATGGACGAGGCGTCGGGGCCCTCCGCGGGGGGGCGATCACGAGCGGGGATCGCGTGGGTCGGGCTCGGGCGGATGGTCCTCCTGCCGGTCGTGCGGGGCGCGGGTGCCGTGGGGGCCCTCGTCTGGATCGTCGTCGCGCTCGGTGGGCTGGGGCAGGCGCTGCTCACGAGCGCGGTGGTGCCCGACCTGGACCTCCTGGCGCGGATGGGCGCGGGCGCGCTCGGGGTCGGCGCGAGCCTCGCGGTCCCGCTGGGCGCGCTGGGGGGCGTCGCCGCGGGCCTCCGTCGCCTCGCGGAGGAGCGCGCTTGGCTCGGCCTGCGTAGCCTCGGCGTCGGCGGCCGCACCACCGCGATGCCGATCGCGCTCTTCCTCCTCGCGGCGGCGGGCGCGTGGCTCGGCATCACCCACACGATCGAGCCCGGCGCCCGCGCGATGGTGCGCGACGCGCGGATCGCGGCCGCGGTGCGTGTCGTCCCCGTCGAGGGCCGCGTCGTGCGGCTCGGCGGGTGGACCGCGGCCGTGGAGGGGGGCGTCCTGCACTTCGCGGGGGCGGACTGGCTCGGGCGCGCCCACGCCTGGGGGATCCGCCCGGCGCTCACCGGCGTCGTCGTCGACCTCGTGGACGGGGAGGTGTGGAGCGCCGACGGCCTGACCCGCGCGCGCTTCGCCACCCTGGCGATGCCCGTCCCGCTCGCGGGCAGCGCCGGCAAGGTGCACGCATCCGAACGCGCGACCCCCGATCTCCGCCGCCAGCTCGCCGTCAGCGCGGCGCTCGGGCGCGACACCTACGAGCGGTGGATCCTCTGGAAACGCACGTTGTTGCCCCTGTGCATGGTGTTGCTCGGGCTCGCCGCCGTCCCGTTGAGCCTCGCGCGGAGGTGGCCACTCGTGGGAATCGTGGGGGCCCAGACCGTCAGCCTGTGGGGCGTCGTGCGGGTGGCGGACCAGTGGGTGGGCACGTTGGGGCTCGTCGGCGCGGCGGTCGTCACGTTCGCCGCGGCGCTCGCCTGGCTCCTGGTCACCTGGCGGGGGTGGCGGGATGCGTGACCGGGCGCCCGCCTCGACATCGGTGCCCGCGTGATGCGCGCCCTCGCCCTCCTGGGAGGTGCGGTCGGGCGCGCGGTGCTCGGCGCCCAGCTCGCCGGGGCCCTCCTGTTCGCCCTGGTGATCGCGGTGGAGGCCGCCGACGCGCCCCTCCCCACCCTCGCGCGCACCGTCGCGGCGCGGCTCCCGGCGCTCTGGGCCCAGGCCGCCGCGGTGCTCGTGCTCTGCGGCGCCGCGTTGGCGGTCGTGCGCCTGCGTCGGCAGGGCGTGCTGCTCGGGCTCGGCACGCTCGGCGTCGCGCCCCGGGTCGTGCTCGTCGTGGGCGCGCTCGCGGGCGCGCTGGTCGGCGGCGTGGCCAGCCGGGTGGTCGCGGAGCCCGCGGCGCTCTCCGGTGAGTGGGAGCGCGGCACGGGCGGCTGGATCCGGGACGGCGAGGCGTGGCCGGACACCGCCGGCGGCGTGGTGTGCGTACGCACGCCTCCCACGCGGGACATCGCGACCGATCTGATCAACGGCAGCGCCGCTGGATCGCTCGGCGCGGCCCTCGGGCTCTACCTCGGCGCGGCGCCCACCCTCGTCGCGGCCGCGCTCCTGCTGGTGGCGGACGTGGTGGCGCGGGGGCTCGTGGAGCGGGGGGCCGTGCCGCCCCTCGGCGGAGGCGCGCCGGCCGTGCTCGCGGGGGCCATCCTGCTCTTCCTGCTGCTCCGGGCGCCGCTGTTTCCGCGTCGGTGGGCGTAGGGCGCGTCCCGGCCGGGGGCCGGGCCGCCGCTCTCCAGGCTCGCCGCGAGCGGCTCGGTCGGCCGCGCCCCCCGGGCGGGGCGCGGCCGGACCGCGGCTCCCTCCGGTCGCCG
>JAKFCH010000156.1:0-2207 GCA_036676765.1 Deltaproteobacteria bacterium
CGGCGGGCCGGCGCCCGGCGGGGGCGAAGGCGGCGCGCTGCGGCTTGGCCGGCGCGGGCGCGTCCTCGTCGTCCATCATCTTGCGGAGCTCGTCCTTCGAGAGCATCGAGGTCTTCGCGGGATCGAGCTCCTGGCGGGCGCGCGGCACCTGCCGGATGACCCGCTGCATCATCTCGCGGAGGCCGACGCCCTGGACAGAGCGGTCGTTCAGCGCGGCGGTCACGGCGGCGAAGAACTCGTCCCCCGCGCCGAAGCGGTCCCGGAAGTCGGGCCGGAGGATCGTCGTGAGCAGGGTGCGCACGGACTCCGGCAGGAACTCGCGGAACTGGTGGATGCGCCGGCTGGTCTCGCCGCGGGCGGCCTTCGCGCGGATGTCGTTGACGAGCCCGTCGTACACGGGCTTTCCGCACATCACCTCGAAGGCCACGAGGCCGAGCCCGAACAGGTCCGACGAGAAGTTCTCGCGGCGGGACTCCATGCGCTCGGGGGGGCAGTAGCGGAAGGCGTCCTCGCGGGGGATGCGGTCCGGCTGCTCGTGGAAGGTGAGGATCTCCACCTGCGGGAGGGCGTGGCCGATGATCTGGACCCGGCCATCCCCATCGAGCATCACGCGCCAGGGGGTGAGCCCGCCGTGGGAGTAGACGCCAGCGCCCTCGCCGGTCTCCGCGGCCTCGATGAGGATCTGCCCCGCCTGCGCGAGGAGCTCGACGCCGGCGCGCACGCCGCCCACCTCGCCGAGGTCGGCGAGCGTGCGGACCACCTCGGCCACCGACCACGCCTGCCCCGTGGGGTAGACGAAGCTCGACTCCCCGAGGTCGAAGGTGCCGAGATCGGTGAGCCCCGTGACCATCGGCGACTCGAGGAACGAGAGCACCACGCCGAGCGCGGCGTTGATCGCGTTGTGGCTCCGATATTCGGGATGGAACACGATCGCGGTGTGCCGGGCGCCGTCCGGCCCCTGCAGCTCGACGAGATCCGAGCCCGGACCCAGATGGTTGCGGCCGGTGCGGGTGTAGCCGACGAGCGAAGGCATGCGGGGAGAGGGCCTCGGGCGCGGATGGTACCACGCACCCGGACACACGATCGCCGCCCGAACGTCCGCGGGAGATACGCTCCCTCCGATGGCGACATCCCACCAGCGGCGGGCGGACGGAAAGGCCCCCGAGGCGCGCACGATCGTGGAGCCCCGCGATCGCGCGGCGCTCGAAGCCCAGCTCCAGAAGCTCGACGAGCAGAAGCGCGCGCTCGAACAGCGGGGCGAGTCCGACGCGCTCGACGCCGAGGTGGCCGCGCGCCTCCAGCCCTCGATGGGGAACGCCGCCATCGCCGGGCTCCTCAACCGCGCCACCGACACCGCCTCCGCCCAGGCGGGCGACACCGCGCTCGAGGAGAAGAAGGACGACGAGAAGGAGGAGGAGGGCGAGGAGAAGGAGGCGGGCGAGATCGAGCACGTCCTCCCGTCGTTCTCGACCGGCGGCGGGGGCGGCGGCGGCGGGCAGCCCCCGTGGGCGATGGGCCGCATGCTCGGCGGGGAGGACGACGACGTGGTGGACGAGGTCGCCGCCGCCGCGGCGGGGTGGCGCCCCATGGCGGTGCTGCCGGACCCCGACGAGGACGGCGAGCTCGAGGACGTCGAGGGGGACGACGACGCCGACCTGCCCGACGCCGTCGATCTGTCCGAGGCGAACGCCGCGCTCGGGGAGGCCCCGTGGCGCCCCGGCGTGCTCGCGCGCGGCCTCCGCCACCCGCGCCTCCTCGCCCGGCCCACCTTCGGCCCGGAGGCGCTCGTCGACGCGAGCGGGCTCGACAACGCCCTCGGCCGCGCGCGCGCCATGCTCCGCTTCGTGGCCGTCCACGGGGACGGCCTCGACGCCGTGCTCCTCGCGAAGGTCGCCGTCGGCGCGGGCGAGCCCGCCTTCCCCCCGGCGGCGGGGTTCGCCGGCGCGACCGCCCGCGCGCTCGCCCTGGTCGAGGTCGCGCTCGCGAGCCTGCCGCCGGGGTGGGCCCCGCTCCTCGACGTGGTGGCCGACCCGCGGGCCCGCGCCCGCGTCGAGAACGTCTCCGTCGCCGTCGCGGAGGCGGGCGGGCTCTCCGCCACCGCGCTCTTCGAGGCGGTGCTCGGCGCCCACGTGGAGCCCGCCGAGGTCGACCTCACCCTGGGCGGCCACCCCGCGGCGCACGCGGCGCTCACCCTGGCCGCGCGGCTC
>JAKFCH010000157.1:0-138369 GCA_036676765.1 Deltaproteobacteria bacterium
GCCCGGCACGCGGCGAAGGGGGCGAGGCCCGGCTCGGCGCGGCGAGGAGGCCGAGGAGCACGGCGCCGCCGCAGGCTCGGATCGCGCGGGCTGGAAACGCGCGGGCCGGAAACGCGCGGGCCGGAAACGCGCGGAGCCGCCGCGCGCGGCCCACTACCCCGCCCCGAGGAGCACGAGGCGGACGGCGCCGCCGTCGACGGTCTCCACGGCGACGCCCACGTCCGCGAGATCCCCCACGAGCGCGGCCCGGCCCTCGGGCGACCACCAGATCGACGCGAGGCAGGCCTCCACGGTATCGGCCTGGCACTCGGCGGCCGCGACCGGCACGCCGACGAACCCGGCGGATCGGAGCTGGGCCCGCGCCTCGGGCAACGCGACGCCGGCGAGCAGATCGCGGAGCCGCGCGCGGGCCACGGAGTCGAGCGCCGGATCGCGGGTCACCACCGGGTACCCGTAGGCGGCGCGCACCTGGTTCACGCCGGCGGTGGCGCGCGTGAGCGGATCCCCCGTGCCGACGACGCAGTCGAGCGGGTGCAGCTCGGGGGTCTTCTCGTCGACGTACAAGGGGAAGGTGGCGACGACGGCCCGGCCCTCCCGCGCGGAGATCATCCACTCGCCGGGCGCGTCGGCCTGGAACGAGCCGGCGACCGGCCGGAGATCGCCGAGGGGATCGCTGACGACCCACTCGCCCGCCCCGAGGGTCACCACGTCACCGAGGGCGACCTCGCGCGGGATCGGCGCGAGCTCCCGGGTGTGGGCGCCCACCACGAGCACCCAGCGATCGGCCTCGCGCCCGCGGGCCCGCACCAGACCGATGTCCACCGGCCGCCCCGCCTGCTTGCGGGCCTCGGCGAGGAGGGTCTCGGGGAATTCGCCCTTCGGCACGGACGCGCTCGCCCGCGCCAGCAGGGGGTAGGGATACCCGGCGAGCACGGCCATCCACCGAAGGCTGCAGGTATCCACGACCTCCCCCGAGATCTCTGCCAGCGCGGCCGCGGTCGCGACGCCGGAGAGCGACTCGTCCCAGGGTAGCCCCTCGCTGGCGGCGGCCACGAGCGGATCGCGCGGGGTGCCCGGCACGCGGGTGTAGTGGTTCGAACGGGGCGAGGGCAGGACGGGGACGAGGTCGGGGTCGACCCGGAGGGACCCGGTGGTCGCGCAGGCGAGGAGGAGGAGCAGCATGAGGGCGCTGCTCTATCCCGACGGATCCACCGACCGGTCGTCAGCATTTGTGAAGTCCGAATCCCCGCCTCTGCCGGAAGGGCCGCGTCCGGGCTGGCGATGCCCCCCACCAATGGGTTAGCTCCGCGGCTCGCGAGGTGCGTGATGGCGGACGTGGAAGTGGTCGGAGCAGAGATCGCGGACGGGCGGGTCACGTCGCTTCGGGTGCGCTTCAAGCACACGACCGAGCGGGTCATCGATCGCGCCACGGGCCTCGCGTGGCTCGCGGAGGGCCACTCGCTCCTCACGTACGCCGGGCCCTCGCACCACGCCGAGCGCGGCTACGCGATCGAGCGCGTCGAGGTCGACGGCGAGGCGTACATGCGTACGGACACGAACCCCGTCGCGAAGGACGAGCTGCGGTTCCCGGCCGCGCATCACTGACGGCCCCCGCTCTCAGGCCTGCCGGCGCCAGACCGCGGCCACCGCCCCCGAGGCGAACAGCCCCGAGAACACGACGAGCGCCGCGCACAACACGGGCAACGACAAGCCCATGTCGTCGGCATCCGCGCCCTTGAGGCCGAGCTCGTAGAGCGGCCCGGTCATGCTCGTCACGTCCCACTGGCCGGGCACGCGCGAGGCCTTCGCGAGCTTCCGCCCCACCTTGAGCGTGGCGTCGAAGGCGTAGCGCTGCGGATCGAGCCAGGTGACCACGCGCGCCCAGGGCCGCATGTCCCGGAGGCCCACGAGCAGGGACGAGAACGTGATCTGGGGGATGAGCAGGAGCGGCAGCGTGCCGACCGCCGCCTCGGAGGACGAGAACAGGCCCGACACGAAGAGCCCGAGCGTCATGCCGGTGATGCCGGTGAGCGACGCCACGCCCATGAGCGCGAACGGGTTGAAGCCGAAGCCGCCGAGCCCGAACATCCCCCACGCGAGCGCGGCCAGGAAACAGCACTGGAGCACGGACACGGCGCCGAGGACGACCAGCTTGCTCCCGACGTAGGCGCCCACCGTCACTCCGACGCGGCGCTCGCGGCGCCAGACCACGCGGTCGCTGATGAGCTCGCGGACGGACACGCTCATGCCGAACCAGAGGCAGGACAGCGACAGCATGAAGAGCATCGACGAGGTGGGATTGGGGAACACCACCGCCATGACGAGCGCGAGGAACGGCGGCTGGGCGGCGAGCACCCAGAGGCCCGTGCGGTCCCGCAGCTTCGTCCGCGCGTACCGCTCCACCAACGTGCGGAGCTGGGTGGGGGTCGACGGAGGGGCGGGCGCCACGTCCGCCGCCTCGTCGGGATCGGCGGGGCGCATCCCGAGCTCGAGGAGGGCCTCGCGCGTGCGCACCCAGGTGCGGTACTCGCGACTCTGGCGGAAGGCCTCCCCCCACTGCTCCGGCGACTTCTCCTGGAAGCGGTTGAAGATCGCGTCGGGCGTCGGCACCGCGAAGTAGGCGCACGCCTCGTCCGGCGGCCCGAACCACGCCACGCGCCCGCCGGGCGCGAGCACGAGGAGGTGGTCCACCTGGGCCATGACCTGCGGGGAGAGGTCGTGGGTGACGAGGAACACGATGCGGCCGCGGTCGGCGAGCTGGCGCACGAGGCGGACGATGTCCTGCGCGGCCCGCGGATCGAGGCCGGACGTGGGCTCGTCGAGGAACAACACCCGGGTCGACCGGGTGAGGAGCTCCTGCCCGAGGTTCACCCGCTTGCGTTGCCCGCCGGAGATGCCGCGCTGGACGGCATCTCCGATGCGTGACCCGCGGATGTGGGGGATGCCGAGCTCCTCGAGCACCCGGTCCACCTCCCCGCGGAGCGCGTCGTCGGTCGTGCCGCTGGGGAAGCGGAGGCGGCCCGAGTAGAACAGGCTCTCCTCGACGGTGAGCTCCGGAAGGACGATGTCGTCCTGGGGCACCACCCCGACGCGGGACCGGTCGACGGCGAGGAGCGCGTGGAAGTCCACGCCGTCGAGCAGCACGGAGCCGGCGTCCGCGGGGGTCACCCCGGCGATGGCGTTGAGCAGCGTGGTCTTGCCGGCCCCGGACGGGCCGACCATCGCGATGACCTCCCCCGAGAAGACGGTGAAGCTCACGTCGTCGAGGAGAGCCTTGCCGCCGATCCGGCGCGTGAGGTGGCGGTTCGAGAGCGCCGTGAACGTCCGCTCGCTGCGCGCGGTGAGCACGCCGGCCGCGGCGTCCACCCGCAGCACGAACGGGCCGATGCGGAGCTCGTCGACCGCCGTGACGGGCGCGGACGACACGGGGCGGCCGTTGATCACGGTCGGCCGGCCGCTCTCGTCGTCGACGATGCGCCAGGCGCCGTCCGCGTAGACGAGGTCGGCGTGGCGGAGGGCCACCTGCGGATCGTGCAGGACCACGTCGGCGCCGGGCGAGCGGCCGATGCGCATCCTCTCTCCGGTGAGCGGCCACGACTGGACGTCCGAGCGCTCCCGCCGCCGGAGCAGCGCGGTCAGCAGCACGGGATCGACCCCGAGCTCCTCGGCGGCGGCCTCCACCCGCCGCGACGCCGCGGGTGTGATCACCCCGTCGGGCGCGAGCACGATCAGCAGGGCGTCGACGAACCGGAGCGCCTCCTCCGGGCCGTAGGTGGCCGCGAAACCGCGCAGGTCGAGCGACGCGGCGTCCTCCTGCTGGAGCACCCGACCCGCGAGCTCGCCGAACCGCCCGACGAAGGCGTCCACCTCGTGGAGATCGACCACGCCGCGGAATTCGGGGGCGGCGGCGAGCGAGACGAGCTCGGCAGCCTCCTCCGGGTGGAGGCCCGAGCGGCGGCACACGGCCTCGCGGACCGCCGGCACCACCCCCTCGACCTCGGCCCCGCTCGGCGCCGCGACCCGGAGGAGGAGCCGCACCAGGTCGGCCGATCGCCGGACCACGTCGGGTGCGAGGATCACGTCACGCGCGCGGAGCACCTCCTGGAAGCGAGCCGCGAGCAGGGGATCCCTCACGCTACTTGTACGTCACCGCCGTCGAGATGCCGGCCTTCTTGGTGGCGTCGTTCAGGCGGGTCGCGTGGACGGCCAGGAAGAACGTGTCGGTGAGGGTCGGGGTGTACGTGATCCTCGGCTCGCGGTCGCTCGTGTTGTCCGCGAGGAGCACGTTGCCCTGGGCGTCGTAGAGCACGAGGTCGACGTTGGCGCCGTTGTCGTCACCACACGCGAGGAACTTGTACTCGTTGCCCGCGTACAGCGTGATCAGGTAGACGCGGTGCTCCCCCCCCGCCAGGGTCGTGTTGGACTGGCTCCGCACCTGGAACCCGGACGGGTAGCCATCCCAGATCTTGGCGCGGAGGCAGGTTTCGGCGGCCTCCTCGTCGGCCAGGGCGGGAGCGGCGGCGAGGAGCGCGAGGGAGAGGACGGAGAGCATGCGGGCTCCTTAAAGCAGCGCGAGGACGGAAGCGGTCTGGGCCTCGACCTCGGTGACGTCTTCCTTCGAGAGCGCGGGCTTCGAGGCGATCTCCTGGAGCTTCGTCAGCGTGGCCTCGAGCTGGCCGAGCACCTCGGCCGGCGCCTTGTCCGCGCCCTGGACCTGGACGTACTTCAGGAAGTAGGCGGCCACCTGGGGCTGCCGCAGGAGCGAGTTCGCCGCCTCGATCCGGTCCTTGGCGAGGATCGCCTGCGACACGAGGTTGGACCCCTCGAGCCAGCTCCCCGCCTGGATGAGCGGCACGACCCGCTCGCCGGCTTCGTACTTGATCTCGGGGACGATGCTGCCGTGGAGCTCGTCGAGCTCCTTGAGCAGCTCGTCGCGCGACGCGACGTCGTTCTTGATCTTGTTGTTCAGCTCGTCGATGGTGGCGGCGATGTCCGGGCCCGCGCCGAGGGCGACCATGCCGGCCTTCACCTTCTCCAGGCGCGCGACGAGCTGCTCCTTCGGCGCGTCCTTGACGGTGAGGAGCGCGTCGGCGAGCAGCACGCCGGTGCGAACGGCCACGACGTCCTTGTTCTCCACGTCCATCTTGAACGCGCGGTCCTTGACCAGCGCCGACAGGCCGCCGGCGACCCCGGCCTTCTCGAGCGCCTTCTGCATCTCGGCGGGCGACGGGACGAGGGCGATGTTCTCGGCCTGGGCCTGAAGCTCGCTCACGGCGATGGGGGGGGGCGGCACCGACGGGGTGTTGTCCGCGGCGCCCTGGGGCTGCGGCGGGGTCACTCCCGCTTCGGGCGCGGACTCTCCCGAACAACCGAGGAGGGTCAGCGCGAGCAGCAGGGAGGCGGTGGACATGGAGACTCCTGGGCGTGGCATGGACGCGGCGCCGGAACGGCGAGCAAGGGTACGCCATTCGACGCATGTGCACAAGGCGACGAATCGCGCGCGATCAGCGGCCTGGCGGCGGAGGTCCCGTCAGCGCGCCACCGCGACGAGCCCGGTGTTGGCCACCTCGTAGACCTTGGATTCCGTGAAGCCGGCCCCGTCGAGGAGGCGCACGAGCGCGTTCGTACGGAGCCGGACCAGGGGCCAGGACATCACGTGGCGGAAGACGGGATCGTCCGCGGAGGGGCCGAGGCCGTTCGCCACGAGCGTGCCGCCCGGCGCGAGCACGCCGCGCGCCCACCGGAGCAGCGAGGCGGCCAGCCGCTCGGGGAGGTACTCGAGCAGGCCGTCGAGGACGACGATGTGCTGCTGCGCATGGCGGATCGACGAGCGCCCGACGCAGAGCCCGACCAGATCGTCCTTCACGAGCCGAAGCCGGAGGTCGCGCCCGCGCCCGGCGGCGGCGATCTCCACCGCGGCGAGGGCCGCCCGGTCGCCGTCGACGCACGTGATCTCGGCGGGCATCCGCCCCCGGAGCTGCGCGAGGAGGCCGGGAACGAGCCCGCCGCCGGCGTTCACGACGAGGAGCCGGAGCGGCGGCTCGGCGGGCAGGGCCTCGAGCACCGTCTGGAGGGTGAGCGCGCCGCGCTCCCGGAACCCGCGCGAGGACGGGAGCCCCAGCAGCCACGCGTCGAGGATCTCGCCGAGCGGGCCATCCCCCTCGGGGCGGTTGGCGAGCAGGTGGGCCATGGCGCCGCCGACGCCGACGGTGCCGGCATCCCGGTCGAGGACGAGCTCCCCGAGGTGGGAGCGCATCACGTAGGGGTGCAGCTCGCGGTTCACGACCGAGCCGGCGAGACGCCCATCCTCGTCCGACATGCGGGCGAGGGCCTCGTCGAGCGCGGCGGCGAAATTGCGGAGGGCCGCGCCGATCTCGCGGTCGGCGGTCGCGCGGTCGCGGCGGAGGAGCGGCTCGAGCTCCATCAGGCGGGCGCGGAGCGCGTCGGCGAGGGCCTTTCCGTCGGCCGCCGCCAGCTCGTTGGTCGGCCCGCGGGGGATCCCGGTCCCGCCGATGGCACCAGCGACGGCGGAGGTCATCACCGCGCGGTGGCGCTCCACGAGCATGATGGCGAGGACCCGGTAGAAGTCAGCGGAGAAGGTCGCCTCCTGCTCGAGCAGGCGCAGGAGCGCCGCGCGGTCCCACCGCTGGCAGATGGCGCCCTCGGGCGCGCGGACGTCGGCGCTCCGGACGCTGTCCTCGAGGAAGGACATCTCCCCCACGACCGCGCCCCGCCCGATCACGTCGAGCACGATCACCGGCTGGGTGCGGGTGTCGATGATCTCGAGCTCCCCCTCCGCCACCCGGAACAGATCGCCCCCCCGCTCGCCGCGACGCAACAACAGCTCGCCCCGTGCCAGCCGCACGGTGGTGGCGAGCCCGACGAGGCGTTCGCGGTGGCGCTCGGCAAAACGGTCGAGGAAGTCCATGGGCCCGGAGCCTAGCACACCGGTTAATGGATGGGGCACCGGAGACTTCGGATGGAAGAGGTTGACAGGCTCATCGACGCGCTGCGGAAGGCCACCTGGAAGGAGCGTGAGCCGCTGAAGGCACAGCTCGTCGCGCTCGCGAGCGGCACGAACGGCCCCGCCGTGCGCGACCACATCGACGCGACGCGTCGAGGGGAGCTGCTCGAGGTGCAGTGGGAGCTGGAGGAGGTCCTCGAGGCCACCGCGCCCAAGAAGGCGGAGGAGCCCAAGAAGGCCCCGGAGCCGGCCCCGGTCGCCGAGGCGCCCGCCGATCCGAACAAGCCCCTCACCGCCAAGGACCTCGTGCTCGTCTACGACGATCCGCGCGGCCTGATGCTCCACAAGGCCAAGGTGGGCGAGCGCTGGTTCGCCACCCAGGTCGACCCCCGCACTGGTCAGCCGCAGACCTTCGAGCTCCACGCCACGGAGATCGCGCAGCTCAAGACGCAGCTCGCCGGCAGCCCCTACTGGGTCCTCGGCGCCGCCGGGCCGGTCGCCGCCACCGCGGGCGCGGGTCCGTTGTCGAAGGGCTTGCCACCGAAGCCGGGCGGGCGGTGACCTCCGACCCCCGCGCGGCCTACGCCGCCTCGGCACGCGCGCGCGCCGAGGCGCTCTTCGCCGGCGTGATCACCCCCCACCGGTCCTGCGGCATCACGTTGGCGGAGACCTTCGGGCTCCCCACCGCGAGCTACCAGGGCCTCCGTCGGGGCGGGCTCACCGGGGAGGGCCCGTGCGGCGCCGTCGCGGCGGGGATGCTCGTGCTCGGTGAGCTCCTCGGGGATCCGTCCCCGACCGGGCCCCCGACCGAGGCGCTCAAGCGCGCCGCCTCCCAGTACCGTGCGTCCGTCGCCGCGAAGATCGACCTCGCCCTCCACACGTCGTGCAACGACCGCACCGCGCGCTTCCCCGCGTTCGACACGCCCGAGCGGCGCGACCACTGCACCACCCTCGCGGCCCTCGTGGCGGAGACCGTGGCCGAGGTCGCGTGGGACAACGGAGGAGCGCCGGAGCTTCCGCCCGCGCCGTGGGCCGTCGTCGACTGAACGGTCACGCACAGGGCGCCGCGACACGGACCGCACACGGGATAGCCTGCCGACGATGCAGATTGAGCCCACTCCCGCCTCCCCTCCGCCGCCCCCCTCCCCGCTGGAACGTTGGCTCCGGCACGGCTCCGAGGGCGAGCAGAGCGCGGAGACCTGGCCCTGGTACAAGGTCCTCTGGCTCACCGGCGTCGACTACTTCTCGACCCTCGGCTACCAGCCCGGCATCGCGTTGCTGGCGGCGGGCGCGCTCGCCCCGCTGGCGACAAGCATCCTCGTACTGGTGACCCTCTTCGGCGCGGTCCCGATGTACCGCGAGGTCGCGCGGCGCTCGTACCTCGGCCAGGGCTCGATCTCGATGCTCGAGCGGCTCCTGCCCGGCTGGCGCGGCAAGCTGTTCATCCTCGGGCTGATCGGCTTCGCAGCCACCGCGTTCATCGTCACGATGACGCTCTCCGCGGCCGACGCCGCCCTCCACGTCACCGAGAACCCGCTCGTCGAGCACTGGCTGGGCGGCGCCCAGGTGCCCCTCACCATCGGGCTGCTCGTGATGCTGGGCGTGGTGTTCCTCCGCGGCTTCCGCGAGGCCATCGGGGTCGCCGGCTGGATCGCCGTCCCCTACCTGCTGCTCAACGTCGTCGTCATCGTGCGCGGGCTCTACGAGGTGGTGCTCCACCCCGAGTACATCGCGAACTGGCGCTCGGCGCTGTCGGTACAGGGCGATCCCTCGGCCCTCGCGCTCCTCGCGCTCCTCGCCTTCCCGAAGCTCGCGCTCGGCCTCTCCGGCTTCGAGACCGGCGTGACCGTCATGCCGCTGGTTCGCGGTAGCCCCACGGACGACACCACCGGAGGGCCCCCAGCGGGTCGGATCCGGGCGACCGAGAAGCTCCTGCTCACCGCCGCCGTGATCATGAGCGGCCTGCTCATCGGCTCGAGCCTCGTCACCAGCCTCCTCATCCCGACCGAGGCGTGGTCGGAGGGCGGCGAGGCGGCCGGACGCGCGCTCGCCTGGCTGGCCCATCACTACCTGGGCTCGGCGTTCGGCACCGTCTACGACGTTTCCACGATCCTCATCCTCTGGTTCGCGGGCGCCTCCGCCATGGCGGCGCTCCTGAACATCATCCCCAAGTACCTGCCGCGCTTCGGGATGGCGCCCCAGTGGGTCGGCTACGTGCGGCCGCTCATCCTCGTGATCATGGCGATCAACATCGCCGTGACCCTGTACTTCCGGGCGGAGGTCGAGGCCCAGGCCGGCGCCTACGCGACCGGCGTGCTCGCGCTGTTCCTCTCCGCGGCGATCGCGGTCACCCTAGCCGTCCGCGACGAGGCGAAGGCCGAACGGAAGCCGACGTGGCGCGCCTTCCCGTTCGTCCTCATCACGCTCGTGTTCGCCTTCGCCTTCTTCGACAACGTCTACGAGCGGCCCGACGGCATCATCATCGCGTCGGTGTTCATCTTCTCGATCCTGATCCTCGGCGCCCTTTCCCGCTATTGGCGGGCCACCGAGTTCCGCGTCGAGCGGTTCACCTTCGCCAACCCCGAGTCCGAGAAGCTCTGGGAGGAGATGCGGCCGCGGAAGGTCCACTTCGTCACGGTCAAGCACACGGACGTGGCCTACTCGAAGGTGAAGGCCCGCATCAAGAAGCACTACGCGGTGCAGGGGCCGATGGCCTTCCTCCACGTCGAGCTCGCGCGCGACCGCAGCGAGTTCGACAGCGCGCTCTCCCTGCGCGTGCAGCGCCTCGGGGACGACTACCGCATCACCGTCCACAACGCGGTGGCCATCGCCAACACGGTGGCGTTCATCAGCGAGCAGCTCGATCCCATCAGCATCTTCCTCGGGCTCACCCGCGAGAACCCGATGACCCAGGCCTTCCGCTACCTGATCTGGGGCGAGGGCGAGACCGGCATCCTCGTCTACCAGATCCTGCTGAAGTACTGGAAGGCGACGCACGAGGAGGACGTTCGGCCCAACATCTTCCTGATGAGCGACTGACCGCTCGGGCCCTCACGCGGCGCCGGTGGGATTGGCGCCGAGAACCGCGTCCGGGGCCCCCGGCCGGTCCCCCCCAAGGGGGCCCCACCGGCCGGACCCGGCCACACGGCGCCAACCCCACGGGCGTTCGCCTCGACGGGACCCGGCAGTCCCCCACAGAAAACAATCAGAACCCCATCTCCTCCGGCCGTCGGTAGCCCGCGAGCTTCTGGATCACGCGCAGCTCGTACGGCGCCTTGTACCAGCCGAAGCGCCATCGGGCCGCGGAGAGGGCGCGCAGGGCCCGGCGCTGCCACGCGCCCATGCGGAGATCGCTCACCGTCGGGTAGCGGGCGTGCAGGACGGTCTCGAAGTCGTAGACGGCGTCGACGAGGCCGGGGCGCATCCAGGGCGTGCGCGGGTTGCGACGGCGGTCGTAGCCGGACCACGCGGGCGAGAGCCAGTCGTCGAGGGTCTCGGGGAGGGAGAAGCCGAGCTTCTTCGCCTCGTCGTACATGCCGGGCAGCGGCACGGGCGTGTAGAGGTAGAGGATGATCTCGCAGTCGGGGTTGTCGGCCTTCAGATCGCGGACGAGCGCGAGGCTGCGGGCGACGTCGCGCTCGGGATCGCCGGGGTTGGCGAGGACGAAGGAGAACTCCGGACGGATGCCGTGGCGCCGCGCGAGGCGGTTGAGCGCCCGCGTGTCGGCGACGGTGAGGCCGCCCTTGTCCATGCCGTCGATGGCGTCCTGATCGCCGCTCTCGGCCCCGAAGAACACCATCCGGAGGCCCGAGCGGGCCATCGCCTCCCAGGTGGCGCCGGAGAAGCCGAGCATCGTGTCGATGCGCCCCTCCCCCCACCACGACACGCCGAGATCGGTGATGCCGCGGCTCACGTCGGCGACCCGCCTCTCCCAGGCGAAGAAGTTGTTGTCGTGGAACTCGATCGCGTCGGCGCGGTGCTCGGTGGCGAGCCGCCGCACGATGCGGACGACGTGGTCCGCGGGGTCGGGGATCCACTTCCCCTCGAACATGTTCACGACCGCGCAGAAGTTGCAGAAGTACGGGCACCCCGCGCTCGTGTGGTGGTTGTACGTGCGGTTGCCGAGGAAGGTGCGGGCGGCGTAGCGCTCCATGTCGACCCGCTCGTAGGGCGGATCGGGGAAGTCGGCGGGCCGAACCGACGCACGGCCGGGGCCCTTCACGAGCGCGCCGTCGCGCCACGCGGCGACCCCGGCAACGGCGGTCGTGTCCCCGCCCGCCTCGAGCGTGTCGAGCAGCTCGGGCAGGGTCCGCTCGCCCTGGCCGATGACGACGAGGTCCACGCCGCTGTCGCGCGCGGCGGCCCCGGGGTGCACGGTCGGGAAGTAGCCGCCCCACACCACCGTCAGGGTGGGGTGGCGCGCCTTGAGCCGCCGGCAGAGGGGAGCGGCGACGGAGAGCTGCGGCCCGGGCATGACGGTGACGAGCAGGACGGTGCCGGGCCGCGCGCAGAGGGCGAACAAGCGGGCCTCGGCGTCGGGCTCGACGTTTCCGTCGACGAGCGCCCACTCGTGGCGGATCACGCGGGCGAGCATGAGGAGCGAGAGCGGGAGGCGCCGGTGGGCCTTCTGCGCGCGCGGGTTGAACAGGACGACGTTCAAACCCGCTCCGAGCGGCGCCGCAGCACGACGAGCGAGTGATCCCCGAGATCCCGGACGAGCGGCCACCCGGCGACCCAGGGCTCGAGCGACGCCCGCCGCCCGGGTCGCCCCCCGAGGTTCGGCGGTGGCACCAGGGCCCCGAGCGCCTCGCGGTGGACGAGCTCGAAGGCCGGCAGGGCGCGGACGACCGAGGCGGCGTCGAGGTAGCGGAGGGAGACGGGCAGGCCATCGACCTCCACGGCGTCGACATGGCGGCGGGGGCGCCGGCCGCGGGCGAGCAGCGCGAGATCCTCGGCGGGGCACCACCGGTTGATCACGACGAGCACCGCGTGGGCGCCGGGGCGGAGCAGGCGGGGGAGCACGCGGGCGAACCCGTCGAGATCGGGGAGGCAATTGATCGCGCCGAAGTTCGACAAGGCGCCGTCGAACGGGGCTTCCGCGAGCAGGGGATCCAGGGCGTCGAGGTCGGCGCGGCGAACGTCGCGAGCACGGGCCCGCGCGGCGTCGACCATGCCCGGCGAGGCGTCCACCGCGACCACGGTGTGCCCGAGCGCCTCGAGCACGGCGGCGTCGAGGCCCGGGCCGCAGCCGAGGTCGAGGAGGCGGGCGCGC
Organism: Deltaproteobacteria bacterium; assembly: GCA_036676765.1. Classification (GTDB taxonomy): domain Bacteria; phylum Myxococcota_A; class UBA796; order UBA796; family SXON01; genus CAJBVW01. The sequence continues at coordinate 12,237 of JAKFCH010000157.1, forward strand.
TCGGGAAAAAAGCGGACGCAGCAGGCCAGCACCCGGGCTCGAAACACACGTGCCAACGGATCGGCGCCCCATGTGGACACGTAGGTGACCGCGTGGCGGTCAAAGGCATGCAAAGTCTCCGACGGGACGGGCATGAGGTCTCAACGATTCATTGACACTATCGGACCCGGCTCCGTACCATAGTCGCCCCCGTACCGGAGCCCCATATGTCGTCGATGCTGCGCACCTCTCGTCTGCTCGCCCGCCTTGCGTTGGGCGGCCTCGTACTGGGGTCCGCGGCGGTCGCGCCCGAGGTGGCCTGGGCCCAGGCGGCGCCGGTGTTCGAGGGGGCCGGAGGCTTCATCGAGCTGGTCGCGCCCACCGGCCTCATCGGGGACGGCGCCACCGCCGCCGAGCTGTACCTCCTCGCGCTCTCCCCCGCCGGCACGCCGATCTCGGGCATCAAGGGCAAGCCGACGGCCACCTCCGGCACCACGACCGAGCTCATCGAGGTCGGCGGCGGCCTGTACCGGTTCACGTTCACCGCGGCGAAGACCGACAGCGTCGTGCCCGTGCAGGTGTCGATCAAGGGCAAGCTCCCGACGTCGAAGGAGGCCTACGCGCGCACCTGGTCCTTCAGCGTGGCGCCCCCGCGCAGCCAGAGCCTGAAGGTGGCCACCAACCCCCCGAGCCTCGTGCTCAGCCAGGATCTCACCGCGTCGATCGCGATCAACCTCGCGGGCGGCGACCGTCAGAACCTCACCGGCGTCGACCTCTCGGTCCGCCCCTCGGCCGGCTCGGTCGACAACCTCATCCCCCTCGGCGGCGGGCAGTTCAGCGCGCTCTACACCGCCCCCACGGTCAAGTACCCGCACCTCGCGCTCATCACCGTCGTCGACCGCCGCGATCCGACCCGCGCCTACAGCGGCATCGCGGTGCCGCTCGTCGGCAAGGCCGACTACCCGGTGACCGTCGCGCCGAACGCCCGCGTCATCCTCAAGGTGGGCGGACGCGAGTTCGGCCCCATCGCCGCGGACGCCATGGGCCGCGCCACCGTCCCCATCATCGTGCCCCCCGGCGCGACCAACGCCACGCGCGTCCAGATCACGCCCGACGGCAAGGTGACCGAGGAGCCCCTCGACCTCAAGATCCCCGAGGCGCGCCGCATCGCGTTGTTCCCCGCCGCGGCGGCGATCCCGTCCGACGGGCGGCTCCAGGTGCCCGTCCGCGCCATGGTCGTGACCGCCGACGGCAAGCCCGACGAGTCCGCCAAGGTCATCTTCTCGACCACGGCCGGCGTCGTGAGCTCGGCCACCCACGAGGGCGGCGGCATCTACGTCGCAACCTACACCCCCCCCTTCGGCAACACCGCCGCCCAGGCCACCCTCGCGGTCAACCTCGCCGACAAGCCGGCCCTCCAGGCCGACTCCCTGCTCGTGAACCTCGTCCCGACCCGGCCCACCTCGGTGACCCTCACCACCGAGCCCGCCTCGCTGCCGGCCGGCGCCGAGGGCTTCAAGGTGTTCGCGAAGGTGACCGGCCCCGACGGCTCCGGCCTCGGCGCCCGTACGATCAACTTCAACGCCAACGGCGCCAAGCTGAAGGACGCCGTCAAGGATCTCCGCAACGGCGACTACCAGGCGGTGTTCACCACCACCGGCGGCGGTCCGGTGGAGCTCTCCGCCCACGTGTCCTCGGCCAAGACCGGCAACCCGCTGGCCCGCGTCCTCCTCCTCCCCGCCCGCGAGCACCTCCCCGGTGACGGCGTGTCGACCGCCATGCTCACCGTCGTCACCGTGGACGAGTTCGGCTACCCCGTACCGAACCAGCCGGTCACGATCAAGGTGACCCAGGGCGACGGCATGCTGCCGAGCCAGGCGACCACCAACGCGGACGGCATCGCGCAGGTGTACTACACGGCCGGCCGCAAGAACGGCGCCGTGTCGGTCACCGCCGCCGTCGGGGATCTCGGCGCCGCCGCCATGCTGATCCAGGCGCCGGCCGGGGTGATGGTCCCGAACCTGCCGGTGTCCGCCACCAAGGAGGTCGCCGCGCTCGTCAACGAGTGGCAGGGCAGCCTCGCGGGCGTGCGCCTCGAGCGCGAGGGCCTCGTCGGCGCCATGGTGGCCGCCCCCACCGCGACGGTGAGCGCGACCTCCGCCGCGGGCGCGCCCGCCAAGATGGGCCTCCTCTCCGACCCGGCGACCGTCAGCGCGGGCGGCACCGTGATCCTCAAGGTGTCGGTGCTCGACGCCAACGCCCGCGGCGTCGGCGGCCAGCAGCTCGACTTCCTCACCTCCACCGGTACGGTCGGCCCCGTGACCGACCTCGGCGGCGGGGCCTACCAGGCGACCCTGAACGTGCCCGCCGGCACCACCGGTGAGGTCAAGATCTCCGCCGCCACGCGCGACGGCTCGACCTCCACGTTCATGCGCGTCCCCGTCGGCGGGGCCGAGGCCGCCTGGGGGTCCAACCCCTTCGCCGCCGCGCCCACCGATCCGTACGCGACCGCCGCCACGCCCGCCCCCACCAACACCGCGCCCGTGCTCGCGCCCACGACCGGGGCCGCCGCGCCCGCGTCGACCTCCACCACGACCGTCACCCGCGCGCCCGTCGACGAGGATCGCCCGTGGCTCCGCGTCCGCGCCGGCTACAGCTACACCAGCTACTCCTACGAGCAGCAGAAGCTCACCCAGGCCTCGGTCCTGTTCCCCGAGCCCATCGGCCTCGGCGCGGGCGCCCAGGGCTTCCAGGCGGCGGCCCGCGTGTGGGTGCCGGGCCTCCCCTACCTCGGCGCCAACGTCGAGGTCCGCGCCGGCCGCTACACCCTCGCCCCCGAGCCGCTGTGCAAGGCGCTCGGCCGCCCCTGCTCGGACGCCGAGCCCGTGGGTGACTGGCTCGTCGACGCGAAGGTGCTCGCCGCCGGTCGCTACCCGTTCGACGTGGGCGGCAGCCAGTTCTGGGTCGGCGCCCAGGCCGGCTGGTCGCAGAGCGACGTGCAGGCCTACAAGGTGATCGACAACGCCATCGAGCTCGACCAGATCTCGATCAGCTCGCTCGCGATCGGGCCGGAGGTCGGCGTCGAGGTCGGGGAGAACCTCTTCTTCCACACCTACTTCCTCGAGCACCTCGCCGGCTTCACCACGCCGTACAACACCCAGTTCGGCGTCGACGGCGGCTACGCCTTCGGCAGCGGCGAGGGGCTCGCGCCGTACCTCGCGGCCGCCTACGACTTCAGCGCCCGCAAGGTGGGCGTGGAGAACGCCGGTGGCGATCCGGTCGGCGAGATCTCCGACGGCCAGCACGCGGTCACGTTGTCGGTGGGCATCCAGCTCTGAGGTGGTGCGGAGGCGCGGTGAAGCGCGCCCCCCTCCCTTCCTGGCACGCCGGTTCGCGCCCCTACGGCGCCTGCTTCGCGGCGGGCGCCGCGGGCGTGAGCGCCTCGGCCGCCTCCGCACCCGCGTGCGGGACCGACGGCGCCCCCGCGCGGAGCCAGTGGCCCCGCCAGGTGTCGTCCTGGCCCTTCACGAGGAACCCCTCGTACCACTCGACGATCACGTAGTCGCCGGCGGGGAGGTCGAGCTCCACCCAGTCGCGACCGGGGGACCGCGGGGTGGTGGCCGCGATGTCCACCCGCGCGGCCCGGTACGTCCAGTTCGCGCCGTCCGCGCCGCGCGTCATCCGGTAGGCGCACCGATCGGCGTCGAGGGCGTACACGCGCCAGTCGACCCCGTGGTTGTCGAGCAGCCGCACGCGCCCCGGCGGGGTGACGACGGGCGCGCCCTGGCCGGCGTCGACGCACCATGCCTGCTCGTCCTTCGTGGCGGTGCGGACGAGCGGCGCGGGCGGGAGGGGATCCAGGCGGCCATCCCCGGCGAGCCAGAGCCCCTCCCCGAGGGGGATGGGCGCGAGATCCACCACGCCCACGTCGTGCTCCCCGGCGCCGTCGGCGTTGACGAGCCAGGTGCGGTCGAGGTGATCGGGGTGGGTGACGGCGAAGCTGCGCGTTCCGTCGTCACACCCGACGCGGAAGCGCCCGTCGGCCCCGGTGACGGCCTCGCAGCCGGGCGAGACGAGCACCGCGCCGGGGATCGGGCCCCCGTCGGCGGTGCGGACCTCCCCCACGAGCGTCGTCTGGCAGGCGACGAGTAGTAGCAGGAGCAGCGGCTACTCCTGGACCCAGACGTGATCGATCTTCGCCGCGGGGACGATCAGCGCGCACGGCTTGGCCTCGAGCGGACGCCCGCGCTCGTCGAGGAAGCGGTCGACCTTGATCGCGGCCCCGAGCGGGGTCGCCTCGCCGAGGACACCATCGAGGATGGAAGCGGTGGGCGGGACGTGCTCGCCCTCCCCCGGGAGGGTGAAGAGGGGCTGGCGAAGGAAGATACGGACGCGCATCGCGGCTCCGGGGCAGACGGGTCTTATCGGGCCGGCCATAACCGCTCCGGCTCCGCCGGGATCCCGTCACGCGCCCCTTAGACCGCCGGTCGGCCTTCCGCGCCGCCGCCCTCCCGCGCGCGACGCGACCCGTATAGGAGGAGCCGCGGAGAGCCGACGATGTTCCTCATGACGATGATGTTGGGCTGCACGAACGCCGAGATGGAAGCCGAGAACGCGAAGCTGACCCAACGGGTCGCCGACCTCGAGCGCACCCGCGACCGGCTGGAGAAGGACAACGAAGCGCTCAAGGCGCAGGTGCAGCGGGTCCAGGAGGGCGAGGAGAGCGCCAAGAAGGCCGCCAACGTCGAGGGCCTCGGGATGACGGCGGGCCAGAAGCTCGTCGCCACCTTCACCACCACCGAGGGCAAGATCGAGTGCGTGCTCCGCACCGATCAGGCCCCGGAGACCGTCGCCAACTTCGTCCAGCTCGCCCGCGGCGAGAAGTCCTGGACCGACCCGAACACCGGCGCGGAGACGACCCGCCCGCTCTACGACGGCACGATCTTCCACCGCGTCATCCCCGACTTCATGATCCAGGGCGGCGATCCCCTCGGCAACGGCACGGGCGGCCCCGGCTACAAGTTCGCGGACGAGGTCGGCGAGTTCACGAAGTTCGACAAGTCGGGCCTGCTCGCCATGGCCAACTCCGGCAAGAACACGAACGGCTCCCAGTTCTTCATCACCGAGGGCACGCCGACCCACCTCAACGGCAAGCACACCATCTTCGGCGACTGCGAAAACCTCGACGTCGTCGCCAAGATCGCGCGCGTCCCCGCCAAGCGCGACAAGCCGAACACCGACGTGGTCCTGAAGAAGGTCACGATCGAGGCTCGGTAGCACCGGGCGAAGGCGGAACGGGGAAGTTCACCACAGAGTTCACAGAGGACACAGAGAAGAGGGAGGCGGAGAGGGAGAGAGAAGACGAAAGGCGCTCGATGCCTCTCTCGTTCTTCCCCCTGATCCGCCTCTTCTCTGCCTTTCCGCTCTGTGCTCTCTGTGTCCTCTGTGGTGAGCCTCCGGCTCCGGATCCCCCCGCCTACCCGAGAACCCGCACCCGCGCCGAAACCGGCGCGTGGTCCGAGAGCGAGGCGTCCCGCTCGATGAACGACTCGACCACGTGGACGTTGGGCGTCGCGAACAGGTAGTCGATGCGCCATCCCACGTCGTTGGCGCGGGCCTGGCCGCGGTTGGACCACCAGGAGTAGGCCACGGTCGACGGGTTGGCGACGCGGAAGGCGTCCTGCCAGCCGGTCGCAAAGAGGCGCGACATCCAGGCGCGCTCGTCGGGGAGGAAGCCGGAGTTCTTCTCGTTCGGCTTGGCGTTCTTGATGTCCATGGCCGTGTGGGCGATGTTGATGTCGCCGCACACCAGCGTGGGCCGCCCGCTCGCGAGCCGCTCCGCGAGCCACGCCCACATGTGGTCCATGTAGTCGTACTTCCAGGCCTGGCGGTCCGGCCCCGAGGAGCCCGAGGGCATGTAGAGGCTCCACACGTCCAGCCCGTCGAGGTGGGCGCCGACGACGCGCCCCTCCGCGTCGCCCCGTTCGTGCCCGCTGCCGACGGTGAACCGCGCCGGGTGGGCGTCGCGCACCCACACCGCCGTGCCGGCGTAGCCCTTCTTCTGCGCCGAGTGCCAGGCGCACGTCCACCCGGGGGGGGCCCAGAGCGCGGGCTCGAGGCAGCCCTGATCCGCGCGGATCTCCTGGAGGCACAGGACGTCGGGGGCGGAGCGGGCGAGCCAGTCGCGGAAACCCCGGCGATCCGCCGACCGGAGCCCATTCGCGTTGAGTGTCGTGATCTTCATGTCGCCACCGCTATCGCATGCGCGTGTCACACAGCGGGCAATCGTCCACCGCCCGGATAGACTGCCGCCCCCACGAGGGTCCAGATGGATCGGGACAGCTTCCTCACCGGTGAGAACGCGGCCTACCTCGAAGAGCTCCTGCTCGAGCTCCAGGAGGATCCCGCGGCCGTCGACGCCGCGACCCGCGAGGCGCTCGAGCCCCTCAACGGCTTGTTGCCCCAGGGCCCCACCGTCCCGCCGCGCAGCATCTTCCGCGGCCGCGGCGCGGGAGTCGCCCCCTCCACCGACCTCGCCTCGGCCGAGCGCCAGGCCAAGGTCGCGCGGCTCATCAACGGCTACCGCGTCCACGGCCACTGGGCCGCCGACGTCGATCCCCTCGACACGAAGGAGATCGCGAAGCACCCCGAGCTCGACCCCGCGTTCTACGGCCTCGGGGAGGCCGACCTGGACGTGCCGGTCTCCACGAGCCCGCTCTACGGCATGCCGCCGTACGCGACCATCCGCGAGATCCTGACCTTCCTCCAGAAGGTCTACTGCGGCACCGTCGGCGTCGAGTTCATGAACGTGCTCGACCCCGAGTCCAAGCGCTGGGCCCTGCGCCGCTTCGAGACGATGGTGCACGAGCCGCCGATGGAGCGCGACACCCAGGTGCGCGTGCTCCAGATGCTGACGCGCGCCGACGGCTTCGAGCGCTTCCTCGGCACGAAGTTCATCGGCAACAAGCGATTCTCGCTCGAGGGCGCCGAGTCGCTCATCCCGCTCCTCGATCTCACGCTCACCGCCGCGGGCCGCCACGGCGTGCGCGAGGTCGTCATCGGCATGGCGCACCGCGGCCGCCTCAACGTGCTGCTCAACATCCTGCACAAGCCGCCCGCGCAGATGCTCGCCGAGTTCGCCGACCACTCGGCCCACGAGGAGGTCGCCGGCTCGGGGGACGTGAAGTACCACCTCGGCTATTCGAGCGAGCACGTCACCCCCGACGGGCATGAGCTCCACCTCTCGCTCGCGTTCAACCCCTCCCACCTCGAGGCCGTCAACCCGGTCGTCGAGGGCCGGGTGCGTGCCAAGCAGGACCGCGACGGCGATCGCGAGCACGTCCGCACCATGCCGCTCCTCATCCACGGGGACGCCGCGTTCGCCGGCCAGGGCCTCAACGCCGAGGTGCTCAACCTCTCCGCGTTGCGCGGCTACCGCACGGGCGGCACGATCCACGTGGTCGTGAACAACCAGGTCGGCTTCACCACCTCCCCGGGGGATGCCCGGTCCACCCCCTACGCCACCGACGTGGCGCGCATGCTCGGCGTGCCCATCTTCCACGTCAACGGCGAGGATCCCGAGTCCGTCGCCCGCGTCGTCGCCTTCGCGATGGACTGGCGCGCCACCTTCCGGCGCGACGTGATCATCGACATGTACTGCTTCCGGAAGCACGGCCACAACGAGATGGACGAGCCGGCCTTCACCCAGCCGCTCATGTACCAGAAGATCGGCCAGCACCCCGGCGTGCGCGAGGTGTACCTCCGCTCGCTCGTCGACCGCGGCGTCATCACGAGGGAGGACGCCGAGCGGATGATGGAGGAATTCCACTCCGAGCTCGACGCCGCGCTCGCCCTCGTCAACGTCCCGAAGGCGCCGAGCCCGATGGGCGGGCTCTGGTCCGGCTACCACAGCGGCCCGCCCGACGTGGTCGACACCACCGTCCCCGAGGAGCGGCTCAAGGCGCTCCTCCACGCGCTCAACCGCGTCCCCGAAGGGTTCCACCCGAACCCGAAGATCAAGCGCATCTTCAAGCTGCGCGAGGAGCAGGCCGACCTCGATCGGCCGCTCGACTGGGCGGCGGGCGAGCTCCTCGCCTACGCCACGCTGGTCACCCAGGGCCACCCCGTGCGCATCTCCGGTCAGGACGTGCAGCGCGGCACGTTCTCGCACCGCCACGCCGTGCTCATCGACGCCGACACCGGCGCCGAGTGGGCGCCCGTCGGCCACATCGAGGAGGGCCAGGCCACCTTCGAGTGCTACAACTCGCTCCTCTCGGAGGCGGGCGTGCTCGGCTTCGAGTACGGCTACTCGCTCGACTACCCCGAGGCGCTCGTCGTCTGGGAGGCCCAGTTCGGCGACTTCGTGAACGGCGCTCAGGTCATCATCGACAACTTCATCGTGTCGGGCGAGGCCAAGTGGAACCGCCTCACGGGCGTCGTGTTGTTCCTGCCGCACGGGTACGAGGGCCAGGGCCCCGAGCACAGCTCCGGCCGCATGGAGCGTTTCCTCCAGAGCGCCGCGCAGGACAACATGCAGGTCGTCAACTGCACGACCCCCGCCCAGATGTTCCACCTGTTGCGACGCCAGGTCATGCGCAAGGTGCGCGACCCGCTGATCGTCTTCACGCCGAAGAGCCTGCTCCGCCACCCGCAGGCCACGTCGACGCTGGCCGACCTCACGACCGGCGGCTTCCAGGCCGTCATCCCCGACGGCAGCGGCAAGAAGCGCGTCGTGTTCTGCTCGGGCAAGGTCTACTACGACCTGCTCGAGAAGCGCGCCACGCTCCCCGCGGGCAACGCCGAGGTCGCCCTCGTCCGCGTCGAGGAGCTCTACCCCTTCCCGCTCGCGGCCATCCGCGCCGAGATCGAGAAGCACCCCGGCGCCGCGCTGGTGTGGTGCCAGGAGGAGCCCAAGAACATGGGCCCGTGGCCCTTCGTGGCGCTGGAGCTGATGGAGGCCGACCTCCGCGTCGCCTACGCCGGGCGCGCCGCGAGCGCCTCCCCCGCGACCGGCTTTCACGGCCGGCACGAGCGCGAGCAGCGCGAGCTCGTCGACAAGGCGCTCGGCGTCTGACCCCCGGCGTCTGACGACCCGATCCGCCATACTCCCGACATGAAGCGCGCCCTCCAGCTCCTCGGCGGCACCCTCCTCGGCCTCGTGCTCGCCGAGGGCCTCTTCCGGTACGCGGACGACGGCGCCTTCGCCCACGTCAACTTCTACGTGCCCGACGCGACCCTCGGCGTGCGCCTCGCCCCCGGCGCCACCGAGCGCATCGCCTTCGGCGGCAACCCCGTCACGACCGTGCGCGTGAACGCCGAGGGCTACCGCGGCGCCGACTGGGGGCCGCCGACCGACGGCGAGATCGTCGTCATCGGGGACTCCCAGGTGTTCGGCCTCGGCGTCGACGAGGACCAGACCGCGAGCGCCGTGCTCGCCGCGACGCTCGGCCGCCCGGTGCGCAACGCAGGCGTGCCCACCTACGGGCCGACCGAGTACCTCGCGGTCCTCGAGGAGACGCTCGCGGCGCGCCACCCGAGCGCCGTGGTGCTCGTCCTGAACTTCTCGAACGATCCCTTCGAGGTGAACACCCCCAACACCGAGCGGCACGCGGTGTGGGACGGGTGGGCCGTACGCAAGGAGACGGCGCCGGACGCCGTGTTCGAGTTCCCCGGCCGCCGCTGGCTCATGAGCCGATCGCACCTCGTCCTCGCCGTGCGCCGCGCGTGGTGGACGCCGCCCGAGGCCTGGGGCCGGGGCGTCGCGTCCGAGGGCACGTGGGCCCAGGTGGTGGGCGCGGCCACCGCGCGCCCGGAGCCGCCGCCGCCGATCTCCGACGCGGCCGTCCGCACCGAGGTCGAGGAGGCCGTCGGGAGGCGGGTGGAGGTGGAGCGGGATCTCGGATGGTTGTACGGCCAGCTGTTCCCCGAGCTCCACGGCCCCGAGGGGGATCTCGTCCTCGAGGCCGTGCGCACCCACGCGCACGCGGGCGACATCGTCTCCGAGCGCGCGTACGCCGAGAGCTCGCGCGCGATCGAGGTCACCGCGGAGCAGCTGCGGACCGGCGCGCGTCTGCGGCGGGAGCTCGAGGGGAGGCTCACGGCCTGGCTCGCCGAACACCCCGACCACCGACACGCGGAGGGCGTGCGCGAGGCCCTCGCCACCCGCGCCCGCCTCGACGCGCAGCTCGGGACCCTCGCCACGCGTGTCGCCGCCGACGTGGGCGGCCGCTCCCCGCTCGATCCGCTCGTGCTCGCCGCGCGCGATCGCTGCCGCGCGGCCGGCGCCGAGCTCCTCGTGGTGGCCCTGCCCCTCGACGTGCAGGTCTCGTCGGCCGAGTGGGCGAAGTACGGTAACGTCGCGCCCCTCGACATGACGCACACCCGCGTGCTCCTCACCGACCTCGTCCAGAACGCCGAGCGCCTCGGCGTCCGCGCGTTGGATGCCACCGACGCCCTCGCCGCGGCCGAGCCCGGCGCCTTCCTGGACGCGGACCTCCACATGAGCCCGAAGGGCCAGGCCGCCCTCGCCGCCGCCGTCGCCGCGCGGCTCGAAGCGCCCGCGCCCGTGGTCGTTCCCGGAGGCGGGCTCCCCGACGGGCGCACGCGCGTCCCGACGTGGGAGGAGCTGACGTTCGCGAACGAGATCGTCGTCACCGGCTCCACCCGCAACCGCTGCTCCACCCGCCGGCTCCGCGAGTGGATGGTCGTGGACTGCACCCCGCCCCGCGACGGCGCGTGGGAGGCGGTGGGCGTGCGCGTGGTCGAGGGCGAGGAGGCGCTCGTGGGCGGCGGGACCCGCTCCGTGTTGGTGACCCCGCTCGTGCCCGGGCGCCCCGTGGTGGCGGACTTCACCTGGACGAACCGGACCGAGCGCCTGACGGTCGCCTGGGAGGGAGACACCCCGAAGATGGCGTTCTCGCCCACGGCGCGCCCCCTCGCTCGGGCTGCGTCCGGCTGCGTCGCCGAGCTGCTCGACTGGCGGAAGGATCGCTGGTTCGGCGATCCCTCGCGCGGCTGCGAGGCCAGCTTCCCCGACGACTGCGACGCCCAGCTCGCCTGCGCCGCCGGCACCCGCGCCCCCCTGCCGACCTGCGCCGACGGCGCCGTGAACGCGGGCTCGGCGGGCCATTGCCACGCGTCGTGCGAGGCGACGCCGTGCGCCACCGGCACGTGCGCCGACTGGATGGGGGCGCGGGTCTGCCTGTAGCGAACCCGATTCTGGCGTAGGCGACGGCCCCATCGTCAGCTACCCTCCCGCGCCCTCGGAAGCCCCCCTTGAAGACCCACGCCCTCTCCCTCGCCACGCTCGCCCTGCTCCTGTCGACCTCGCCCGCCTGCATCTTCGGGAAGGACGCGACGGACGAGGGCGACGAGGCGGACGCCGACACGGACGCCGACACGGACGCCGACACGGACGCCGACACGGACGCCGACACCGACGCGGACACGGACACCGACGTCGAGCCGACCCGCGAGTGCGACGAGACCGAGTCCATCTGCGAGGAGGGCGGCTGCGCCTGGGATGTCGCCGCGGAGGTGTTCGCCGTGACCGGCGCGGTCACCTACAACGGCGAGCGGCCGCCCACCTACACCGGCTACGACGACTTCACCGTCTACTTCACCGACACGGACTCGGGCCGTCGCTACGACTTCGGCGGTGACAACGGCGGGTACGCCGCGGCCGTACCCGGCGGCACCTACGACGTCTCGCTCCTGCTCCTCAACCTCGGCGAGGAGGGCATCTGCTACGACGAGATCCTCGTCCGCCAGGACAAGACCATCGACGCGGACGGCACCGTCGCCGTGGACGCGGAGGTCTTCCTCGTCGACGGCGAGGTCACCTACAACGGCGAGCGGCCGCCCACCTACAGCGGCTACGACGACTTCACCGTCTACTTCACCGACACGGACTCGGGCCAGCGCTACGACTTCGGCGGCGACAACGGCGCGTACGCCGCGGCCGTCCCCGGCGGCACCTACGACATCTCCATCCTCCTCCTCGACCTCGGGGACGAGGGCGTCTGCTACGACGAGATCCTCGTCCGCGAGGACAAGGTCATCGACGAGGACCGCACCGTCGGGCTGGACGCGGAGGTGTTCGCCGTGACCGGCGCGGTCACCTACAACGGCGAGCGGCCGCCCACCTACACCGGCTACGACGACTTCACCGTCTACTTCACCGACACGGACTCGGGGCAGCGGTTCGACTTCGGCGGCGACAACGGCGCGTACGCCGCGGCGGTCCCCGGCGGCACCTACGACATCTCCATCGTGCTCCTCGACCTCGGCGAGGAGGGCATCTGCTACGACGAGATCCTCGTCCGCGAGGACAAGACCATCGACGCCGACAGCACCGTCGCCGTGGACGCGGAGGTCTTCCTCCTCAACGGCGAGGTCACCTACAACGGCGAGCGGCCGCCCACCTACACCGGCTACGACGACTTCACCGTCTACTTCACCGACACGGACTCGGGCCAGCGCTACGACTTCGGCGGCGACAACGGCGCGTACGCCGCGGCGGTCCCCGGCGGCACCTACGACATCTCCATCCTCCTCCTCGACCTCGGCGACGAGGGCGTCTGCTACGACGAGATCCTCGTCCGCGAGGACAAGGTCGTCGACGAGGACCGCACCATCGGGCTGGACGCGGTGGTGTTCGCCGTGACCGGCGCGGTCACCTACAACGGCGAGCGGCCGCCCACCTACACCGGCTACGACGACTTCACCGTCTACTTCACCGACACGGACTCGGGCCGTCGCTACGACTTCGGCGGCGACAACGGCGCGTACGCCGCGGCCGTCCCCGGCGGGACCTACGACATCTCCATCCTCCTGCTCGACCTCGGGGACGAGGGCGTCTGCTACGACGAGATCCTCGTCCGCGACGACAAGACCATCGACGAGGACAGCACCGTCGCCGTGGACGCGGTGGTGTTCCCCGTCGCCGGGGGGATCACCTACAACGGCGAGCGTCCGCCCTCCTACGACGGCTACGACGACTACACCGTGTACTTCACGGACATCGCGTCGGGTCATCGCTTCGATTTCGGGGGCGACCGCGGATCGTACGCAGCGGCGCTACCGGCGGGCATCTACGACGTGTCGTTCCTCCTCCTGGACCTCGGCACCGAGGGGATCTGCTACGACGAGATCGTCGTGGGGGAGTGCATCGAGGTGGGGTGAAGGTTCAGCCCGGCCCCGCCGCGTCGAGCTGCAGCAGCAGCGTGCCGCCCTCGTCCTCGACCGAGAACGTGTGCGGGTAGCTCGCGATGTCGGTGAACGGCCAGCCGGTCGGGATGGCGTCGTCGGTGAAGACGGTGCCTTCGCTGTCGGTGACGGCGATCCAGACCCCGATGCTCGGATCCTCGTCGCCGTCGATCGTCATGTGGCGGTCGTGGTCGCCGAAGATCCCGGTGCCGTCCTTGAAGCGGAAGGTGTCGGAGCCGAAGTTCTCGACCTCGACCTGCGGCGAGCCGCTGCCGTCGATGACGCGGCCGCCCACCGAGAGCGTGAACGCGCCGGAGCTGGCGTGATCGTAGATGCCGCGATCGGCGTCGTCCTCGGAGTCGCGGAGCGCGCGGTTCCAGGAGAGTGAGCCGCTGATCCGCGTCTTCCGGACGCTGTCGGAGAAGCCGAACGGCGCGCCGGCGACGGTGACGACGGTGCCCTCGAACGTGACGAGGAACCCGTCGACGTCGGTGTCGGGGCCGCCGGTGTCGGTGTCGTCGGTGTAGTCGGTGTCGTCCGAGTCGGTGTCGTCCGTGTCGGTGTCCGGAGCGCCCGTGTCGACGGCGCCGGTGTCGCCCTCGCGGAGCACGTCGGGGTCTTCTTCGGGGGCGCACGCGACAGCAAGCAGCAGGATCATGGTTCCTCCTCGTGTTCCATCCGCCGGGAGAGCTGGTCCTCGTACAACGAGACCGGCTCGAGCGTGGCCCCCTCGTCGAGGCCCTCGGTCCAGTCCTCGGGGGCCGTGCCCTCGCCGGAGCTGTTCCAGTCCCACTCGTCGGGGTCGACGTGCACGTCCATCCCGGCGGTGCCGACGACGTAGCCATCCCCGACCTGGAGGGAGCGCAGGTACCCGCCGCCCGAGGTGCCCCACCACACGTTCTGGGTGGCGCTGTGGCCGGCGCCCGAGCTCTCGCCCTGCCGGTTCACGCCCTGCCAGCCGTCGGTCGCGACGCTCCGGTCGATGAGGTTGGCCATCGCGAGCGAGTGGTGGAACTCCGAGTACGAGGCCCAGCCGACGGGATCCCAGTCGGCGAAGAACGAGCGCCCGTCCTCGCTGGTCGTGCGGAGCCAGACGCAGCCGCTCGTGCCGAAGTCCCAGTTCTGGATGAAGTTGTGGCGCCCACCGCGCGCGGTGGTGTCGACGGTGAGCACCTCGTTGCTGCGCGAGATCTCGAAGAGGTAGCCGTTGCCGCCGTCGCCGCGGTGGGCCGCCTCCTCCATCACCGTGTCGGCGATGGTGACGCGGCGGCTGTCGAGCACCTCGATGCCGCTGCTCATGAGGTGCTTGTCGTGCCCGTCGGTGGGGTGCGGCGACGCCCAGCTCGCCACGTCGCGCACCCAGCAGTCGCGCACCTCCGAGAGCAGCACCGCGTGCACCTGGGTGGTGGCCCACGCGATGTCCCAGTCGGCCGCGTTCGAGAGCGCCATCCCCTCCAGGCCGCACTCGGTCAGGTAGCCGCTCTCCACGCGCAGGCTCGCGCCGTCGCGCACCTTCGCGGGGTAGCGGAGCGGCACGTCGACGGTGACCGTGTTCGTGCCGGGATCGACCGCGGTGACGGTGCGGCGGAAGAAGGTCTTCCAGTCCCCGTCGAAGCTCACCCACGTGCCGGTCATGCCGTGCTCGTCGACGAAGGCGTCGCTTATCGTCCAGCCGATCGCGACGGAGTCCCCGACGGCGATCCCGGAGACATCGGCCAGGCGCACCTCGTGGGCGCGCGCCTCGCCGTCGACCGCGAGGAGGTGGTCCGCCCCCTGGGTCACGCTCCCCACGAAGGTGAGGTGGGCCGCATAGTCCACGCCCGTCGTCTCGGTGAAGTACACGAAGGTGGACGTCGGGCCGGCGCCGCGCAGCACGACGCCGGAGGTCGCGACGGTGAGCAGCCCGTCGACGCGGTAGGTGCCGGCGGGAAGATCGACCACCGCCGGCGCCGCGGCCGACGCCGCCGCGATCGCGGTCCGGATCGCGGTCGTGCTGTCCGCGACCCCGGTGGGATCGGCGCCGTAGGTGGTCACGTCGAAGGACGGGCCCGGCGCGGTCGGGATCGCGACCTCGCCGGCGCGGTAGCCCGCGTAGCTGAAGTCGTGGAGGAAGTGCCCGTCCGCGTCGGTGAACGCCGGGGTCCAGTCCTCCGGGTAGAGGGCCGAGCGCCAGGTGGCCGGGCCGGTGTCCGTGGCGGTGTCGTCGGCGGCGGCGGAGTCGTCGGAGAGGCCGGTGTCGCCGGTCTCGTCGGGGTCATCGCCCGTGTCGTCCGCGGGTGGGGCGCCAGTGTCGGCGGTGTCGGCGGTGTCTCCGACGAGCGCGGTGTCGTGCGCGGCCGTGTCACGGGCGTCGCCCGGAGGGGCCGCGCAGGCGAGGAGGAGGAGCATCCGGGCGAGCGTACCACCGGTCGGCAGGCAGCTCGGCCTCCGCCTCACGCGCACGGCCAGCCGCGGCTACTCCGCCGTGGCCGTCCGGAGCCTCTCGATGTCCCCGGCGTTCTCCTCCGCGAGCCCGCCCGGATCGCAGAGGCCCACCGTGTCGTCGTCGGTGTAGACGAGGCGCGACTCGCCGACGACCATGTCCACGCCACACGACGCGCCGGAGGCGGCGGTCTCGAGGACGATCTCGTCGCCCACCGCGACGCCCTTGAACGCCTCGGTGACCTCCAGCGTGTAGCTCACGGGGTCCGCCGAGCTCCGCACGATGCCGCACCCGCGCGCGTGCGGGCCGTCGAGCACCTCGCCGACGAACACCGTCGCGTGCGCGTCGAGGAGCGCCTCGGGCGTCTCCTCGTTGCGCATGCAGGAGCAGGCCCACGCGACCGTGCTCGCGAAGGATTGGAGGAAAACGAAGGAGAGCGCGACGCGGGGAAGGGTCTTCATCCCGGCAGGATATCCGCAAATCGCGAGCCTCGGGGGGCGTTACGGGGGGCTCGCCCCCCGTCCCAGGAGGATCGAGGGCCGTACGGATGCGCCGCTACTCGTACCCCAGCGCCCGACCGCCCTGGTACACCACGAAGCTGACGACCCACGCCAGCACCGTCATGTAGCTGAACAGGAACACCGGCCACCGCCAGCTCCGGCTCTCGCGCTTGACCACCGCCAGCGTGCTCATGCACTGCGCCGAGAGCGCGAAGAACACCATGAGCGAGAGCCCCATGAGCGGGGTGTACAGCGGCGTGCCGTCGGCATGCTTCTCCGCACGGATGCGGTCCCGAAGGGGCAGGCTCGCCTCGTCGGTGTCGGCGCCGATGCCGTACACGACCCCCATCGTGCTCACGAAGACCTCGCGCGCGGCGAACGCCCCGACGAGGCCGATGCCGATCTTCCAGTCGAAGCCGAGCGGCGCGATGGCCGGCTCGATGAGCTGGCCGAGCTGGCCGCCGTAGCTCTTGCGCAGGCGTTCGCCCTGCTCCTCGGCGTCGAGGGTGGCGGCCACCTCGTCGGAGGCGTCGGCGCGGAGGGCGTCGTAGTCCCGATCCAGCGCGACGTTGCGGGGGAACGCCAACAGGAACCACAACACGATGGTGCAGCCGAGGATCACGGTCCCGGCCTCGGTCACGAACATCTTGGCGCGGAGCCACATCTGGCGGACCACCGAGCTCGCGCGCGGCAGCCGGTAGGGCGGGAGCTCGAGGAGCAGCGGCACCTTGGGCCCGCGGAGGAGGGTGCGTCCGAGCACGCCGGCCGCGAGCAGCGCCATGCCCGTGCTGAAGACGTACATGAACACCATCATCGAGCCCTGGATCGGGAAGAACCAGAGGAAGCGCCCGTCGATCGGGAACAGCGCCGCGATGATCAGCGTGTAGATCGGGAGCCGCGCCGAGCAGCTCATCAGCGGCACGACCATCATCGTGAGGAGGCGGTCGCGACGGCGCTCCAGGGTGCGCGTGGCCATGATCGCGGGCACCGCGCAGGCGTAGCCCGAGAGCATCGGCACGAACGCGCGCCCGTGGAGCCCGACGGCCTTCATGCCGCGGTCCACGAGGTAGGCCACGCGGGCCATGTACCCGGAGTCCTCGAGGAACCCGAGCATCGCGAAGAGCATGAGGATCTGGGGCAGGAAGACGAGCACCGACCCGAAGCCGTTGATCAGGCCGTCGACCAGGAAGTCGGCGACGAGGCCGGGGGGGACGACGCCCCGGGTGGCCTCGCCGAGCCACGCGAACGCGGTCTCGATGGCCCCGATGAACGGCTCGCTCCAGGAGAAGAGGGCCTGGAAGAGGGCGCCCATCACGAACAGGAACAGCATCAGCCCGAACACGGGGTGGAGCACCCAGGCGTCGACCCGGTCGGTGAGGGTGCGGCCGTCGGTCCGCGGGCGGGCGAGCCCGAGCCCGTCGAGCCACTTGTAGCGGGCGCCGATCACCTCGGCGTCGAGGTCACGGCCCGCGGCCTCGGCGGCGGCGCGCACCTCGGCGACGGTGCGCCGGACGTTCGCCGGGACGTCGATGAGCTCGTCCCCCTCCTCGACCGACAGGAGCGCCCAGAGCGCGAGCGCGCGGGCCTCGGGCGGGGGCTCCGACGTGGCGGCGTCGGCCACGGTCACCAGGGGCACGAGGCGCTTGATGTCGCGCTCGACGGCGGCGGGATAGCGCCACATCGGGCGGGCGCGGCCCTCGTCGGGCCTCGCGAGCACCGCCGACATCGCGGCGGCCAGGGTGTCGAGGCCCTCGCCGGTGTTGGCGCTCACGGCGACGACGGGCACGCCGAGGACCTCGGAGATGCGCGCGGGATCGGGGGCGTTCCCCTGGGTGCGCGCCACGTCCATGAGGTTGAGCGCGATCACCATCGGCGCGCCCGCTTCGATGAGCTGGAGCGCGAAGTAGAGGTTGCGGACGAGCTGGGTGGCGTCGACCACGAGGAGGACGGCGCTCGGCCGCACGTCCCCGTCGAGGCCGAAGATGGCGCGCATGGCCACCTGCTCCTCGGCGGACCGCGCCGCGAGCGAGTACGCCCCGGGCACGTCCATCACCTCGACCGGGCCGACCCCGAGGGTCCAGTGGCCAATCTCGCGCTCGACGGTCACCCCCGGGTAGTTGCCGACCCGCGCGTTGGCGCCGGTGAGCCGGTTGAACAGGCTCGTCTTTCCGGTGTTGGGGTTCCCCGCCAGGGCAACGCGGGGCAGGGCCGCCGCCCGTGACGGGGCCGGCTTCACTTCGCCGCCATCGACGCTTCGACGGCGGTGACCGCGATGACCTCGGCCTCGGCGCGGCGGAGCGAGAACCGGCAGCCGCGCACCTCGATCTCCAGGGGGTCCCCGAGGGGTGCGACCCCGATGAGCTGCACGTCCACCCCGGGCAGGAAGCCGAGCTCGAGCAGGCGGCGCCGGAAGGCACGCTCCCCCCCGACGGCGTCGATCCGTGCGGTGCGTCGGAGGCCCAACTGGGCGAGGGTGGTGCTCATCCGTTCTCATGTACTGGTTTTGAAAGTGACTGTCAATATCGAAATGCGCGTCCGCTTTCCGGGTGCTTGTCCCCCCCCGCGCGGGACTAGATTGACTTCGATGGCGTGGTCAAAAGACGGATCGGGGGGTCCGCCGGCCGTGGCGTCGAGGTTGCCGGTCGGTACGACCGCGGCCCGCGCGACCGTGCTGGTGGTCGATGACGACGAAGTGGCCGCGAACGCGCTGGCCGCGGCGCTGCGTGCCGAGAGCTACGACGTCGCCGTGGTGTCGACCGGCGCCCTCGCCGTGGACCTGGCCCGGAGCCGGCGCTTCGACCTCGCGGTCACCGACCTTCGTCTCGACGGCGGGATGGACGGCATCGAGACGTTGTGCGCGCTCAAGGAGATCGACGACGCCATGGGCGTCATCGTCGCCACCGCCTACTCCTCGATCGACTCCGCGATCACCTGCCTGAAGAAGGGCGCCTGGGACTACGTGCAGAAGCCCGTCCGCATGGACGAGCTCAAGCTCCAGCTCGAACGCGCGCTGGAGCACCGCAAGCTGCAGACCGCCGTGGAGCTCTACGAGGCGAGCCACTCGTTGCTCACCTCGCTCTCGTCCGAGGAGCTGCGCGTGCACGTCCTCGAGATGGCGCGGCGCGTGCTGCGCAGCCCCACCGCCGTGCTGCTCCTGCACCCCCAACCCAATGACACGTCCTGGGAGCTCCAAGCCCAGGGGGACAACCCCGGCGAGGCCGTGGCCGTCGCCCGCCACCTGTTCGCCACGCCCCCGCCGACCGGCGTGCCGACGCCCACGCGGCAAGCGTGGTCCGGGCGCCTCTCCGAGCGGCCGGACGCCGTCGCGTCGGAGTCCCACTGCTTCGACCGCGTCATCGCCTACCCGCTGGTCGTCCGCGACCGCTCGGTCGGCCTCCTCGTCGTGTTGCGGCACCCGCAGGCGAGCGCGTTCACGGTCATGGAGGAGCAGCGCGGGGGCATCTTCTCGGCGCAGGCGGCGCTCGCGCTCGACAACGCCCGCATCTACGCGGCCCTCGAGCACATCGCCCTCGTGGACGAGCTCACCGGCCTGCACTCCCGGCGCCACCTGTTCGACATCGTGCGCCGGAGCCGCCCCGAGGAGGAGGCGGCGGGCACGAGCTTCCTGATGATCGACGTCGACCACTTCAAGCACGTGAACGACCGGTACGGGCACGTGGTCGGGGACCGCGTCCTCCGCAAAGTCGCCGAGCTGCTGGTGACCGCCACGCGCCAGAACGACATCGTCGCGCGGGTCGGCGGGGAGGAATTCGCGGTGCTCCTCCCCCACACCGACGAGGAGACCGCCACCGACGTGGCGGAGCGCGTGCGGGCCGCCGTGGCGCTCCACACCGAGGATCCGCAGGTGACCGTGAGCGTCGGCGTCGCGAGCCTGCCCGGCGGGGTGTTCCAGCACGGCGAGGACCCGATCGAGCGCGCCGCCACGTTGATGGAGCGGGCGGACGGCGCCCTCTACCGGGCCAAGCGCGCGGGCCGGAACCGGGTGTGCGTGTGGCGGGCCCGCAAGCCGGCGCCGATCGCGGTCGGGTGAGGGGTCGCGTGCGGGGGTGGCGCACGCCGCGGGGCGGCCTGCCTCCGCGTCCATCGCCGGGATAACAAGCGGCGTGCGAAACCCCGTCCCCGTCCTCATCGACTCCTTCGGCCCGGATGGCACCGGATCCGGCCTCGACGCCAAGGGCCGGCGGTGGTCCGTACGCGGCGCCGCGCCGGGGAGCGAGGTCGCCGTCGTCGGCAAGCCCAAGTCGGGCATCCTCCTCGAGGTGATTTTACCCGCGGCCGACGCGGTGGCGCCCCGGTGTGCGCAGTTCGGGGTGTGCGGCGGCTGCCAGTGGCAGCACGTGCCGCTCGATCGCCAGCGCGCCGAGAAGCACGCCGCGCTCGCGCGCCTGTTCGCGCCGCTCGGCGGCGTCGACCACGGGATCGTGGGGGCGGAGGACTACGGCTACCGCAACAAGGTCGAGTTCTCCTACGGCCGCCTCCGCTACATGGCGAAGGCCGAGCTCGACACCGGCATCACCCGCGAGGGCCGGTTCCTCGGGATGCATGCGCCCGGCCGGTTCGACAAGGTGGTCGACGCCCCCCGGTGCGAGATCGTCTCCGAGGCGATGAACGACGTGCTCGCCCGCGTCCGCGCCGACACGCTCGGCTCGCCCTGGGCGCTCTGGGATCCCGTCGGCCACACCGGCTTCTGGCGCCACCTCGGGCTCCGCGAGGGGCGCAACGGCGTGCTCGTGCTGATGTTCACCACGTCGGGGGACGACGAGCAGGCCGCGTGGCTGGCCGCGCACGCGCCGGGCTGGGGCGCGGCCGGCGTGCTCTGGTACGAGACCGACGCCCGCGCCGACGCCGCGATCGGCACGCTGCGCGCGGTGCTCCACGGCCAGGATCACGTGGTGGAGCGCCTCGCCGGGCTGACCTACCGCCTCTCGCCGACCGCCTTCTTCCAGGTGAACCCCGCTGGCGCCGAGGTGTTGTGCGCCACCGTGGCCGAGGCCGCGGGCTCGGGCACCACCCTGGTCGACCTCTACTGCGGCACCGGCGCGCTCGGCCTCGCGTGCGCGAGCCGCTTCGAGCGGGTCGTGGGCATCGACGTGAACCCCGCCTCCATCGCGGACGCGCAGGCGAACGCCGCCGCCAACGGGGTCGAGGCCACCTTCCTCGCCGGCGAGGTGGAGAAGCGCGTCACCGAGCTCGCGATGGGGGATCGCCCCGTCGTCATCGTCGACCCCCCCCGCGTGGGCCTGCACCCGGGCGCGCTCGCGTTCGTGGCGGGGATCGACGCGAAGGCGCTCGTCTACGTCGCGTGCCGGCCCACGTCGCTCCTGCGGGACGGCCTCGCGCTCATCGCGGCGGGCTGGCGCTGCACGGACCGCTGGGCGGTCGACCTCTTCCCGCAGACCGGCCACGTCGAGGTCGTGTCACGCTGGGAGCGCGCCTAGGCGCCCCTCCTCTTCCCTCTGGCCACCGCCGCCCTGGAGCACCGATGCCCCGTCTCCCCCTGCTCGTCCCCCTGCTCGTCCCCCTCCTCGGCGGCGGCTGCACCGACAAGGACTACGCGCTCGACTCCGGCGAGGCCGACGACACGGGCATCGACGAGTGCGGGCGGCTGCGCGGCACCGAAGGCGTGCTCCTCTACCAGGAGGACGGCAACACCGTGCGCTCCCCGCTCGAGACGCCGAACAACACCGACGTGACCACCGGCGTGGCGGGCCCCCTGGGGGATGACCGCACCTACGTCGCCGTCGTGAGCGGGCGCGCCATCCGGACGGAAGACGGCGGCTGCAACTGGGAGCGGATGGGCAGCCTCCCCGCCGGCGAATGGAAGCTCCTCGGGGCCGGGGCCCGCGTGTACGCGTTCGACACCCTCTCCTCGGCCGGCGCGCGGAGCGACGACTTCGGCGCCTCCTGGTCCGCGTTCGACGCGGTGGAGGCGTTCGTCGGGGGCATCCCCGTCGTCGACGACGCCGATCCCGCGCGGCTCCGCGGGCTCCAGGCCCGCGGCGTGGTCACCACGAGCGACGGCGGCGAGACCTGGTCCGCCGGCGCCGCCCTCCCCACCGGGGCCTCGGTCCTGGGCGACTCCGACGTGTTCCCCGGAAACCTCGACATCGCCGTGCTCGGCGCGGCCAACGGCGCCTGGTACACGAACAACGCCGGCACGAGCTGGACCTCGATCGGTACGGACGCCGTCTCCGCGATCGCCATCCACCCGGACGACGCCGACGTCGTCTTCGCCACCACCACCGACGCCGAGGCGGTGACGACGGTCTCCCGCAGCGCCGACAGCGGCGCCACCTGGTCGCGGCTGACCGACTCGACGCAGGTGGCCCTGCCCACCACGCCCGCGCTCTGGCCCGTGCCGGGCGACTCGACGCGAGCCCTCTCGGCCTTCGGGCCGGTCTACAACGAGAACACTGAGAGCGACGGCGTGAACCTCTACGTCATGCAGAACGGCGAGGGCACCCGCACCGTGTTCGTCGGCACGTGGTTCCACCTCCACCAGATCACGTTCGGCGCCGATCGGTGGGTGGCCGCGATGGACGCCGTCCCCGCGCGCTGACCGGACCGGCGCGCCCGCTCCCGATCAGGGCGCGGCCGCTACCGGCTCCTCCGCCGTCAACGTATTGAGGAACGCCTCGAGCGCGGCAAGCTCGGACGTGGAGAGCCCCAGCGGCTCGAGCGTCAGCTCCCGGTGGCCCACGAGCGGCCGGCCCGGGAGCGTGTCGTAGAAGTGCAGCACGGCGGTGAGCGAGTCGAGCTGCCCATCGTGCATGTAGGGCCCCGTCGCGGCAACGTTCCGCAGCGAGGGGGTCTTGAACGCCGACGCCCAGTCGGGGAACGACGCGTCGAGGTAGCGCAGCTCGGGGCAGGGCTCGCCGGCGCCGGCGGGCTCGGCGGTGTCGGCGGTGTCGGCCGGAGCGGGGGCGCCCGGGCGATCGGCGTGGCGCGACCGGCAGTTCATCGGGTCGACGCCGACCTCCCCCGCGCCGCGGGCCCGCCCCGGATCGATGCCCCCCGCGGGCACGGCGGGGAGACCGATGTTGTGGAAGGACTGGTCGGTCAGCAGGGGGCCGTGGTGGCAGTTGACGCAGCCGGCGCTACCGACGAACAAGCGCAGGCCGACCTTCTCCTCCGCGGTGAGCACGTCGGAGTCGGTGCCGGCCTTCAAGTCCGCGACGTAGCGGTCGAAGGGGGCCGGCTTCGGCCCCAGCGTGCGCTGGTAGGCCTCGAGCGCCTTCCCCACCTGGGCGAGCGTGTCCGTCGGATCCTCCGCGACGCCGCCGAACACCTCGGCGAAGCCCTCCGCGTGCCCCGCGCGGACGCGCGTCTGCACGTGCTCGGGGGTGGCGGCCATCTCCAGGGGGTTCAGGAGCGGCCCGTTCGCCTGGGCCCACACGGAGTCGACCCGCCCGTCCCAGAAGTACCAGGTGCCCCACGCCACCGACTCGATCGAGGGGGTGTTGCGCGTGCCGGTCCCGGCGGCGACGGCCACACGCCGGCCGTCGGTGAAGTGTTTCTCCGGCACGTGGCAGGTCGCGCACGACGCCTGCCCGTCGAGGGAGAGGGAGGTGTCGAAGAACAGGGCCTCGCCCAGCCGGACCGCGGCCGGGAGGTCGGCCACGCGGTTGGTCGGCGAGGGCGCGGGGGCCGGCACCGGCGAGAGGGAGAGGATCGCGGCGCGCTCGGCCTCGGTCCACCCCGTGGGGCCGGCGCAGGCGAGGAGGAGGAGCAACATCAGATCCGGACGGGCACTTCGAGGGAGTCGGCGCCGGCGGGCCCCTCGACGTCGAAGCGGAGCGTCCACTCGCCCGGCATGTGGAACTTCATCCCGCGCGTCCGGTAGAGGCCGCCGGGGTGCGTGCAGACGGTGTCGACGCAGACGCCGCGGTCGTCCTCGGGGCGGGTCGCCATGCCGTGGCCGTGCTGGGGCATGCGCGCGTCGATGCGCACGGACGCGTTCTCGACCGGCGCACCGGCGGCATCGGTCACGGTGGCCTCGATCTCGAACAGGGTCGAGAGCGGCGGCGGCGCGGGGAGCGTTCGCCACGCGATGCGGTAGAGCTTGTTCATCGTCGGGACCGGCGCGCCGGCGGCTGCGTCGGGCGGGGGGGTCGCGTCGGGCGGGGCGTCGGGTGCGCGGAGCGCGGGCGTCGCGGACGGGGTGGCGGGCGCGGGGGCCTCGGAGTTGCCGCATCCCAGCAGCGCGACGAGCACGGAGGCGAGCGCGATCACGGCTGTACCGGCGCGAGGGCCTGGGCGGCGCGGTAGGCCTCGACATCGCGCTTCTGCTCGAGCCGCTCGCTCTCCACCCAGCGGGCGAACACGTAGATCATGCTGCCCCAGAGCACCAGGCCCCCCGGGAGCCACATGAGGAGCCCGCCGTAGCCCTGGTCCACCATGGGGGTGATGCCCCACATGCGCGGGGCGGCGTCGTAGCCGCGGTAGATCACGCCGTCCGCGAGGGTGATGATCGCGCCGAGGAGCTTCATCGGGACGGTCATCGCGAACAGGTAGAGCAGCTGGTAGATCGGCGCCGGGCGCGGCAACGACGGCGAGGCGCACAGCAGGCCGAACCACGCGATCACGGACGTGGCCATGAAGGAGAGGTGCTCGACGATGTGTACGGGGTGGTAGGCCAACGCGCCGTCGTACATGAACGGGATGTGCCAGAAGTAGAGCGCTCCGTTGTAGAGGAGGAACTTGACCCTCAGGCTCGACAGGACCGTCGCGACCTTGCGCACCCACGGCACCTGGAGCGCCGCCTCGATGAGCCAGGGCGGCAGCGCCACGACCGTCAGCGGCGCCCACACGAGGTTCAGCAACAGGTGCTGCACCATGTGGGCGGAGAACAGGAAGTAGTCGGACAGGTGGTGGATCGGCCCGTTCAGCGAGCCGAACAACACGAGCTGACCGAGCACGAAGCAGGCCGCGCGCCAGGTCTCGACGGGGGCCGCCGACCACCCGTACTTGCGGCGCCAGGGGCCCACCGCGAGGAAGTAGAGCGCGCAGAACGCGAGGATGCCCGTGAGCACCGACACGTGGAGGTCGAGCGCCAGCCACGCGTCCGGTGGCGCCGACTCATAGTCGATCTCGTCCGGATCCCAGGGCATCACGATGCCCTGGTGTGCCAACGCAGGCCGGATCCACCAGAGCATCGCGAGCATCGGACCTCCCCTACCGGAGCGCCGCCACCTGAGCGGGCTCGACCATCCCAGACTTGTTGCCCCAACTGTTGCGCTCGAAGGTGACCACGGCCGCGATCTGCTGATCGGAGAGCTGCGGCCACGCGGGCATCGCCGAGGCGTACGACACGCCGTTGATGGCAACCCCGGTCATGCCCTTCAAGACCACGCCAATGTGCGCCTCCGGGGGGCCGGCCACCATCGGATCATTGACCAGTGGCGGAAACACGCCGGCGAGGCCAAGCCCCGTGGGCTGGTGACAGGCGCCGCAGTTGGTGGTGTAGACGGTCTCGCCGACGGCCATGAGCACCGCCTGCTTCTCGTCGGCGGACTTGGCATCCCATCCCGCGAACTCGGGGATGTCGGCCACGGGCTGCTGGAGCGCCGCGTAGGCCGCGTCCGTGGCGAAGGGCACCCACGGCGACGAACAGTAGGTGTTCCCGGTGAACGGGCTCTTCACCCAGGCGTTGCAATCGCCCTTGTGCGTGCCGAGGTAGCGCGCGGCCACCTCCTCGGTGTCGCTCCCGCGGGCGGTGCTGCGGTACGCGAGGTTCCACGACCCGAACAGGCTCATCAGCACCATGACGGTGACGATGACCATGACCAGGGGGATGTAGAACAGCCGGGAGAAGACCGGATGGTCACCCCAGAGGTGCATGAAGAACGAGCACACGGCCACGAACTTCACCGCGGACAACACCAGGAGCAGCGGCCCCGGGAGGTCCATGACGCCGAACAGGGGCAGCATCTCGAACAGGGTGATCGCCGTCAGCGCGGCGAAGACACCGAAGTACAGCTTGAGGGGATTGTGGGCGGCACCCCCACCGTGCGGCGGCGAGCTCAAGTGTACTCCAGCAGGTAGACGAGGGTGAAGATGACGATCCAGACCACGTCGACGAAGTGCCAGTACAGCCCGATCATCTCCGTGCTCTCGCCCATGTTCGCGAGGTGCCCGCGCTTCGCGGCCCACCCGAGCGACCCGAGGAGGAGCACCCCCACCGCCACGTGCGTGCCGTGGAACCCGGTGAGCACGTAGAAGGTGGCGCCGAAGAGGTTCGACTTGAGCGTGAGCCCTTCGTGAACGAAGTGCGAGAACTCGTAGTACTGGAAGCCCAGGAAGATGAGCCCGCCCACCATGGTGGCGGCGAGCCAGCCCAGCATCTTGTTGACCTCACCGGTCTTCGCGTAGTGCACGGCGAGCACCATGAACAGCGACGAGGCGAGCAGGTCGAAGGTGGAGATCGAGGTCACCGCCGGATCGAACACGTCCAGGGGGTAGGGCCCGGTCAGGCTCTTCCCACGGTAGGACATGTAGGTTCCGATGAGCGAACCGAAGAAGAAGCACTCGGACCCGAGGAAGGTCCACATCGCCAACTTGTAGTTGTCGACGCCCATGGTGGTCGAGTGATGCGCGGCGGCAGAGGACACGTGCGCTCCAGATACGGAGGAGGTTCTGCGGGAGGGGTTCTAGTGTCCCGGCTCGAGGAACCAGGTGTAGAAGGAGTAGAAGATCAGGGCCAGGCCGATAGCGGTCATCCCGAGCGCCAGGTTCGTGAGGTTCAGGACCACGAAGCTCGTGAGGAACAGACCCACGCCGAGCGCGCCCAGGAGCGGCTTGATCGACGGCGGCGGGAGGTGGATGTGCTCCTCCCCTTCCGGCAGGGAGTACCCGGGGCCCGGGCCGTGGGACTTCTCCCACACCGGGCGCTCACTGTACACCAGGGGCGTCTTGTCGAAGTTGTGCACGGCCGGGGGCGAGCTCGTGATCCACTCGAGGGTCGCGGCGTCCCAGGGGTTGGCGCCGGCCGGCAGCCCGTTCCGCATCGAGCGCACGAAGCTGATGAGGAACAGCAGGATACCGAACGCCAGCGTGAAGGCGCCGACGGTCTCGAGCAGGTTGATCTTGTCCCAGCCGAGGCCCTCTTCGTAGGTGTAGATGCGGCGGGGCATGCCCCACGCGCCGACGAAGTGCATCGGGAAGAACGTCAGGTTGAACCCACCGAGCACGAAGCCGAACACCAGCTTGCCCATCTTCTCGTCGAGGAACCGGCCCGTCATCTTCGGGAACCAGTAGTAGATGCCCGAGAAGAGCCCGAACACGGTGCCACCGAACAGCACGTAGTGGAAGTGCGCGATGACGAAGTACGAGTCCTGCTGCTGCAGGTCGACCGGGGGCGACGAGTGCATGATGCCGGAGAGCCCGCCCATCGTGAACATGCCGACGAAGCCGAGCGCGAACAACATCGAGGTGGTGAGGCGGATGTGGCCCCCCCACACGGTGAACAGCCAGTTGAAGATCTTCACGCCCGTCGGGATGGCGATGAGCATCGTCGTCACCGAGAACGCCGCGTCCGCGGCCGCGCCCATGCCCGTGGTGAACATGTGGTGCGCCCACACGCCGAACCCGAGGAGCCCGATGGTGATGCCCGAGAAGATGACGAACGGGGCGCCGAAGAGCGGCTTCCGGGAGAAGACCGGGAGCACCTCGGACACGATCCCCATCGCCGGGAGGATCAGGATGTACACCTCGGGGTGGCCGAAGAGCCAGAAGAGGTGCTGCCAGAGGAGCGGATCGCCACCGGCGGACGGGATGTAGAAGTGGGTGCCGAAGAGCCGATCCATGAGGAGGAGGATCAGCGCCACGGTGATGCAGGGGAACGACAGCACCACGAGGAACTGCGTCACCAGCGTCATCCACGTGAACAGCGGCATGCGCAGCATGGTCATGCCGGGCGCACGCATGTTGAAGATGGTGACGATGAAGTTGAAGCCCGCCGCCATCGACGCGATGCCGAGGATCTGGAGGCCCGCCACCCAGACGTCGATCGACAGGTAGGGAGAGAACTCCTTGCCGGTCAGGGTCGCGTAGCCGAACCAGCCGCCATCGGGGATGACGCGGGTCAGCGGCGCCATCGCCGAGGTGGGATCGATACCGCCCGTGAACGGCTGGACGAGGAACGGCACGTTCAGCACGATCGCGCCGAACAGGAACAGCCAGTAGCTGAACGCGTTCAGGCGGGGGAACACAACGTCCCGCGCGCCGATCTGGAGCGGGATCATGTAGTTGAAGAACGCGGCGGAGAGCGGCATGACCCCGAGGAAGATCATGGTCGTGCCGTGCATCGTGAACAGCGCGTTGTAGAACGGCGCGCTCACGAGGTCGTTGTTCGGCATCGAGAGCTGGCTTCGGATGACCAGCCCTTCGATGCCGCCCATCACGAAGAAGGCCATCGCGGAGAGGCCGTAGAGGATGCCGATCCGCTTGTGATCGACGGTGGTGAGCCAGCTCCACAGACCCGACGGAGACGAGGCGTGCCCGAGCTCGGAGGTGTGGGGGGCGGCGGCGGGAGTGGCCATGATGTTCGACTCCTCCGACTACTTCAGGGTCTGCAGGTAGGCCGTGATGCTGGCGACCTGCTCATCGCTGAGGTTCAGGTTGGGCATCTTCGAGCCGGGTTTGACCTCGGGCGGGTTCTTGATCCACCGCTTGAGGTTCTCTTCATTGTTCAGGAGGATCCCGCTGGCGATCATCGTGCGGGAGCCGACGTGGGTGAGGTCGGGGCCGATGACCGCCGCCGCCGTGGTGCCGCCGATCGCGTGGCACGCGACGCAGCCGGCCCCCTGGAAGGCCTGGAAGCCGGCCTGGGCCGTGGCGGCCTCGCTGTCGGACGGCTTCTTCTGGTCGGCCACCCACTTCGCGAAGTCTTCCGGCGTGTCGACGATGACACGGAACTTCATCAGCGCGTGGGAGTCCCCACAGTACTCGGCGCACTGCCCGTGGAACTCACCGAGCTTTTCGGCCTTGAACTTGATGCTGTTCACGTGGCCGGGGACCATGTCGCGCTTGGCCGCGAGCTGCGGCACCCAGAACGAGTGGATCACGTTGTCGCTCTGGAGGCGGATGTCGACCTCCGTGCCGAGCGGCACGTGCATCTCGTTCGCGGTGGTGACCCCGAGCTCGGGGTACTCGAACGCGAACCACCACTGCTTGCCCAGGGCGTTGATCACCACCGCGTCCTCTTCAGCCGGCGATTGCGACTTGAAGATGAGGCTCGCCGTGGGGATGGCGATGTGCATGAGGATGAAGATCGGGAGGATCGTCCACGTCAGCTCGAGCTTCAGGTTGCCGTGGACCTGCTCGGGGTTGGTGGTCTCCTTGCCCGTCGCGCGGAAGCGCATGACCACGTAGATCAGCCCCCCCTGGACGAGGATGAAGAGCAGGGCGGTCCACCAGAAGATCCGGCTGTAGATCGCGTTGATCGCGCGCGTGAGGTCCGAGTGCGCGACCAGCGTGTTCATCGGCATGTCGTCCCCACCGCAAGCGGCGAGCGCGACCATCAGAAGGGGGAGGAGGAGGGAGGCTCGAGTAGGCTTCATCCGAGGTCCTGCGGTGCGCACGTGGGGGCGTACGAGAGGGGCGCGCTTATAGCACGGGAGGCCAGCCGACCCACATGGAGGGCAGGCCCGCGGCCGCCTCCAACGAGCTGGCAAACGGCCGAACGGCGCTATCGAACAGCATCGCGCCGAAGAGGAGGAAAAGATACGCGATGGAAATCTTGAAGACCTGGTAGTCGACCTTGGGGTCCTTCGCGCGCAGCGAACGCCACACGGCGTACAGGAACCACCCGCCCGCGCCCAGCGCGACCACCCCGTACAGCGGCCCCAGCAGGCCCATCGGCACGGGCGCGAGGCTGACAAGCAGGAGGAGGACGGTGTAGACCATCGACTGACGACGCGTCGCGTGGTCACCCACGACGTTCGGCATCATCGGAAACCCGGCGGCCTCGTACTCCTTCTTCCGGAAGATCGCGATCGCCCAGAAGTGCGGGGGGGTCCACAGGAAGACGATGAGGAAGAGGATCCAGCTCGCCCAGGTGAGGTGCCCGGTCAGGGCCGCCTCGGCGATGAGCGGCGCCGTGGCGCCGGCCGCCCCGCCGATGACGATGTTCTGCGGGGTGCGCGGCTTGAGCCAGAGCGTGTAGACGAACACGTAGAACAGGATCGTGGCGAGCCCCACCAACGCGGCGAGCATGCCACCCACGGCCCACAACACGAGCGTCGAGGTGACGGTGAGCCCGGTACCCAACCACAACGCGTGGGACGGGGCCACGGCTGCCGCGGGCAGGGGCCGACTCCGGGTGCGCGCCATGTGCGCGTCGGACTCGCGTTCGATGTAGGCGTTGAGGGTGCTGGACGCGGCGCCCGCGAGCGCCGTGCCGAAGAGCACGGCGGCGGCCTGGGGCCAGGACGGCCACCCGTGCATGCCGAGCACGGGGAGCCCGGTGAACAGGACCAGCAGGAGCACGCGCGGGCGTGTCATCTCCCACCACATGCGCAGGTGCGCCCCGACGGTCCGCGGCATGGTCATGGTGGTGGTGGTGTTCACGCGCGCTCCGGGGCGGACAGGACGGTGGCGCCCTCGAGCGACGCCCGCACGGGGTGTTCGGCCACCCGCCAGAGCGTCCAGGTGAGGCAGAGGACGAGGAGGTCGGCCACGGCGGAGTGGGCGATCGCGATCTCCACGGGCATGGCGAGCAGCACGTTGGTGATCCCGATCGCGGCCTGGGTCAGGACGAGGGCCAGCAGCAGGACGGCGGGCTGCCGGAGCCGCGGGGCCGTGCGCGTGAGCGCGACGAAGGCCACCGAGAGCGCGAGGAGCGTGTAGGCGCCGAGGCGGTGCGCGAGCTGGAGGCCGACGATGCCGTCGAACGTGGGGAACCAGACGCCCCCGTTGCAGGTCGGCCACTCGGTGCACGCGAGGCCGGCGTAGCTGCTGGACACGACGCCTCCGAGGGCCATCTGCGCCACCACCATCGCCCCGAGGAGGACGCCGACGATCCGGACCGCGGGGCCGACCGTCGCGACGTGCGCGGGGGAGCCCCGGAGCTTCAGGCCCACCACGACCAGCATCGCGAAGAAGAGGTTGCCCGTCAGGAGGTGGAGCGTGACGCTCCAGAACGCCAGCAGGTGGAGCACCGTGAGCCCGCCGAGCACGATCTGGAGGGCGAGCACCACCGCCGCGGCGAGCACGAACCCACCGGCCCGGGCGCGCGTGGCGGGGCGCAGCAGCACGGCCCCGCCGAGCAGGAGGAACCCGACCGAGACGGCGCTCGCCAGCACCCGGTGGCCCCACTCGAGGAACACCTCGAAGTTGAGCGTGGGGATGACCTCGCCGAAGCAGAGCGGCCAATCCGGGCAGGACAGGCCCGCGCCGTGTACGCGCACGCTCGCGCCGAACACCAGCAGGCCGTACGTGACCGCCGCCAGCCCGAAGAACGCGCGCCCCAGGGCCGCGGCAGCATCGGTGCCGGCGTAGAGGCGCCGCATGAGGGTCCCCCGAAAATGGGATGGCGGCCTATCGCACGGCACCGTAGGAGGCAAGCGCCTGCCACCCCCGCGGACCTCGATCAGCCGCGCGGATCCGGAGCGGGTACGTCGCGCTGCACGGATGCCGAAGCCCAGACGAGAACCAATGTCACCATCAACGAGAACCAGGTGAACGCGTACTGAGCGTGCGGGCGTTCGGGAGCCTCGATCCGCCAGCCACCGATGGGGAGCTCCCGATCGGTGATCTCCGCATCCGTAGCCAACCCCTCCCCTTCGAACAAAACGAACGACGGCACGGGCGCGCCGGCCGCCATGGCCGCGGGCGAGAGGCTCCGCCAGTGACGTTGGAAGCCGCCCTCGGGCGGGAAGGACCCCTTTGCGGTGGCATCCTCGGGGAACACGCGGGCGAGCCCCTCGTAGGTGCGCGCACCGCTCACGGTGCGCTCCCGCGCCACGATGAGCTCCACCTCGTCCGACGGCACCCAGCCCGTGTTCACGAGGACCACGCCACGCTCCGCGTGCACCGGCACGATGAGCTGGTAGCCCGCCTCCCCCCACATGTACTTCCCCGCGAGAAGCACGTGGTGGTCCCAATCCGGCACGCCGGTCAGGTGGGCACGGTGGAGGTCGGGATCCGCTGGCGGCGCGTACGCGTCGAACGGCGGCTCGGCGAGCCGCTCGGCGAAGCGCGCGCGCGCCTCGGCGGCCTCGTCCAGTCGGCCAACTTGCCAACTGCCGAGGCCTGCCAGGATCGCTACGCCGAACGCCACCCCGATCGTCGGGCCGGCGCGCGGGCGGAAGCGATACACGGTCGCGCCGCTACTCGCGGTTGATGTAGGGCAGCAGCGCGAGGTGGCGGGCGCGCTTGATCGCGAGGGCGATCTGGCGCTGCTGCTTCGCGGAGAGACCCGTGATGCGACGCGGGAGGATCTTCCCACGCTCCGTGAGGAAACGCTTCAGGCGGGCCGGATCCTTGTAGTCGGCGTCTTCGGACTTTGCTTTGACCTGTTCGGCCATCTTGAAACTCCCTCTAATCGAACGGCCCCCGCGCTTAGCGCGACGTGGGCCGAGGTGCAAGCGGTGGTTGGTCTACACGCCTTCGATGTTGGCGCGCTGGTGGGTGAGGATTCGGCAATCCGACGTGGGAACCGCGCTGCAGAGGCACGTGAACCCGGCGGCGAGATCGGACTCGCCGAGGATGAACTGTTCTTCGAGCGAGACGGTCCCCGACAGGATCTTCCCGGCGCAGGTACCGCACGCCGCGCTCCGGCACGAGTACGGGAGCGCCAGCCCCTGCGCCTCGGCGGCCTCGAGGATCGGCTGGTCGTGCCGACAGGGCACGACGACGTCGATCGTCTTGTCCGGGCTCTGGAGGTGGATGTTGTAAACGGGCATCGGGGGGCCTCCCTCGGGCTCGGGCGCGCTTAACACGGTGCCGCCGCCGCTCGTGCCGGCCGACGGCGGCTTATAACGACGGCCCCCCGACGACCCGCGCCCCACCGGAGTTCGCCCGCCATGGACGGCATCCTCGTCAGCCAGCAGCTCCGCGCGCTGGTCGACTCCGGCGCGATCCGCGCGCTCTACCCGGTGCGCCCCGCGCAGATCCAACCGTCGTCGTTGGACCTGCGCCTCGGCGCCCGGATTTGGCAGCTCCAGTGCAGCTTCCTCCCGGGCGCGGCCGGCGTGGAGCGGCGCCTCGGGCGCCTCGCGCTCGACGAGCAGCGCCTCGACGCCGACCGTCCCACCGTGCTCCGCCACCGCGGCGTCTACCTCGCCGAGGTGGAGGAGGTGCTGGAGCTCCCCGCCGCTGTCCACGGGCGCGCGAACCCCAAGTCGTCGACCGGTCGGCTGGACGTGTTCGTCCGCCTGCTGACGGAGCACGGCCACTCCTTCGACGTGGTCCCGGCCGGGTACACCGGCCGCCTCTTCCTCGAGATCACGCCCCAGAGCTTCCACGTGTCGGTCCGGCGCGGCGATTGCCTCGGCCAGCTCCGCCTCGCGATGGGCCGCCCCGCCCTGGGCATCGACGCGCTGCGTGCGCGCCAGGCCGAGTCCCCCATCTGCTACTGGTCGGACGGCCGCCCGGCCATCGTGAGCGACGATCCGCCGGGCATCCAGATGTCGGTCGATCTCCACGACGGGATCGACGGGATCGCCGGGTACCTCGCGCTCCGCCACCGCCCGCCGATCGACCTGTCCCGTCGCGACCTCCCGCGATCCACGTACTGGACCTCCCTCCCGGTCGATCGCACGTCCGACGGGCACGTGCTCGAGCCGGAGCAGTTCTACATCTTCGCCACCCGCGAGCGGCTCTGCATCCCCCCGGATCTGTGCGCCGAGCTCGTCCCCTTCGACGCGACGAAGGGGGAGCTGCGCACGCACTACGCGGGGTTCATCGACTCCGGCTTCGGGCTCGACAGCTCGGGGAAAGGCGCGCGGCTCGTGCTCGAGATCCGCACGCACGACGTGCCGTTCCTGCTCGAGCACGGGCAGCCGCTGTTCCGCATCGAGCTCCTTCGGAACACCGAGGTGCCCGACCAGCTCTACGGGGACGAGGGCAGCAACTACCAGATGCAGGGCCTCAAGCTGGCCAAGCAGTTCAAGTAGCGCCGAGCGGAGGGGCTACCGACGGGGCGCCCGCAGGAGCCGCCCCGATCAGCCCTCGGTGAAGCTGTCCCCCGGCGTGCGCCCGAACACCTCGCCGAGGGTGCGCGACATCCCGCACACCTGCCAGGGGAGGTCCCGCAGGCGCCACGCCCAGTTCCCCTCGGGGGCGCCGGGGGTGTTCAGGCGGGCCTCGCCGTCGAGGCCGAGGAAGTCCTGCATCGGCGCGATGGCGGTCTCCGCGATGCTGCCCCAGGCCTCGCGCATCATCGCCCAGGCGGGTGCGCTCCCGTCACGACCGCACGTCACGCGGAAGCGGTGGCGGGTGCGCTCGTCCATCGACGCGTACCAGCCGGCGACCGTGTCGTTGTCGTGGGTTCCGGTGTAGGCGACCCAGTTGGGGTGCTCGAAGTTGTGGGGCAGGAAGGGGTGGTCCGCGCCATCGCTGTAGGCGAACTGGAGCACCTTCATGCCGGGGAGGCCGAGCCCGTCGCGCAGCTCGGCGACGTCGGGCGTGATGACGCCGAGGTCCTCGGCCACGACCGGCAAGGACCCGAGCGCGGCCCGCAACGCGTCGAAGAGCGCGCGGCCGGGGCCGGGCTCCCACTTGCCCACGCGCGCGTCCGCCTCGGAGGCGGGGATCGACCAGGACGCGGCGAAGCCGCGGAAGTGGTCGAGGCGCACGGCGTCCACCAGGGTGAGCTCGCGACGGAGCCGCTCGGTCCACCACGCGAAGCCGGTCGCCGCGTGACGCTCCCAGGCATACGTCGGGTTGCCCCAGCGCTGGCCGAGGGGGGAGAAGTAGTCGGGCGGCACGCCGGTCACCGGGTCGGGGCGACCGTCGGCGCCGAGCCGGAAGAGATCCCGGTGGGCCCAGGTGTCGCAGCCGTCCCCGCTGACGAAGATCGGGATGTCCCCGAGGAGGCGGATGCCGCGACGGGTGGCCGCCTCGCGCAGGCGCGACCACTGGAGGTGGAAGAGCCACTGGAGGCCCTCCTCCTCCGCGATCAGCGCCGCGTGCTCCTTGCGGAGCTTCGGCAGCCCGCGACGCCGGGCGGGGTCGGCGGGCCAGTCCCACCAACCACGGCCGTACACGCGTACGAGCGCGGCGTAGAGCGCCCAGTCCTCGAGCCAGCCCCGCTCGGCCTCCACGTAGGCGCGGCAGGCGGGATCGGAGGCCACCCGCGCCGCCGCGGTGCGGAGCAGCGGGAGCTTCCAGGCGGTCACCGCGTCGAAGTCGGCCCGATCCGAGCCCCAGGGCATCGGGGAGGGCTCGAGCAGGCCGTCCGCGACGAGCGTCTCGATCGCGATGAGTCGCGGATCCGAGGCGAAGGCGGAGGGCGACGCGTAGGGCGAGTTGCCGTGCCCTACGGGGTGGAGCGGCAGCACCTGCCACGTGTCGAGGCCCGCTTGCGCCATCCACTCCAGGAACGCGTCCGCGTAGGGCCCGATCTCACCGATGGGGCCCGGTCCGGGAAGGCTGGAGGGGTGAAGCAGGACCCCCGCGTGGCGGCGGCGCGCGCCCACGACGGGCGCTTAGCGGCGGAGACGGCCGCCGGGGCGGCGCTTGGTCAGCTCACCGCGGGCGCGCATGCGCTGCTTGGTGTGCTTGGCCTTGAGCTTGGCGCGGTGGCGGGACGACTTGTTCCGGTTCTTCTTGGGCGCGGTCTTGGACATGATGAACTCCGAGCCGGCCGGCTATCCCACCTGCCCTCGGCTGTCACGCCGGGACCGTCGACAGAGGCTCACCGACGCGCCTGGGGCGAGCGTCCGAGCCGCTCGTAGACACGCGCGCGTTGCCGCAACTTGTAGGCGTCGTGCCGGCTCTCTCCTTCCTCGTTGTGGATGTCGCTCTCGGCGTCGACCACCTGGAACTCCACGAGGACGGAGACGGCCTCGCCGAGGAGGGCCGGATGGACGGGCGGCTGGACCCCGGGGATCTCGTAGACGGGCACCGGCAGATCGACGATGAAGTTGATGACCCGGTAGACGACGCCCGAGTCCGGGTTCAGTGCCGGTGGGCGGACGCGGAGGATCCCCCGGAGGCCGGGCGCCTCGGAGGCTGCGTCGACCTCCTCCTCGGTGAGCAGGCTGTTCACGCTCTCGCCGGGGATGACCGCCGGAAAGGGCACGAGGTTGCGGAAGAGCCAGGCCAGGGCGGGGATGATCTCCTCGCGGCTCTCCGTCACGATGCGGAAGCGGAGCTTGTCGTACACGGTGGCGGCGGTGGACTCGCGCTTCGCCAGGAGCTTGGTGATGACGCTCGGCCGCGTCTTTCGGTTGCCGTAGAAGGCGCGCAGCGGGAAGGTCGCCCGCATCCGCTCGGCGGCCGCGAGCACCTTCTCGTTGGCGAGCTCGATGAGGTCGATCTCGCGGAACGCGCACTGCGACCGCAGCTCCTGCATCTCCAGGTGGTTGATGACGTGCATCAGCTTCAGGACGGCGCAGTACTGGATACGGTCCCGGCTGAACCGATCGCGCATCGAGGCGCGGAGGAAGGCGTCGCGCACGTCCCGGGGGCGGCGGACCTCGTGCCGGAAGGTCAGGCCGACGTGCTCTTCGAGGTAGTTGACCGCCTGGTTGTAGACGTACTGGAGGCGCTCCCGCGCCCACCCGTTCCGCTCGACGTCGCACAACCAGAGGCGGAGGAACCCGTCGACGTCGGCGTAGGTGCGGAACGACAGGCCGGTCCAGTCGACCACGGAGCCGCCGGTGAGGGCGAGCAGGATCGCGTCCTTGTCGAGCGCCGTGAGGCGGGTCGGCTCGAGGGTCGGGGCCGGCGTCTCGTCGATCTCGATGATGTCCGGGCGCATGTGGATCCCCCTTCCCCACCTAACCTCGTGCGGGGTGCGCGGTTCTCCGTTAGACCGGCCGCCCATGAACCGCATCGGCATCGCACAGGTTCTCCGGAACGCCTTCCAGGTTCTCTTCAAGAACCTCGCCATCGTCCTCGTCATCGCGATTGTGATGGGCGGAGTCGGCTGGGCCATCGCCGACGTCATCGGGGGGCTCGCCCTCGAGATCTGGAAGCCGGCCACGGGCCAGCAGGCGATGGTGATCAGCCAGGTCGCGCAGACGATCTGGCTCACCATCTGGGGCTGCTTCGTCGGCTCCTGGGCCGCGCCCGCTACGCTCTACCTCTGGGTCCAGCACGAGAAGAAGCGCCCGACCAACCTCTATGAAGCCGTGAATTTCGGCCTCAACCGGTGGTCGCGCGTCTTCCCCGCCCACGCGCGGGCCCTGTTCATCGTGCAGCTCGGCATCATCGTCATCGTGCCGGGCATCCTCTTCGGCTTGCAGTACGCGTTCGTCGACGCCATCGCCACGCTCGACAACGAGGAGAAGGACCCCCTCGCCCGCTCCCGCAAGCTCACGTCGGGCCGCCGCGGCACGATCTTCCGCACCTTCGCGGTCTTCCTCCTCTGGTGGGCCCCCACCCAGCTCGGCGGCTTCTTCTGGCTGCAGGGGCTCGGCACCTGGGCGCTCGCCCTCGGCGGCGTGGTCGACGCGCTCGTGCTGATCGCCATCGACCTGTGCATGGTCCAGTACTACCTCGACCTCTTCCGCAAGCCGGCTGCCGCGCCGGCTACGGTCCCGCAGACGGTCTGACGTGGCGCGGAGCACGCCTTCCGGAAGCACGCCGCGCGAGAGCCGCGCCGCAGCCTGGCTCGCCGATGTCCCCAAGCTGGCCGGGCGTCCGCTCGGTGGGCTGGTCGGCGGGGCCGGCCCCTACGCCCTCTCCCGTCTCCGCCGCGCCTGGATCGTGGTCCCGACGCGCGAGGAAGCGGACCAGTGGGTGCGGGCGCTCCGCTTCTTCGGCGCCCCGGCGCTGCTCTACCCGGCGGACGACGGGCGCCCTTGGGACGGCCTCTCGCCCCACCCCGACCTGCCGCGCCAGCGCCTGGCCGCGCGCCTCGGGGGAGAGTCCCTCGTGGTCGCGCCCGCCAAGGCGCTCTTGCTGCGCGTGCCGACCGAGGTCGACGTCCGCGACCTCCGGGTGGGCCAGGAATACGACCGGAGTGCGCTCCTCGGGTGGCTCGGCGCACGCGGCTACCTCGCCACCCAGCGCGTCGAGGAGCCGGGCTGCTGGTCGGTGCGCGGCGGGCTGACGGACATCTGGCCGACCGGCGCGGCGGCGCCCGCGCGCATCGAGTGGTTCGACGACGAGGTCGTCTCCATCCGCACCTTCGATCCCGGCACCCAGCGCGGCACGGGGAAGCGCGACCATCTCCGCGTCCTGCCCGCGCGCGAGGCCACCCTCGACCCCGCCACCGCCGAGCGAGCCGCCGCCTACATCCACGCCCTCGCGAGCGAGCGCGAGCTGCTCCCCGCCGAGCGCCGGCGGGTCCTCCAGGACCTCCGGAACGGCGTGTGGTTCCCCGGCGCCGAGGACTACCTCCCCGCCCTCGTCGATCTCGCCCCGCTCACCCCCGGCACCCCGCTCTACGTCGTCGAGCCCGACCTCGTGAACGCGGAGCTCCAGCGGTACGACGAGCAGGTGCGCGCCCGCTTCGACGCGCTGGATCCCGACGACCGGCCGCTCGTCCGGCCCTACGACCGCTACCTGCCGGCCCCCGAGGCCCGGCTCGCGGGCGGGATTCCGGTGACCTCCCTGGTGTTCGCGGGCGCGGTCACGTTCGAGACGCGGACCACCGCCGCGCTGAAGGTCGGCGCGGGGGATCTGTCGCCCGTCGTGAAGCAGCTCCGCTCCTGGTACCAGGACGGCCGCGCGGTGACCGTGGTGGCCGAGAGCGCGGGCCGGGCCGAGCGCCTGCGCGCCCTCTTCGAGCCGCACGGGGTCTCGTTCTCGGCCGGACGCGCGCGCCCCGGGGAGCTCGGCATCGAGGTGGGGGACCTCCCGCACGGCTTCGTGTCGGACGAGGCCGTCTTCGTGTCGGCCGACGAGATCTTCGTCGAGCACGCCGAGCGCCGCGAGGTCGGCACGCGGACGGGCTCGGCGGACTTCCGTCGCGCGGCCGCCGCGAGCTTCGCCGGAGTGCGCCCCGGGGATCTCGTGGTGCACGATCGCCACGGGATCGGGCAGTACAACGGGCTCGCCCGGATGCCCCTCGGGGAGGTCGCCGGAGACTTCGTGATCGTCGCCTTCCGCGACGGCGAGAAGCTCTACGTCCCCGTCCACCGGCTCGACCTGCTCACGCCCTACCGGTCGGTCGGCGAGGGCGCCACGCCGCGGCTCGATCGGCTCGGGGGCGTCACGTGGGAGGCGCGGAAGGCGAAGGTCAAGGACGCCGTCCTCAAGATGGCGCACGACCTGCTCCGCCTCTACGCGCGTCGGAAGATCGTGCGCGCCCAGGCCTTCGACGGCGCCAACGCCCTCTACCAGCAGTTCGAGGAGACCTTCCCGTTCGTCGAGACCCCCGACCAGGAGCGGGCGATCGCCGACGTCCTCGACGATCTCCGGCGCGAGGAGCCGATGGATCGCCTCCTCGTGGGGGATGTGGGCTTCGGCAAGACCGAGGTCGCGATGCGCGCATGCTTCCGCGTCGTCGAGGGAGGCGCGCAGGCCGTCGTGCTCTGCCCCACCACCATCCTCGCGTTCCAGCACGGCGAGTCCTTCCGCCGCCGCCTCGAGGGGTTCCCGATCCGCGTGGAGGTCCTCTCCCGCTTCCAGAGCGCCGCCGACGTGAAGCGCATCCACGCGGACCTCGCCGCCGGCAGCGTCGACATCCTCATCGCGACCACGCGCGCGCTCGGGCGCTCGGTCCGCTTCAAGAGCCTCGGGCTGGTGGTCGTCGACGAGGAGCACCGCTTCGGCGTCGCCCAGAAGGAGGCCCTCAAGAAGCTCGCCACCGGCGCGCACACGCTCGCCATGTCGGCCACGCCCATCCCCCGCACGCTCCAGATGGCCCTCTCCGGCGTCCGCACGCTCTCGGTGATGGCGACGCCCCCCGGCGGCCGGCACCCCGTCCGCACCGAGATCGTCCGCTTCGGCGCGGACCGGGTGCGCGAGGACATCCTGCACGAGCTGCGCCGTGGCGGCCAGGTCTTCTTCGTCCACAACCGGGTCGAGGACATCGAGGTCATCGCCCAGTGGGTGCGCGAGATCGTCCCGGAGGCGTCGGTCGCGGTGGGGCACGGCCAGATGTCGGACGACGCGCTGGAGCGCGTGCTCGTCGGCTTCATCCGCCGGGAGTCGAACGTCTTCGTGTGCACGACGATCATCGAGAGCGGGGTCGACCTCCCCAACGTCAACACGATGATCGTCGACAACGCCGACAAGCTCGGGCTCGCCCAGCTCTACCAGCTCCGCGGCCGCATCGGCCGTGGCACGGCGCGCGCCACCTGCACCCTGCTCGTCCGCGGCGCGGGGGACCTCCGGCGCGAAGCCATGGCCCGCCTGAGGGTGCTCCAGGAGAACACCGAGCTCGGCAGCGGCTTCGCGCTCGCGTCGAGCGACCTCGAGCTGCGCGGCGGCGGCGAGCTCCTCGGGGACAAGCAGCACGGGCACATCGCCGCCATCGGCTTCGACGCCTATCTCGAGCTCCTCGAGGACGCGGTCGCCGAGGCCCGCGGCGAGGCGTCGCGGCGCCAGCTCGAGCCCGAGGTCGACGTGCCCGCCCCGGCGTGGATCCCCGAGGACTACGTGCCCGAGCTCCCGGAGCGCCTCGAGACCTACCAGCGGCTCGCGCGTGCCCGCACCCGCGACGAGGCGCGGAACATCGTCGAGCGCCTGGAGCAGCTCTACGGCCCGCCGCCGCCCGAGGTCCTCAACCTCGGCTGGCTGTCGGAGAGCCGGGTACGGTGCCGCGAGCTGGGCATCGAGCACGTCGCGTTCCTGAAGGTCCGCATGGTCGTCCGCCTGCACGCCCCGACGAACGTGCACCCGCGCACGTTGGAGCGCCTCCTCACGGGCGAGCCGGGGCGCTTCCGCCGCCTCTCCGAGCAGGAGATCGAGGTCCGCTTCACGCCCCAAGAGGGCGCGCACCCCTTCCGCGTCCTCGAATGGGTGCTCCAGCGCCTCTCCGAGCGGCCCGAGGGCGAGCCGGACGGGCGGACGCGGAAGCGGTGATCCCCGCTCATCCGGCCAGGATGGATCCCTCGAAGAGGGTGGTGGGCGCGTCCACCTCGCAGCTCCGCTCCTGATCGGAGGCCACCTCCCGGATCGCCTCGAGGAGCGCGGGGAACAAGAGGTCGAACGCGACGGTCGCGCTCCCGACGCGCTCGCCGCGCTCCACCACCACTACGGGCACCTGCCCGCGGAGGCGGCCCGTCCGCGCGTCCACCGCGGGGAGGCGGTCCAGGAGCAGGTAGCGGCCGAGCTCGGCGAGGATCACGTTCCGGGTGCGGGCGCCGGGACGCACGATGAGGTTCGACGGCCCGAGGGTGCCGCCCGATACGTGCCCGGTGGGGCGCAGGCCGTCGGCGCGGGCGGTCTCGGGGTCGTGGTAGAGGCCGTGGACCACGCCCTCCTTCAACAGCGCTACCGCGATGGGCGGCACGCCGCGATCGTCGAAGGCGCGGGTGTGGAGACCGCCGAACAGCCCGGCGTCGTCCGTGACGTGGAGCATGGGGCTGGACAGCCGCTTTCCGAGGCGCGTGGCCAGGAACCCGCCGTCGCGCACCGCGACCGCGGAGAAGGCGGGCGCGAGGGCCCGAACGAGGTCCGCCATCAGGCGCGGCTCGAACACGACGGGCGGCGCGCCCTCCGGGAGCGGGGCCGATCGGGTGAGCGGCTCGATCCGGCGCCGGAGCTCGGGGCCGAACGGGAGGCTCGCGACGTCGGAGAAGTGCCGGGAGGCGATCCGATGGCGCGCCGTCACGTCCCCCGCGGTCACCTCGGCGGCGACCTCGTACGTGGTGCCGGTCTCGTGGGCCTCGACGCCGCGCGTGCTCATCCACGTGCGCTCGTCCCGCCATTCGCGGTACTTCAACGACCGCGCCTTGAGCCCCCCCTGGTTGAACGCCTTCTCGGCGAACGCGAGGATCTCCGTGCGATCCTCGGACGCGATCAGGGGGTGCCGGTGGTCGTCGATTCCGAGCGCGCCCGCGCGGATCGCCATCCGCTCCGCGGGGCCGGCGAGGGGATCGCCCGGCGCCTTGGCGGCCACGGCCAGGGCCTCGCGCACGGCGTCCTGGGCGTTCGGGCCGGCGCCGATCCCGGCGGCTCCGCCCTCGCACCAGACGCGTACGGTCCAGATCAGGTCCTCCCGCTTTCCGGGCGCCGCCCGCGAGCCGGTCTGCTCCAGCGAGGTGCGACGCACGCGAAGCACCTCCGCGGCCTTCCCACCGCCTTCCCTCGCCTGTTCCAGCACCGCCACCAACCGAGCACGATCCTCCATGATGGCCTCCAGCACCTCGGGCTATCCGGCCGGTCTCCCCCTGGATAGGTGCGGAGATGCTGCTGCTGCTCGTGTTCGCGTGCACTTCGTCCCCCGACGCGGCCGGCACGACCGGTCCATCGGCGTCCCCCACCCCGGCCGACGCCGCCGGAACGACCGTCGTCGCGCCGCCTCCCGAGGGGCGCCCGGCCCCCGCCCGGCTCGTCGCCGTCGGCGATCTGCACGGCGATCCCGCCGCGGCCCTCGCCGTGTTCCGCCTCGCCGGCCTCGTGGACGATCGGGGCGCCTGGACCGGCGCGGACACGTGGCTGGTCCAGACCGGGGACATCACCGACCGCGGCCCGGACTCGCGGGGCGTCATCGCGCTCCTGCGCCGCCTCCAGGGAGAGGCCCGCGCGGCGGGCGGAGAGGTCGTACCCCTCCTCGGCAACCACGAGGTCATGAACCTCACGGGGGATTGGCGCTACGTGAGCCCGGCCGATCTGGAGACCTACGGCGGAGAGGACGCTCGCAAGGCCGCGTACGCCCCCACCGGGGAGGACGGCGCCTGGCTCCTGGCCCAGGACACCGTCGCGCGGATCGGCAGCACGGTGTTCGTCCACGCCGGCGTGGACGCGCGCTGGGCACGCCTCGGCGTGCGCGGCATCAACGTCACCGTCCGCTCGGCGCTCGCCAGCCAGGGCCCGCGCGAGATCCTGGGGTCGGACGGCCCGCTCTGGAACCGGGCCTACCTGCTCTCCGATCCGGTCACCGCGTGCGCGGAGCTCGGCCGGGCGCTGACGGCGCTCGGGGCCGCGCGCATGGTGGTCGGGCATACCACTCAAGACACCGGGCGGATCGCCGAACGGTGCGGCGGGCAGCTCCACGGGATCGACACCGGCATCTCGGCCCACTACGGCTCGCACCTCGCCGCGCTGGAGATCCGCGGGGAAACGGTGACGCCGCTGTACCCGACCCCGTGAGCCCGCCCCCGCGGGCACCGAGGGTCGCCCGCGCCGACCCCGAAGGGATGTTGGAGATGTAAGCGGCGCGCCCCTGTCCGCCGGCAAGGGCCTGAAATACGTTTGCGCCCCTCGCGTGACGACCGCGTCGCGCATGTCTGCCCCCCGCCCGCCTCTCCCTCTCACGAGGTCACCGATGCCCAACCATCCGCAACGAGACGCCGTCGTCTCCCGTGTGAACGCCGCGGTACGCGCCCTGAGCGCCACCCTCGCCCCCAACGAGGCCGAGCGCTTCGTGGTCTTCGCGTCGGCGTCGCTCTCGCTCGCCCGCACGGCGTCGTTCGCGGAGCTGGCGCCCGCGGAGGCGGCCTCGCTGCTCCTCGACACGTGGCGGTTCTTCTCCTCGGTCGAGCATGACGGTCCGAACGTCCGCGTCACCCCGACCGACGCCGGCGTGCGGGTCCTCTCGGCAATGGTGGACCAGCCGTTCATCGTCGACACCATCCGCTTCGCCCTGCGGGACCGGGGCGCCCAGCACGTCACCGGCTTCAACGTCGTGATCCGCGTCAACCGCAGCGCCGGGGGAGCCGTCGTGGCCACCGAGGGCGAGGGCCGCAGCGAGTCCCTCGTGTCCTTCGAGGCGTCCGGGGTGGACGGTTCGGCGGCCGAGGAGATCCAGGCGGACCTGATCCAGCGGCTCACCATCGCCCGCGCGATGGTGGCGGACTTCGACGCCATGGTCCAGCGGGTGGAGGCCGCCGCCGAGGCCGCCTTCGACGCGAGCGGCGAGGACGGCATCGAGACCGCCGAGCTCCTCCGCTGGCTGCTCTCCGACAACTTCGTGTTCATGGGCATCTCCGGGACCTCCACCGACGGCGGGGACGCCCGGCTCGGCGCCGATCGCCTGCCGCCGTCCGACATCTGGCCCGCCGCGGTGCTCGTCGCGGGCGGCGACCTCGTGCACATCCACAAGGGCGCGGTCGACGCGCCGGTGCACCGGCACGGCCGGGTCGACGAGATCCGGATCCAGCTCCCGACCAGCCCCATCGTGATCCGCGGCGTGTTCACCCACCGCGCGCTCACCCAGCCCTGCCGCCACCTCCCGATCCTCCGCCGCGTGCTCGCGTCCGTCCTCAGCGAGACCCGCCAGCGCCCCAACTCCTATCGGTACCGCGGCCTCGCCAACATCTTCGACTCGCTGCCCACCGAGTGGCTCTTCTCCGCGGACCCCGACCAGATCCGCGACGTGCTCGATCGCGTGTTCGACGCCGAGCAGGACCAGGTGGCGCGCCTGCACATCAACCAGCGCGACCAGGGGCAGACCACCTTCACGCTCTTCGCCATCCCCGAGCGCCGCTACTCGGAGTCCGTGCGAAACCGCGCGCTCGCCTTCCTCGGCCAGCTCACCGGCGCCACCTACAGTGACAGCGGGCTCTTCGCCGGCCGCTTCGAGACCGTGCTCCTCCAGGTGTACCAGACCGGCACCCGGCCCCTCTCCCAGGCCGA
The DNA here is from genome assembly GCA_036676765.1 of Deltaproteobacteria bacterium. Lineage (GTDB taxonomy): Bacteria > Myxococcota_A > UBA796 > UBA796 > SXON01 > CAJBVW01. The sequence goes on from JAKFCH010000157.1 coordinate 57,225, forward strand.
CGCCGAGCGGCTCCAGACCTTCATCGCGGACCTCACGACCCCGTGGAGCGAGCGCGTCGCCGGCGCCCTCGCCGCGCGGTTCGGGGACGCCGCGCCCGTCCTGCTCGCTCGCTACGCGAACGCCTTCCCCGAGGACTACGCCGAATACGCCTCCGCCGAGCAGTCGGTGCAGGACATCGCCCGGCTCGAGGAGGTGCGCCGCACCGGCCGCGTGGCCGCGCGCGTGTCCGTCGACGGGCCGGATGTCGTGCTGCGCGTCTACGAGATGCACGACATCTTGCTGACCGACCTGATGCCGGTCATCGACAACTTCGGGCTGGTCATCAGCGATCAGATCGCGACGCCCGTGCACCCGAAGGGCCTCGCCCCCCAGCACGTCGACACCTTCCGCATCGCGTCGGTGCCGGGCATCACCCGGAACGAGCTGCTCGCCCGCGCCGACCGGCTCGTGGCCGGCCTCGAGGCGGTCTTCCAGAAGCACATGGGGTCCGACCCCTACAACCGCCTCGTGCTGCGCGCCGGGCTCACCTGGGAGGAGGTGGATCTCGTCCGCGCCTACTTCGGCTACGCGCGCCAGATCGGCCTGCGCCACGCCGCCACGCGCGTGCAGGAGATCCTGCTGAACCAGGCTCCGTGCGTCGGCGCGATCATCGACCTGTTCCACGCGAAGTTCGACCCGGACTTCGTCGGGGAGCGCGCCACCGCCATCGCGGCGGCCGAGGAGCGCCTCCGGGATCTCCTCCTCGAGATCACCACGAACGACGAGGACTTCGTCATCCGCCGCCTCGTGAACCTCGTCGAGGCCACGCTGCGCACGAACTTCTACCGGACCGACCGGATCGCCCACTACATCAGCGTGAAGATCGACCACGCCAAGGCGAAGGATCTCCCCCTCCCGCGCATGATGGTGGAGATCTACGTCCACCACCGCGAGGTCGAGGGCGTGCACCTCCGGGGCGGGCCGATCGCGCGCGGCGGCATCCGGTTCTCGGACCGCGCCGACTTCCGCACGGAGGTCCTCGGGCTCGTCACCACGCAGATGGTGAAGAACGTCGTCATCGTGCCGGAAGGCAGCAAGGGCGGCTTCTACATCAAGTACACGATCGCCGACGCGGCGGAGCGCCGTCGCAAGGGGGACGAGCTCTACCAGTTCCTCATGCGCGGCATGCTCGACGTGACCGACAACATCGTCGGGGGCGCCGTGGTTCGGCCGAACCGCGTGGTCGCGCACGACGGGGACGACCCCTACCTCGTCGTGGCCGCCGACAAGGGCACGGCGCACCTCTCCGACACCGCCAACCGCATCAGCAAGGAGTACGGCTTCTGGCTGGGGGACGCCTTCGCGTCCGGCGGCTCGAACGGGTACGACCACAAGGCCGTCGGCATCACCGCGCGCGGCGGCTGGGTGCTGGTCAAGCGCCACTTCCGCGAGCTCGGGCTCGACGCCGACAAGGACCTGTTCACCTGCGCCGGCGTCGGCGACTGCGGCGGGGACGTGTTCGGGAACGGCGTGATCGAGACCCGCAAGATGCGCCTGCTCGCGGCCTTCAACCACGTGCACATCTTCCTCGACCCGAACCCGGACGCCGAGTCCTCGTTCGAGGAGCGGGTGCGCCTCTTCAAGGAGGTGAAGGGCTGGGATCACTACGACAAGACGAAGATCTCCGCCGGCGGCGGCGTGTTCGACCGCCGTGCCAAGTCGGTGCCGCTCACGCCCGAAGTGCGGGCCGTGCTCGGCACCCTCGCCGAGGAGCTCACGCCCGACCAGGTCGTGTCGCTCATCCTCAAGATGCCCGTCGACCTGTTCTGGAACGGCGGCATCGGCACCTACGTGCGCGCCTCCTGGGAGACCAACGCCGACGCCAACGATCCGCCGAACGACGAGCTGCGCATCACCGCCCAGGAGCTGAAGGCGAAGATGATCGGCGAGGGCGGGAACCTCGGCCTCACCCAGGCGGCCCGCATCGAGTACGCGCTCGCGGGCGGGCGGCTCAACACGGACTTCGTGGACAACTCGGGCGGCGTCGACTGCTCGGATCACGAGGTCAACCTCAAGATCCTGCTCAACCCGATGGTGGCGGCCGGGCGCTTCGGGGAGACCGAGCGCAACGACTTCCTCCGCTCCCTCACGGACGAGGTGGCCTCGGCGGTGCTCGCCGACTGCAACGCGAACGGGCGCCTCATCTCGCTCGACGTGTACCGGTCGATCTCGGATCCGTTCCCGTACGGACGCGCGATTGACTGGGTCTGCAACCGCGGCAGCGTCTCCCGCCCGTTCCTGGTCCTCCCGTCGGACGACGACCTGAAGCGCCGCGCCACCATCGGCGCCGGCCTCACCCGCCCGGAGCTCGGCGTGCTCCAGGCGCACGTGAAGATGCACGTGTTCAAGCTGCTCATGCAGGAGGACACCGCGCTCATCCCGGGCTTCGACGGCATCCTGCGCGACTACTTCCCGACCGCGGTGCGCGAGCGGTTCGCGGCGGATCTGCCGAAGCACATGCTCGCGAAGGCCATCGGCATGACGATGGTGCTCACCCAGGTCGCGACCGACGCGGGCTCGGCGTTCTTCCCGCTCATGCTCGATCTCACCGGTGCGAGCGCCGGCCGGGTGGCGGGCGCGTGGATCGCCGCGATGGATCTGACCGGGGGCAGCGCCCTGAAGGCGACCCTGCTCGCGGAGCGGGCCAACCCCGTGGGCGCCTACCTCGCGTGGAACCTCTACACGCAGGGCGTCTCGGACCTCGTGGCGAGCTGGCTCGCGCCGGGTAGCGCGGGCGCCGCCGGCGAGGATCCGGCGCGCTTCCGCGAGGCGCTCGCCGCCTTCGCCGCGACCCGGGACGCCGTCGACACCGCCCAGTTCGCCGCCAACGTCACCCGCCTCGTCGCCAAGGGAATCGGCCAGGACACGGCCGAGCGCATCGTGAACGCCTCGAACGCGGTGCTCGCGAGCGAGGTGTGCGCGGTCGCCGCAGCCCGCGGGGATTCCATCCTCGAGGCCGCCGGCCGCTACCAGGCGCTGGGGCAGGCCAGCCGGCTCCTCCCGAGCCTGCGCTCGATCAGCGCGCGTCGTGGCGCGGGTCGTTGGGATCCCGTCGCGCTCGGCATCCTGCGCCTCCGTTACCTCGCGCTGCTCCGCGACATCGCGGTGCGCACGCCCGTCGGAGACGAGCTCCAGCTCGGCACCGACCGCGCCGCCGAGGCCCTCGCCGTGGGCCCGATCCGCGAGGTGGCGCGCATCACCGAGCAGATCGTGGGTGACGCTCCGGACGTGGCGTCGCTGCTCGTCGGCGAGCAGCAGATCCGGGCCGTGCTGGCGTAGTGAGCGGACGCGGGGCCACACGCTGGATCTTCCTCCGGCACGGAGAGTCGGTCGCCAACGAGGCCGGCTGGCTCTCCGGCTGGGAGGACGTGGCGTTGACCCCGCGTGGCATCGTGCAGGCGCGCTCGGCCGGCGAGGCCCTGGCCGAGGTCGCGATCGGGCGCTGCCTGGTGAGCGATCTCGGTCGGGCCGTCCTCACGGCACGCCTCGCGCTGGAGGGGCGCCCGGTCCCGCTGCACACGGTCGGCGAGCTCCGGGAGCGGCACATGGGCGTCCTCCAGCGGGAGTCGATCGCGCGGTGCTCGGAGGATGGGCGTCGGGAGCAATTCCTCCACCCGTGGGACCTCGGGCCGCCCGGCGGGGAGAGCCGGGCCACGGCGGTGCGTCGCGCGCTCGCGGCGCTCCGGCACTGGGACGACGGCACGCCCACGCTGGTGGTCGGGCACGGGAGCGTGCTGCGTGGGGTGATCGCGTTGTTCGACGGGCTCGGGCCCGACGGTTTGCACGCGCTTCCCCCCACCGGGAACGCCGAGCCGGTGCATCGCCAGGGGCCCGTACCTCGAGTTTGAACCTGGCGGATGAGCTTCCCGACGCCGAGCCGGGGTTGACATGGCAAGACTGCCCGTGGTCTCCTGAAGTCCCTACGCTCTCCAGGGAGATGCACCATGAACAAGTTCCTCGCGCTGATCGGCCTCGCACTCGCGGCGGCCGCCCCCGCGCAGGCCGGCTTCGGCATGACCGCGCACATGGGTGCGACCAACGACACCGCCACGACCCCCGGCCTCGGCATCCTGGCGCCTAGCCTCGACTACCGCGCGGCGGGCGTCCTGGTGCAGGTGCACCTCGTCGAGCTGATCGGGGAGCTTCCGAACGGGCTCGTCGATGGGCGCGTCGGCATCTCGGGCATCGTCATGAAGCGGAAGGTCGGCCCCGAGGTCGAGGGCGTGTTCATGCCCGGCGGGACCGTGCAGGTCACCGCGGACACCCGCAACGACACGCTGGGCTGGCAGGTGATGGCGCAGACCCGCATGGGCGCCGAGATGAAGCAGGGCATGGGCTTCGGCATCTACGTCGTCCCCTCGGTCGGCGTCTCGAACCTGCTGACGGGGAAGGTCGGCCTCGCCTACGGCGGAACCCTGCAGGTGAGCACCTGGTTCAAGAAGTGAGGTTCGATCGATGAACGAGCGCGCGGCGGTTCCGGCGGGCGTCACCCGCGTCGAGCTCACCCAGCTCGTCCTCCCCCAGTACACCAACGCGATCGGCACCATCTTCGGTGGGCAGGTCGCGGCGTGGATCGACATGTGCGCAGCGATCTCCGCGCAGCGCTTCTGCCGCACCCAGGTGGTCACGGTCTCGATCGACGAGCTCCACTTCCTCCACCCCATCCAACGGGGCCACATCGCCATCTTCCGCGCGTGCGTCAACGCGGCGTGGAACCGCTCGGTGGAGGTCGGCGTGCGGGTGGAGGGCGAGGACCCCCTCACCGGCGAGCGCACCCACACCGCGAGCGCATACACGACCTTCGTCTCGCTCGTGGACGGCCGCCCGTCGCCCGTCCCGGAGCTGCTGCCCGAGAGCCCGGACGAGCATCGGCGGCGCGCCGAGGCCGAGCTGCGGCGCGAGAGTCGGCTCCGGCACCGGAACGCCCTCGAAGCCCATCGCGGCTAGCGCGATCGTCCCAGTCCTCCCCACTCCCGGCGGAGCCCGGATGTTGATCCTCGCCAGTGCCTCGCCCCGTCGTCGTGAGCTCCTCCAGTCGGCGGGGATCCACTTCGAGGTGTGCCCGGCCGATCTCGACGAGCGGGTCCTGCCCGGCGAGCCGCCCCGCGCATATGCCGGGCGGGTGGCCCGCGAGAAGGCCCTCGCCGTGCCCGGGGCGCGGGTCCTCGCGGCCGACACCGTGGTGGCGCTCGAGGGGGAGGTCCTCGGCAAGCCGGCGGACGCCGACGAGGCCCGGCGGCTCCTCCAGGCGCTCTCCGGCCGGACGCACACCGTCTACACCGCCGTGGCCCTCCGCGTGGATCGCCGCGTGCACCAGCGGATCTGCGCCACGCAGGTGCGATTCCGGGAGCTCTCGGAGCGGGACATCGAGTGGTACGTCGGCACCTCGGAGCCGTACGACAAGGCCGGCGGCTACGGCATCCAGGGCCAGGGCGGCGCGCTCGTGGACCGCCTCCGGGGCAGCTACACCAACGTGATCGGCCTCCCCTTGCGAGAGACCCTCGCCCTGCTCGCACGATTCGGAGCGTCATGACCATCGGAGAGAACCTCGAACGTGTCCGGGCCACCCTGCGAGCCGCCCTCGCGGCGGCCGATCGGCCCGCGGACTCGGTCCGCCTCGTGGCCGTGTCCAAGATCCAGCCCGTCGCCGCGATCCTCGAGGCCATCGCCGCCGGCCAGGTCGACTTCGGCGAGAACTATGCGCAGGAGCTCCGCGACAAGGCGGAGATCGTGACCGCGCCGGTGCGGTGGCACTTCATCGGCGCGCTGCAGCGGAACAAGGTGAAGTACATCGTGGGCCGCGCCACGCTCGTGCACGACGTGGACACCCTCGCGCTCGCCGAGGAGATCGGGAAGCGGTCGGGCGCGCGCCCCACCGGCGTGCTCCTCGGCGTGAACATCGGCGAGGAGCCCCAGAAGAGCGGGGTTCTGCCGAAGGACGCGCTCGCGCTCGCCGAAGCGGTGACCCGCATCCCCGGCGTGGCCCTCAGCGGCCTCATGTGCATCCCCCCCGCGGTCGAGGAGCCCGACGCCGCGGCGCCGTACTTCGAGGCCCTCGCCGACCTCGCGGCGCGGGGCCGGGCCGCCGGGCTGCCGCTGCACGAGCTCTCCATGGGGATGAGCCACGACTACCCCGTGGCCGTCCGACACGGCGCCACGCTCGTGCGCGTCGGTACCGCCATCTTCGGGGCGCGGCCCGCCAGGGGCGAGCCACCCCCGGGTTGATCAGCGGAACTCGAACTTGACCATGCTCGGTCGGCCGGCGTCGATGCGCACGTCCATCGAGCGGCTCCGGCCGTTGGCGACCACCCGGACGTGATGCGTGCCCGCGACGATCTCGAGCGGCTCATCGTCCGAGGTCGAGCCCATCCGAACGTTGTCCACGTAGATCGTGGCCCGCCGGTCGCACACCACCTGCAGGGTCCCTGTCGCCGACTGGAAGTGCCCACGCCGCTCCGCGACGTTCGGAACCTTGGGCGCCACCTCGGCCACCGGGGCCGGGGGAGGAAGCGAGACCGGGGTCGGGGGGGGCACGGCTTCGGGGGGCGGCTCGACCGCCGCCACGACCAGCGTAGCGTCGGTGGGCGCCGCCTCCGCTGGCGCGGCTTCGGACGGCGTGACGAGGCCCTCGGGATCGACGGCGACGGCGGGGCCCGCCTCGTTGGCGGCCGGTGCGTCCGCGGATGGCACGCTTGCGAGCAGCGGCGGCGCGGCGACCGGGGCGCGGGGCGCGAACACGGCCGACACGCGGCCTCTCATCGCGGCGAGGGCGTCCGGATGCGTCCGAGTCCAACGCCATGCGCCCAGGCCGGCGAGCAGGAGCACAGTCGTGACGGCCAGGGTCCGCAAGAGCCGACGATTCGGCCTCCACCGGGCGATGCCCTTGGCGGCGGGCGCCGCGGGCGCGGGTGCGGCCTGGCCGTAGGGCGCCGCGGCCGTGATCACCGGTTGCGGCGGCGACACGGGGGCCGTGACCACTGGTTTGGTCCTCGGCGGCGGCGGTGCGACCGTCTCCAGGCCCACGAGGGGCGAGTCCCCGAACGGGGAGAGCCCCATGACGGGCTGGGTGGGCTCGTTGATGTGCTGGTCGTAGTCGGGCGGCGGCGCGGGGATGCGGGCCGCGCCGACGAAGGAGGACTCCGACGGGTCGGCGCGGCGGAAGCGCGGGTCGTCCCAGGGAGGCGCCTCGGACGAGCGGGCCGCCCCGGCGCGCTCCGACGTACGCGGGGCGTCGAAGGCCTGGAACGGGGAGGCGCTGAGCGAGGTGTTCTCCTCGTCGTCGAACGGGCGCTGGGAGATGGGCTCGGCCCGAGGCGCGCGTCCCCGCGCGGCGGCGGCCGTGGCGATGCCCTGGCCCCGCTGTTGCACGACCGGGGCCTCGGGGAGGACCTCCGTCATGGAGGCGCGCGTGCTCGCGCCCGTGCGCACCGAGAGCCGGATCCCCGGCTCGGTGGTGGACCGGGTGGGTGGCTTCGGCGGCGCAGGCGAAGGACCGCCCCCGAAGGCGCTCCCCAGCTCGTCGACCGCATCCGAGAACATCCCCGGCGGGGTCTCGGGCAGCACGGTCACGATCCGCGAGGGAAGGCGGATGTCCGGCGACCGAGGGGGAACCGGCCCATCGTCGATCATGTCGACGATCGGGGTGGTCGGGCCGACGAACACCTGGAGCGGCCCCATGACGGGAAGCTCGTCCTCGTCGGTCGGTTCCGGAGGCGGGGCTTCCATTCGCGTGATCTCCGGTGCGCGCAGGCGTAGCGGGGGCGCCGGCATGGCGATGCGTGGCGCGGGCTCGTCCACGAGAAGCTCGCTTGGCCGCCCGAACAAGGGCGATCGACCACGTTCGCTCATCCGTCCTCCAGGAGCCCGCAATAGGCGCCGGCCCCTCGCTCGGCAAGCGATACGAGTTCCTCGACCGCGGGGGGGCGTACGGTCAGCTCCAATCCTCGGGCGGACATCCGGCTCCCCATCGCGCCGAGGCGAATCAGGGCGTTGGTAGCCCGCCGAACGACGGCCTGTTCGGTCGGCTCGAGCCCCCGGAAGAGGTTGTCGGCGCGGGTCCAGGTGGGCTCGACGATCCGCCGGGTGACGAGCTCGCGGGCGAGCGAACGCACCAGCAGCGTGGGACGGCGCAGGTTGCCCTCCATCGGCTCCCACCACGCCTCGAGGCCGCCCACGTCGACCACGCGCGCCACATCCCCCGGACGCAGCCGGAGATCAGGGGGCAGGCTGCCGTCGGCGGCGAGGATCCGGATGACCTCGAACGGGTGCAGATCCAGGGCCTGCGCCACGCGCACGACGCTCCAGGGCCGCAACATGTCCAGGGTCGGGGCGGGGGTGGGGATCACGACGCGTCCTCCACCAACAGGTCGGGCGTGAGCCAGATCGCGTACACGTCGAGGCCGGCCGTGACGAGCTCGGGGGCCCCCTCGACGGCGACGGCGATCGCCTCCATCACGCGCTCGCGGAGGTCGGCGGCGACCGGGGTGTCGCCCAGCCACACCTGGAGCGCGAGGCTCCCCTGCACGTCCGCGTACCGGACGAGCGCGTCCGGCGCGCCGGACTCGGCGAGCAGGGTGTGGACCGCCGCGACCAGGCGGTACGCGAGGAGGGTGCAGAGATCGTCCTCGCGCAGCAGGGCGTCGGCGTAGACCGCCCAGGGCACGGGGATCACGATGAGCAGGGCCTCGGGGGCCCCTTCCGGTGGATCCACGGAGACGACGATGCCCACGCCGAGGCGGGCCTCGTCCAACGCCGGGGGCGGCTCGACCGCGGCGCGAAGGTAGGGCGCGAGGCGCTCCCGGGCGGGGGCCGAGAGGAGGTCTTCGGGCGCGGGCACGACGGTGCCGCGCACCCCCGCAGCGCGCTCCTGGGCATCGAGGTACTCCGCCACGGCCTCGGCCATGTCGGGCGCGCCGAGCCCCGCGCCGAGCGTGGTGTCCCGCTTCGTGCGCAGGTCGTGCAACGCGGCCGAGCGCTCCTCCACGTGGGCGCGATCGGTCCGAAGCGCGCCACGTACGCCATCACGCTTCCGACGGATCAGCTCCTCGTCCAGCTCGGCGAGCCGCTCCTCCTGCTCCTGGCGGATCGAGCCGAGCGCCGCGAGCTGCCGGTTGGCGTCGTCGATCTTCCGACGCACGAGGCGCTCCTCCTCGCCGATCGCCACGAGCGCGGCTCCGACCTCGTCGACGGTGCCGGCTCGCCAGGCGCCGATCTCGTTGAGCACGGTCACGATGGTCGGCGTGGACACGGGGACGGCCTCGACCGGCTGGTTGTTGGGAGAGGCGAGCCTACTCACAGACGGCCCATAGCCCTGCGTTGGCCGCCTGGGCATCCGCCTGCGCGTCGTAGATTCGCTCGGCGAGCCGGATGTCGTCGAACTCCTCGAACACCCGCGCGTAGCCGGCGCGGAGGATCTCGTCGTTGACGAGGGTCTCCGTGCCGTCCTCGTCCGTGGTCCACACGTAGGCCAGGGTCCGCCCATAGGTGTCCGCGCACTCGGCGTCGAACTCCAGGCGCACGTCCACGCCGACGAGGCGATCGGCCATCCACGCGGCGGCCTCGGGCCCGAAGCACTGGTCGACCTCGGTGCTGTCGTGCGCGATCTCCGGGGAGTCGATCCCCAGGAGTCGCACCGACTCGGCGCCGCACGCGCCCACCTCGAGGGTGTCCCCGTCGAGCGTACAGGCCACGGTGGCCTCGCGATCGGGGGCGCAGTGCTCCCCCGCGACGATTGCCACCGCGTCGAGCCCCCGACAGCCCACCAACAGAACTAGGATGGCGTACGCCACGGACATGCTCCCACAGGGTAGCATGTCTACCGCCGCCTCACCGACGAGGGCCCTCCGTGCAGCACCCCCTGGCGCCAACGCCTCCGCCGGACGTCCTGCTCGAGGTCGAAGGGCTGGGGAAGCGCTTCGACATCTACCCGAACGATCGCAGCCGGTTCTTCGAGCTCGTCGGGAACCGTACCCATCACGTCGAGCACTGGGCGCTCAACGGGCTGTCGTTCCGCGTCGAGCGCGGGCGAGCCTTCGGGGTGATCGGCTCGAACGGGGCCGGGAAGAGCACGCTGCTGCGTCTGCTCGCGGGGATCACCGAGCCGACCGAGGGCCGCCTCGGCATCTATGGGCGCATGGCGACGCTCCTCGACCTCGGCGTCGGCTTCCACGACACGTTCACCGGCCGGGAGAACATCGAGCTCACCTGCTCCCTGCTCGGGCTCGACCCCTCGCTCATCCAGGAGCGGATCCCGGAGATCATCCGCTTCGCCGAGCTGGGGGACTTCATCGACTACCCCGTGCGCACCTACTCGACGGGCATGAACCTGCGCCTCGGCTTCGCCGTGGCGATGCATGTCGACGCGGAGATCCTGCTCATCGACGAGGTGCTCGCCGTCGGGGATCAGTACTTCCAACGCAAGTGCGTGCGGCGGATCGAGCAGGCGGTGCGGGACGGCGCCACGCTGGTGCTCGTCTCCCACGATCTGCACGCCGTCCGCTCGCTCTGCGACGAGGTGTTGTGGCTCGACCGCGGGCGCCCACGGGTGATCGGCCCCCCGCGCGAGGTCATCGAGCGGTACCTGGAGCTCGATCGGGTGCGGGCCGCCCCGCCCGCGCCCGACGCGCCGCCGCGGCCCACGCTCCGTCCGCTGCCGGGCGGTGTCGATCGGGTCATCCCGCTCCCCTCGTCGCGGGTGTCCGAGGAAGATCCGGCGCTCCGCGACACCCTCGCGGTGGCCTGCGCCCCGGGGGATCCCGCCGGCCTGTTCGCCGAGGCCCCGGGGGATGCCCCCCGGGAGACCGACGGGGACCGCATGCTCGTGGCCGGCACGGGCGAGGCCCGCGTGCTGCGCGTCCAGCTCCTCGACTCCCAGGGCAACGAGCGCGAGCGCTTCCGCTCGGGGGAGAGCCTCGTCGTCGCGGTCACCTTCCGCACCACCGAGCCGCTCGAGCGCCCGATCTTCGGCGTCGCGCTGTTCCGGAACGACGGGGTGTACGTGTTCGGGCCCAACACCCGCTTCGACGGCGTGCTCGAGGGGACCTACCACGGCGTCTACACCTTCTTCGTGCACTACCCGGCGCTTCCGCTCCTCGCGGGCACGTACCGGGTGTCCATCGCCGTCTTCGACCAGGGCCACGTGGTCCCCCACGTGTGGCACAACCAACTCTACGGCTTCGAGGTCTCCCAGGACGTCGAGGACCACGGCATCGTCCGGATCCCGCACCGCTGGGGCGTCCTCACCTGGCACGACGCGCGGACGGATCCCACGAACCCGAAGTCGAACGCCACGTGAGCCGGATCGCCGTGCTCGGCGCGGGCCCGCTCCCGGGCCCCCGGTCGACGGACACGTCGTTCGCGCACCTCCGCCTCTCGCAGATCTACACCGCGCTCCGGGCCGATCACGACGTTCACCTCGTCGACGTCCGCTCCGACGACGTGGCGCTCGCCCTCCGCGAGCTCCGACCGACCGCCGTCGTGACCGCCGGCACCTTCGGACCGACCCGTGCCGCCCTCGCCGCGATCGCCGGGGAGCCGCTCTGCATCGACCTCCCCGGCGATCCCTTCGCGGACGCCCAGATGGTCGCCGCCTTCGGTGGGGCCGAGGCCGTCGCCGCGGAGGCGCGCGCCGTGTTCGTGCCCGCGCTGCTCCGGGGGGATGCGTTCCTGACGATCGGCGGGCCGAGCCGCCATGCGCTCGTCGGTCAGCTCGGGCTCCTCGGTCGGCTCGCGCGCACGCCGCCGGGGGAGGAGTGGGCGTTCGTGACCCCGGTCGCATGGGACTTCCCGGGGCTCCCCGAGAGCGCCCCGCGGGCGCCCGGCCGGCCGGTCCGGGTGGCGCTGGTGGGCGGCTTCAACACGTGGTTCGACGGGGAAACCCTCCTGGCCGGCCTCCTGCGCGCGATGGACCGCGCCCCGATCGGGGTGGACGTGGTCGGCGGGCCCATCCCCGGCCACCACACCGAGACCTGGTCCACGTTCGCCGCCGGGGCCCGCACGTCGGTCCACGCGGGCCGCTTCACCTTCCACGAGCGCCTCCCTCCCGCCGGGCTCGCGCGCGTCCTCGCGGGCTGCACCGTCGGCGTCTCCCTCGACCGCCCCGGCTACGAGCCCGAGCTCGGCAGCCGCACGCGGCTCCTCCTCTACCTCCACCAGGGCCTCCCGGTCATCGCGACGGCCCGGTCAGAGCTGGCGCGCGATCTCGCCGACGGGGGCTGGCTCCGCGCGATCCCCGAACGGGATCCCCTCGCCCTCGCCGACGCCCTGCTCGCACCCACCGAGCCGCTCCCGGACCGCGCGCCGCTCCGCGCCCGCTACGGGATCGAGGCCACTACCGCCGGCCTCCGCGCGTGGGCCGCGCGCCCGCTCCGCCGCGACGTGAAGGGCGAGGCCGACGCGATGGTGGCGCTCGCCGTCGAGCGGGACTCCCTCCGCGACACCCTCGCCAAGGTGTACGCATCTCCCACCTGGCGCGCCATGGATCGCCTGCGACGCCTCGGGGCGCGCTAAGGCACGAGGAGCCCCAACGGCGCATCCCCACCCCGAGGCCCTCCTGCGGTACGTCATCGTCGGCAACAGCATCGCGGGCATCGAAGCCGCGATCGCGCTGCGCAACCGCGACGCCGACGCGACGATCACCCTCGTGTCGGACGAGCACGACCACTTCTTCGCGCGCACCGCGCTGATGTACGTGTTCTGCGGGCAGCTCTCGGTGCGGGACACCGAGCCGTACGACCGGGAGCTCTACGCCCGGATGCGGTTCGAGCGGATCCGGGATCGCGTCGTCGGGGTCCGGGCGCGTGACCACGCCGTCGACCTCGCCGCAGGCGGCTCGCTCCCCTACGATCGGCTCCTCCTCGCGGTCGGCTCCATCGCCCGCCGCTTCCCGTGGCCCGGCGCCTACGACGCGCCGGGGGTCCACCACTTCGTCACCCTGCAGGACCTCGCCCGGCTCGACGCCGCCGCGAAGCCCGGCCAGTCCGTCGCCGTGATCGGCGGAGGGCTCATCGGCGTGGAGGTCGCGGAGGTGCTCCACCAGCGCGGGCTCCGGGTGCACTTCCTCGTGCGCGAGCCCTGGTACTTCCCCGTCGCGCTCGACGAGGCAGAGGCCGTGGTCGTCGCCGCCCACATCCGCCACCACGGGCTCGACGTGCGGCTCGAAGCCCAGGTCGACGGGATGGCCCATCGCGACGGGCGGCTCGTGCTCTCGCTCGGCGGAGAGGCGCTCCCCGTGGACCACGTCGTCGGCGCGATCGGGGTGGTCCCGAACACGAGCGTCCTGCGCGGCGGCGAGATCCCGCTCGCCGACAACGGCGCCATCGAGACCGACGACGCCCTGCGAACTGCCCCCGACGTATGGGCCGCGGGAGACTGCGCGAACGTCACCTGGATCGACGGGACCCGGCGCCCCGAGCAGCTCTGGTATACCGCCCGCGACCAGGGGCGGATCGCCGCCCGGTCCATGCTCGGCGACGAGGTCACCTACCGCCGCGGCACCTGGTACAACTCCGCGAAGTTCTTCGACGTCGAGTACACGACCGCCGGGTGGATCCCCTTCCCCGAGGCCCCCGTCGCGGGTGGAGCGTGGCAGCCGGAGGGCTACCGCACCTGGTTCCAGCACGTGCCCGGCACCGCGATCACCCAGCGGATCGTGTGCAAGGGCGATCGCGTCGTCGGCTTCAACTGCCTCGGAACCCGTTGGGACCACACGGTGTTTCTCCGTTGGATCCACGAACGACGGCCGCTCGCGTGGGTGCTCGCCCACATGGAGGAGGCCCGCTTCGACGAGGAGTTCACGCCCCCCTTCCGCGTGCTCCCCACCGCCACGCTCACGCCGAGGAACTGAAAATGCAGGCTGGGCTCCTCGACACCTACCGTTCGCCCGTACGCACCCGTGGGGTGTTCGCCTGGGTGATCAGCGCCGTCCTGTTCACCTTCTACCTGCTGCTCTACCTGCCCGGTTCGGCGTTCACCCCAGGCTTTCCCGACGTGCTCACCCCCGTCGCGACCGCCCTCCACCTCCCGTCGAAGTGGTTCCTCTACGGCGCGCTCTACAGCGTCGGGATGGTCGTCGGCGGCTGGTTCATGCTGAAGAAGCACGGCAACAGCCGGTACCACCGGATCCGCACCTACACCCTGGTGGCGGTGCAGATCGGCCTCGCCTTCTCCCTCCCGCTCGTGCTCGCGGTGCTCGGGCGCCCCGAGTACTACGTCAGCTACGTCTGGCCGCTCTCGATCGACAAGCTGTTCCCCGACACGCTCGCGCAGATGCCGGTCTACATGGCGCTCTACTTCGTGTTCGCCTCGCTCGTCGCCTTCCCCGTCCTCGCGTTCTACAAGGGGAAGCGCTTCTACTGCTCCTGGATCTGCGGCTGTGGCGGCCTCGCCGAGACCTTCGGCGATCCCTGGCGGCACCTCTCCGACAAGTCCGACCGCGCCTGGCGCATCGAGCAGGTCACCCTCTACTCGACCCTCGCGCTCGCCCTCCTCACGACGGGCCTCATGATCGCGAAGGCCGCCGGCGCGGCCCAGGATGGCGCGGTCCACGGCCTCGCGCAGGGCACCGCGAGCTTCTACGGCTTCTTCGTGGGTGCCTTGTTCGCGGGCGTGCTCGGCGTCGGGCTCTACCCGCTCATGGGCTCGCGCGTCTGGTGCCGCTTCGGCTGCCCGATGGCCGCCGTGCTCGGCCTCTTCCAGAAGTTCGGGCGTTTCCGCATCACGGTCAAGAAGGACATGTGCATCAGCTGCGGCAACTGCAGCACCTACTGCGAGATGGGCATCGACGTACGCCAATACGCCATGGCCAACCTCGACATCAAGCGCGCGAGCTGCGTGGGCTGCGGCATGTGCGCGCACGTGTGCCCGCGCGGCGTCCTCAAGCTCGAGACGCGGAGCGATCACGGTCCCGGCACGGAGGTCTCGGTCTGGACGCTCGACCTCTGACGCCGCCTGGAAGAGAAGCAGAATTTTGACTTCCCTCGGGCTCCGCGCGCCGCCATGTTGAGGGAGAGGTCTCCACCATGCCTCTCCCGGCGCTACTCCCCGACAACGTCGTCCTCCTCCATGCGCAGGTCCCCGCCCTCTCCGAGCGGGAGCAGGCTCGCCTCGACCTCGTGGAGCTCTTCCGCGGGCTCGATCCGGCGTCGCAGCACGTGCTGCTCGAACAACTGGAGAGCACCCAGGCCCGCATCCGTCGGTACACCCCCGTCGCGGCCCTGGTGCGCGGCGAGCGGGGCCCGGTGGTCTGGCGCGCCGGTGGGCGTGATCGGTGGCTCGTCGCGCCGGCGTCGCGCCGGTTCCTGTACCAGCGGGCGATGGGGTAGGGCTCGGGCTAGGGTTCGGGGGGCCTCGGGGCCGCCTCGTCGTTCGGGCTACCGATCGATGATCCCGCGGGCGCGTCCTCGAACACGAGCCCGGTGGCGTGCAGCAGCCAGACCGTCAGGTTCTGGCACACGGGGTACGCCAGCAGCGTGACCGCCAACGTGGCCGGAATGAGGATGTTCTCGGCGCCTTCGAGCTGCCCGCTCCGCAGCAGGAGCACGCCGACGACGATGCCGAAGATCCCGCCGACGCCGTAGGCCAGCACCACGGGGAAGAGCCAATTGCCGCTCCACCGCTCGAAGCGGACGTGGCAGACGGGGCAGGTCGCGTTCATGGTGAGGAACGACTTGCGGAGGCGGCCGCGGTGGCACGTGGGACAGCGGCCGAACAAGCACGAGAGCAGGGATCCCATGCGGCTCTCCTATGCGGGGGCGCGGGATCGCACGCGCGGCTGCACCGGGAGAGTGATCCTTCGGTGCGCCCGGCTAGAAAACCATCTCGATGCCGAGCCCGGCCCCGCCGCGCATCACCTCGTCCCCGGGGTTGTAGATCAGGTACTGCCCGTGCACCCGCACGGTGTCGGTGACGCGGAAACCGAGGCGCAGCTCGTCCTCGGTGAGGCGGTCCTCGAGCGGCCCCGCGAACCCGTCGGTGTGGCGGTACCAGCCGTAGACGCGCCCGATCTTCAGGCCGAAGAGGACCTCCGCGCCGGCGGTGGGGCGTCCGATCATCGACGACTCGGTGAGATCGCCCGTGCCCCCGAGGAAGAGCCCGACCTTCAGATCGACGCCGTCCTTGCCGCCGAACACGTCGAGGCCGATGCCCGCCCGCCCGATCCACATCCCGGTGGGGTCGATGCGCGCGACCGTCGTGACGTAGCCGTCATGCTCGCCGTCGACGCGCCCTCGGAGATCGAGCGCGACGGTGTGGGGCATGATCTGGGAGGTCGCCTCGAGGTGGTACTCGGGCGTGGCGGCGGCGTCGGCGGTGAGGGCGAGGGCGGCAACGAGCAGCATGGCAGGCACTCCTGCCTGCTTGGACACCGCCGCGGGGATGGACCGCTACCTCAGGCGCGGGGGGCCTCGGCGAGGGCGCGATCCCGGTCGGCCACGCACCGCACGGCGAGGTCCTCGAAGATGCCGCCCCAATCCGCCCGGGCCTTGAGCTGCCGGACGATCTGGTACACGCCGGCCAGCCCGCGGTGCAGGAACACGAGCTCGCGCGGCGAGCGGAGCGACCCGGACGCGACGAGGCGCGGCACCAGGGCGGTGATGCGCTCCTGGACGTCGTCCTGGTCTCCCCCCATCTCGTAGGGGGCGCCCCTCCGGAACGGCTTGCCGATGGCGTTGCAGAGATCCCACAACACGTCCTCCGCGGCGTTGTCGCCCCGGCGGGTCAGGGCGCGGATGCGGACGGAGGCCTCCATGAGGCCGTCCCGGTCGTCGTTCCGGGTGGCGAGGCCACACTGGCCGTAGCTGGCGATCCAGTCGAGATCGAGCCGGCGGACGCACCCGAAGTCGAGGATCCCCACCTTTCCGTCGGGGGTGAACAGGTAGTTGCCCGGATGCGGATCGGCGTGGATGGCCCGCATCTCGTACTGCATCCGCATGAAGGCGCGGCCGAGCGTGACGCCGGCGTGCTGCCTCGCGGCGGGCGAGGCCGTGGCGACGAAGGCCGTGAGCGGCCGCCCGTGCAGGCGCTCCATCGTGAGCACGCGCCCGGTGGACCAGCCGTCGTGCACGAACGGGATGGTGACGTTCGGATCGTTGTGGAAGAAGGCGCGGAAGTCGCGGAGGTTGGCGGCCTCCTTGCGATAGTCGAGCTCCTCGGCGAGGCGCGCCTCGATCTCCTGGAAGATGGCGTCGACCTCGTCCTTCGGGCGGCGCAGCACCCGCCCGGCGGTGAGCATGGTGCGCAGCGCGCCGAGGTCGGCGTGCACGCTCCCGTCGATGCCCTCGTGGAGCACCTTGACGACGACCTCGGTGCCGTCGGGGAGCCGGGCGGCGTGGGCCTGCCCGAGCGAAGCGGTCCCGATGGGCGCGGGGTCGAACGAGGCGAACAGGGTGTCCAGGCCGCCGGCGAGCTCGGACTCGATCCGTCGCTTCACCACCTCGAACGGCACGGGTTCGGCCTTGTCGTGGAGCTTCGAGAGGGCGGCGCGCGCCTCCTCCGGTAGCCCGTAGCCGTCGGCCACCTGCGCGATCGCCTGCCCCACCTTCATCGCCGCGCCCTTGAGCGCGCCCAGGTTCGCGACGATTCGCTCGGCATTTTCTTGATGGGTGCGATCGAGCGACGCCTTGCGGGCATCGTCCCCCTGGAAGATCCCCGCCATCTTGTTGCCGAGATAGGACGACGAGACCCGGGTCGTGAGCGCACCGAGCTGCGCCATCCGCGAGAGCTTGGATGCCATGCGGCCCGTCTAACCCCCCCGGACCCCCAAATGACCTCCCTCGACCGCTTCCACCCGTCGGCCCTCGCCGCCCGCGAACGCTTCCACGCCGACACCGTGAAGGAGGTCGCGGCGGCCGTCTCCCGTGACAAGGTGGTCGTCGTCGGGATGGCGTGGAATCCCCACGTGAAGCAGGCGCGCCGCATCCTCCAGGAGGAGGACGTCGGGTACACCAACCTGGAGTACGGCAACTACGTCTCCGGGTGGAAGCGTCGCCTCGCCATCAAGCTCTGGGCCGGCTGGCCCACGTTCCCGATGGTGTTCGTCAACGGCGCCCTGGTCGGCGGCGCGAGCGATCTCGAGGCGATCCGCAAGGCGGGCGACCTCAAGAAGCTGATCGCCGCCGCCTGATCACACGGGCAGCGGGTCAGGGAACGGTCAGCGCGCCGGCGTCCACCGCGGTGTACCCGTCGTCGCTGCCGTTGCCCGGGCAGGTGGTGCCGCCGCCGTCGCAGTAGGTCCACGACGCGCCGCCGTCCGCGCTCGCCCGCACGCAGTAGTCGTGGTCCCCGGTGGTGCTCGGCGCCGTGAACCCGCCGACGTACTCGTCGTTGGCGAGGTCCCCCTCGATCAGGCCGTCCTTGTCGAGGTTGTAGCGCATCGCCGACCAGGTCCACCCCGGGCTCGTGGCCGGGTTCGAGCCGTCCGGGCCGACGCCGACCTCGAGGGTCAGGCCGGCGCCGGCGCCCACGCCCTCGCTCACGCCCGACTGGTAGACCCACCCGTAGACCTCCTCGGAGGGGCCGCCAACGCCCACGGTCTGGGCGCAAGGGAACTGGAGGTGGCAGTAGTCGACCGGGACGGCGAGGACGTCGGTGTCGGTGTCGGTATCCGAGTCGGTGTCCGTGTCCGTGTCGGTATCCGAGTCGGTGTCGGTGTCGGTGTCGGTGTCGGTGTCGGTGTCCGTGTCCGTGTCCGTGTCCGTGTCCGTGTCCGTGTCCGTGTCGCCGTCGTCGAGGAACGTGAACGCGGACGCCGCCGACGCGCCGCTGTCGGTGACGACGAGGGTGGTCGCACCGGGCGCGCCCACGGGGGTCACACACACGAGCTCGCCCTCCGAGAGCCACGTGAGCGAGGCGCACGGCGCGCCGCCCACCGCGACGGTGGTCGCCTCCGTGAAGGCGGTCCCCCGTACGCTCACGGAGGTGCCCCCGGTGGCCGGCCCCGAGGTGGGCGCGAGGCTCGTGATGCCGAGTACGACGGGCTCATCTTCGTCCTTCGGGCTGGGCCCGTTGATGACGGACGGGCAAGCGAGGAGCGCGAGCAACCACATGGGGCCTCCCGGGGCGCGCGGGCGGCGCCTCCGCTGCCGACTCTATCGCGAGGGGCCCGGCGATCGGCTACCATCGCGGGGGGATTCCAATGCTCTACGTGCTCTTCCTGGCCGCCTGTACGCCGGAAACCCCCACCTGCGACCCGGCGCCGTCGAGTGCGTGGAGCGGCGACACGTCGTTCGAGGACCGGACGGACGCCTGGGGCCTCGTCGGTGTCGAAGGCGCGCGCCTCCAGACCGTGGATCTCGACGGGGACCGGTACCCCGATCTCGTCGTGACCAACTTCTCCGACAACGCGCGGGACGACCTCGCGGCGGGCCTTCAATACCACTACGTCCTCATGAACCGCCCCGGCACCGACGGCGGCCGCACCTTCGTCGACGAGACCGAGGCAAGCGGCCTCATCCAGAACCGGGACGGTGGCACGGGCACCCCCTCCTCGTTGTTCGTGTACGGCGACGTCGACAATGACGGTGACCTCGACGCCTTCGTCGGGCGCTATCTCGACGCCTCCGACGAGAACACCACGGGTGACTGCTCGGAGATCCTCCTCAACGACGGCGTGGGCCACTTCAGCTTCGCCGAGCGCTCGGGCCCGTGCGACCTCGCGGGCGTCCCGGTCACCGCGGCCTCGTTCACCGACTACGACGGCGACGGCGTGCTCGATCTCTGGCAGGTCACCTTCTACATCGAGTACGGGTACCTTCCCTCCGCCCAGGATCAGCTCTTCCACGGCAACGGGGACGGCACGTTCACCGACGTGACCGACGACGTGGGGCTCACCTTGGAGAAGGGCCGCGCCACCGAGGACTTCCTCTCGCGCGACGTCCGCCGCCCCGGCTACGGCGCCACCGCGTGCGACCTCGACGGCGACGCCCTCCCCGAGCTCATCGCCACCAACTACGGCCGGTCGTGGAACCAGCTCTGGCTGAACGAGGGGGGCGCCAGCTTCCAGGAGATCGGGGACCAGGCCCACTTCGATGACGACGACAACTTCGACTACGCCGACAACTACATGTACGCCTGCTGGCACGAGACCAACGGAGGCGCCGGCGATCCCGCGCCCACCGTGCAGTGCAACGGCGCCTTCCCCGACACCTATTGGAACGCCGGTTACGACGATCAGCCCGCGCGCCTCGCCGGCAACGGGTTCACGACGGTGTGCGCCGACATCGACAACGACGGCGACAACGACGCCTACACCGCCAGCATCGTGCACGACTGGGCGGGCGGCTCCGCCGATCCCACCCAGCTCCTCCTCAACGACGGCAGCGCGACCTTCACCCCCGTCCCCAACGAGGACGACGGGCTCGCGCGCGACCGGCCGGCCCGCGGGTCCTGGAACGAGGGCGATCTCCACGCCGCCTTCTTCGACTTCGACAACGACGGGTGGAAGGACATCGTGCTCGGGTCGAGCGACTACGAGGACACGCACGTGTGGCTCTGGCGGCAGGTCTCGCCGGGACAGTTCGAGGACGTGACGGACGCCACCGGGCTCGACCACCCCTGGCCCGCGGGGATGGCCGTCGCCGACTTCGACCTCGACGGGGATCTCGACTTCGCCACCGGCTCGAGCACCGCGCGCACGGGCACCCCCTGGACCACCCGGGAGGTGCACCTCTACGAGAACATCGCGCCGGTCGGCAACTGGGTGCGGATCGAGGGCCTCTCCGTCGGCACCCGCGTCGACCTCACCGCAGGCGGCGTCACCCAGACCCTCGAGGTGTCGGGCGGCTACGGCCACGCCGGCATCCAGAACGACACGGCGCTGCACTTCGGCCTCGGAGAGGCCTGCGCGATCGACGAGATCGTGGTCACGTCGCCGGGCGGCGCGCGCATCTCCCACGTGGGGCTGACCGGGAACCAGGCCATCACCC
The DNA here is from genome assembly GCA_036676765.1 of Deltaproteobacteria bacterium. Taxonomy (GTDB): domain Bacteria; phylum Myxococcota_A; class UBA796; order UBA796; family SXON01; genus CAJBVW01. The sequence continues at coordinate 78,183 of JAKFCH010000157.1, forward strand.
TCCGCTGAGCCCCGGGCCGTGCGTCAGCCCTTCACGCCGCCGGCGGTGAGCCCCTCGACGAGGTGGCGCTGGAGCAGGAAGAACAAGGCGGTCACCGGCAGGCTCACGAGGATGGCGCCCGCGGCGAAGTTCCCCCACTCGGCGCCGAACTCGCCGACGTAGCCGTTGAGCACGACCGGGAGCGTGTACGCGCGCTCGTCCCCCATCAGGGTCGCGGCGAGGATGAACTCGTTCCACGCCGTCATGAACGCGAACAGCGCGGTCACGACGATCGCCGGCCGCGCGAGCGGGAGGATGACCCGCGTGAACGTCGTCCATCGGCTCGCGCCGTCGAGCATGGCGGCCTCCTCGAGGTCGCGCGGGATGGTGTCGAAGTAGCCTTTGAGGTTCCACGTCGCGAACGGCACGGTGGTCGTCGAGTAGACGAGCACGAGCCCCGCGAGGCTGTCGAGCAGGTGGAGCTTGTCGAGCAGCAGGTAGAGCGGGATCGCCATCACGACGCCCGGGAACATCTGGGTGAGCAGGAACGCCGCCATCATCCGGTTGCGGCCGGGGAAGTCCCACCGGGAGAGCGCGTAGCCGGCGGTGCAGGCGAGGCCGACGCCGAAGGCCGCGGTGATGCCCGACACCAGGAGCGAGTTGAAGAGCTGGCGCCCGAAGAGCCACGCGCCCGTGGCGTCGGTGGTGCCGACGACCGCCGAGAAGTTCTCCAGGGAGAACTCGGTCGGCAGCGGGTTGGCCGAGAGGCTGAAGCTCTGCACGGGGGAGAGCGCCATCTTCACGACCCAGAGCACCGGGAAGATCGTCGCGGCGGTGAGCGCAACGAGCGCCACGTGGGTGACGACGACGCGGGCCGGCGAGGGAGCGCGCATCAGACCACCTTCCGGCCGACGAGGCGGTTGGCGACGCGCCCGTAGAGCACGAGCACGCCGAAGATGAGCACGGCGTAGGCGGCGGCGTACCCGTAGCGGTGCCCGCGCGTGAATGCCCAGCGGTAGGCCTGCGAGATGAGGATGTCGGTTCCCCCGTCGGGCTCGCCGCCGCTCACGAGGTAGATGACGTTGAACATGTTGAAGGTCCAGACGCTCCCGAGGATGACCGCGGGGAGCAGCGCCGGCTTCAGCAGCGGCAGGGTGACGTGGCGGAAGCGCTGCCAACCGCTCGCGCCGTCGACCTCGGCGGCCTCCTCCAGATCGCGCGGGATGGCCTGGAGCGCGCCGAGCGTGACCACCATCATGAACGGGAAGCCCAGCCAGGTGTTGGTGGTCACGTTGGCCGCGAACGCGGTGGACCACTGTGCGAACCAGGACACCGGCTCGAGCCCGACCGCCACGAGCAGCCCGTTGATGGCGCCGAACTGGCGGTGGAACATCCCCTTCCAGATCAGCGCGGTGATGTAGCTCGGCACCGCCCAGGGGAGGATGAGCAGGGCCCGGAACACCCCGCGGAGGCGCACCCAGGGCTCGCGCAGGAGCATCGCGAGGCCGACACCGATGGTGACGTGCAGGACCACGTTCGCGACGGTCCACGCGATGGTGACGGCGAGCGTGGACCAGAAGGAGAGCGGGCTCGTGAGCGGGAAGTCGCGTGCGAGCAGGATGTCCACGAAGTTGGCCGCGCCCACGAACGTCCACGCCTGCTGGTCGTAGTCGAAGAGGCTCACTGCGGCGCCGACGAGGAACGGGAGGACGACGAGGAGCGTCATCGCCGAGAACGCGGGCGCCACCCAGGCGAACGCGAACCGCCAGCGGGCGATCGGCGCGGCGCGTACCGCGTGAACGAGCCACCCCAGCCCGGCGACGAGCCCCAGCGCGCCGACGACGAACCACGGCCGGGGATCGGCGGCCGGGGGAGACGGTCGCGACACGATCGTGTACTGGAGCTGCGCCTCGTGGGCGGCCTCCGCCGGCTCGACGGCCCCCCGCACCAGCCGCCGCAGGGCGCGCGCGAGGGGCTCCCAGGTCCGCGCCATCTCGGGGCGGGTCGGCATCGGCACCGCCGTGTCGAGCTGCCGCCGGAACGCCGCGAGGCGCGGATCCGTCACGGCCACCGAAGTGTTGGCAACGAGCTGCTTGCCGACGCGGTGGCGCACCTCCGCGGCGTCGTCCCCCGCCATCCACGCCGCGAACGCGCGGGCCTCGATACCCTCCCGCGCGAGGAACAGGGCCTCCACGGTGGCGTAGGGCGCGGCGGGGAGCCCGGTGGCGGACACCACGGGGAGCGGGGCGACGCCCGCGTCCACCGCGCCGATCTCTCCGAGGAACCACGGCCCGTTCGCGATCATCGCGACGCGCCCCTCGTTGAAGAGCTGGGTGAGGAGCGCGCCGCTCGGCTCGGCGGGCCCGAGGCCGGCGAGCGCCTGGACGAACCCGAAGGCCGCGACGTTCTCGGCCGAGTCGAGGCGGACCTGCCCCAGGCCGTCGAACACGCCACCCCCGAAGCCGTGCATCCACGCCGCGTCGGCGTAGGCGCTCGACGCCTCCCACGCGAACCCCCAGCGGTCGGGCCCCCGGAGCGACGTGGCGGCGGCGATCAGCGCGTCCGTGGTCGCCGGCGGCTCGGGCACCAGGGCGCGGTTGTAGTAGAGCGCGAGGGACTTGTAGGCGAGCGGCCAGCCCCAGATCTGCTCCCGCAGCGTGAGGGCCTCGACGGTGACGGGATGGAGGCCGCCCGTCGGGAGCTCGACCGGGAGGATGAGGCCCTCTTCGGTCCACGCGCCGATCTTCTCGTGCGCGAACACGAGGAGGTCGGGGCCGTTGCCCCGTGGCACGGCGGCCTCGACCTTCGAGGAGAGGCTCTCGTAGGACACGAACACCGGCCGCACCGTCGTGCCGGGGTGCGCGGCGTTGTAGGTCGCGACCAGCGTGTCGAGCGCGACCCGCTCGTCCCCACGCCACGCGTGCCAGAGGGTGACCTCCCCGGCGTGGGCCTCCCCGATCGAGGCGAAGGCGATCAGCGCGCAGCCCGCCGACAGGGTGCGGATCACCCGCGCCTCTCGCCCGTGGTCCGGTCGAAGCGGTAGGCGCGCGTGAACGCGACGCGGACCCGCCCGGACGGAACGGCGCCCTCGACGCGGGCGACGAGGGTCTCCTCGCCGATGCGGAGGTGCACCAGCGCCTCGAACCCGAGCTTCTCGATCACCTCGACGGTGGCCTCGTGCGGCCCGTCCCCGATGCGAACGTCGTTCGGGCGCACGCCCACCACGTGGTCGTCGAGCCGTTCGAGGAAGTTCATCCCGGGGCTCCCGATGAAGCCGGCCACGAAGCGGTTCGCCGGCTCGAAGAACAGCTCGTCGGGCGTTCCGACCTGCTGCACGATGCCCCCGTCGAGCACCACGATGCGGTCGGCGAGGGTGAGCGCCTCCGTCTGGTCGTGGGTGACGTAGACGGTGGTGGTGCGCAGGGCCGCGTGCTGCCGACGCAGCTCCACGCGCACCTGGTTGCGGAGGGAGGCGTCGAGGTTCGAGAGCGGCTCGTCGAAGAGGAAGACCTTCGGGCGGCGGACGATCGCCCGGCCCATCGCGACACGCTGCCGTTGGCCGCCGGAGAGCTCGCGGGGGAACCGATCGAGCAGGTGCGAGAGCCCGAGCATCCGCGCGGCGTCGTCGACCCGGGCGGCCGCCTCGGGGTGCTTCTGGAGCGAGAGGGCGAACCCCATGTTCTCCCGCACGGTCATGTGCGGGTAGAGCGCGTAGGACTGGAAGACCATCGCGACGTCCCGGTCGCGCGGGGCCACGTCGTTCACCCGGCGCCCGTCGATGCGCAGCTCCCCGCCGGTGATCTCCTCGAGCCCCGCGATGCAGCGCAGCAGCGTGCTCTTGCCGCAGCCCGAGGGGCCGACGAGCACGATGAACTCGCCGTCCGCGACCTGGAGATCGACCCGGTGCAGCACCTGGACGGCGCCGTACCGCTTCTCGACCCCGACGAACGACAGCGTGGCCACGCCCTACCTCCGGACGAAGACGGCTTCGAGCCAGCCGCCCAGCGCGCCGCTCGGCTCCAGGCGCGCGACATCGAAGCGCGGGGAGACGAGCGCGATGAGGCGCCCGGTGTCGTCCGCGGGGAAGGCACCGAAGAGCAGGCCCCCCGGGCGCAGGGCGTTCGCGGCGGCTTCGACGTACCGGGCCCGATCAGCGCCCTCGAGCGCGCCGCTCCCCCGCTCCCAGAAGCTGCCGGTCTCGCACACGAGGTCGAACCCGCGCGCGAGGCCGTCCAGGAAGGTGCCCGGCGCCGCGGCGATGCCGGGCCCCGGCGCCGCGCCGCCGCCCATCACGCTGACCCGGTACCCCCGCGCGTCGAGCGCACGCGCCTCGTGCCCCTCCCCCGCGTCGGTGAGGAGGACCCGCGCCGGCGGGTGGTGCACGTGGGGGAGCAGGCGGAGGACGATGGCGGCGCCGCGTTCCCGCAAGGCGCCGACGCCGGAGGAAGTCTGGTTCATCGGGGATCCCGCCTGACGACAGCGCCGTTCGGCGCTGGGTCAGTCCTCACAGGTGACCGAGAGGCGGAAGTTGCCGGTCTCGCCACCGCGGCCGTCCACCGTCACGAGGTATTGGGCGCCCACGTCGGACCACACGCTGGTCACGCCGCCGGCGCCCACGTCGTCGACCGTCTCGCACTCGCGGATGGCGCTCGCCGACGTCGGGCAGGTGTCCTCGTCCTGCCAGTAGGTCACGAACAAGTCGAGGTCCGCGCAGGGCGTGTCGAAGTTGAAGGTCGCGGTGGTGCTCGCCGGTACGAACATCGCGTAGACCCGTTCGGGCGCCTCGTAGTCCCAACGGTCCAGGTTGGGTGTGCAATACCAGGACTCCCAATCCTCGCCCACGAACCCGTAGGCGCCCCCCTCGGTGGTGGCCTCCACGATGTCCCCGCAGTCGAGGGTGTCCGTCACGCAGTCGGGACCGCCCGGAGCGGCGGTCGAGAGGGCGGCCTCGCACAGGTCGGCATCGGCGTCCGTGTCCGCGTCGGTATCGGCGTCGGTGTCCGCGTCGGTGTCCGAGTCGGTGTCGGCATCGGTGTCCGAGTCGGCGTCGGTATCGGAGTCGGTGTCGCCGTCGGCTTCGACTCCGGTGTCGTCGCCGTCTATTGGCTTCACGGAGAAGCCGTCGCAGGCCGCCAAAAGGCCGAGGACTAGTAGCCAGCTCCGCATCACCGCTCCGTTCGCGCCAGCCTACGCCCACGGGTCACGGGTCGCAAGCTCCGCCGCTACATCGAAGCTTCCCGAGGGAGGCCTAACTGACCGGGCCCGCGTCTCACCAAAACGATCTGTTTGAGGTTGTGAAGGATCGGTGCGAAACCCCCCGCTCCCTTGCCGCTGGCCCGGCCGGCATCTACGCTTGAAACGTTCCTGTGACGAGGTTTCCGTGCGCACCGCTACCCGCTATGAAATCAAATACCGCATCGCGCCGGAGAAAGCTGAACAAGTACGGGAGTGGATTGCCCGGTACATGGAGCCCGACGCCCACGGCGAGGGGGGCTCTGCCCGGTACCCCGTCCACTCGTTGTACCTGGACAACCCGGACTGGCGCATCTACCGCGAGACTCGGAACGGAAACTTCTCCCGTTTCAAGCTCCGAGCGCGCACCTACGCCTTCACCCCGACGGCGCCGGTGTTCCTGGAGGTGAAGTCGAGAGACGGCGAGGCCATGCGCAAGTCCCGCGGCGAGGTGGACCGCGCCGAGGCCGTGCGCATCCTCGACGGGGGGTCGCCGCGCAACCGGGGGGGCAGCGCCATCGAAAACTTTCGTACCCACATGGACCGCTACCGCGCCTATCCGCGCGCCTGGGTCACCTATGAGCGCTTCGCGTATGTGGGCGGCGAACGTGGCTTGGTGCGGATCACCTTCGACAGCGCGATCTCCTGCGCGCCCCCGACCGTGGGCCTCGCCGAGCCGGAACGGTGGTATCCGATCGACGAGGTCGCGGGCATCGTGGTCCTGGAATTGAAGTACAACGGGTCGTACCCGGCCTGGGTGGCAGACACCGTGCGTCGCTTCGGGTTGGAGCGCCGATCGATGTCCAAGTACCGGCACGCCGTCGAGGTGCTGCGCGGCATGGACGAACAGCGAGTGAAGGAGCTGGACATCGGCTCGAGGATGGTACGTTGAACCCCTTCGATTGGTTGGGTTCGTCAGGTGGTGGGTCAGGCGCCCTCACCCTCACGGACGCCGTCTTCGACCTGCTGCTCTCGTTCGTCCTCGGGACCTTCGTGGCGTGGCTCTACGGGATGACCCACCGCGGGCTGTCCTACTCGCGGAACATGGTGCACAGCATCGTGCTCCTCTCCATGATCATCACGATGGTCATGCTCGTCGTCGGGGACAGCATCGCCCGCGCATTCGGCCTCGTCGGCGCCCTCGCCATCATCCGTTTCCGCACCGTCGTTCGCGACGCGCGGGACACCACCTTCATCTTCCTCGCGCTCGCGGTCGGCATCTCGGTGGGCGCCCAGCAACATGCCGTGGCGCTCATCGGCACGGTGATGATCGGAATCGTCGCCACGACCCTGCAGTTCAGCGGGTTCGCCACCCGGCACGCGGACACCGGCATGCTCCGCGTGCGCGGCGCCGGCTCCGCCGCCCAGGCCATCGAGGAGGTCCTCGCGAACTGGTGCCGCACCCACGAGCTCGTCGCGCTCCGCCAGGGGGACGGCGCCGATCCCTCTGAATTCAGCTACGAAATCAGGCTCTTTCATCCGGGCGAACGAGAGGATCTCCTGCGCGCCGTGCGCGCCGTGGAGGGGACCACCCAGGTGACAGTGGCCATCGAAGAACGAGCAGAAGAATGGTGAGAAGACGAACAATGCCGCTCGTGCGTCGCCTCAAGGCGATGCGCGGCCAGATCCTGCTGGCCCTCTTCTGGAGCGCCGCGGCCATGGCCTGTGGGGTGTGGCTCCTCCTCCGGACGAACACCGTCGAGGGCACCGCCGTCGCCGTCACCCACACCCACCTCATCCGCGCGCCCGAGAGCGGGAGGATCGCGTCCCTCGAGGTCGCCCCCTTCCAGCAGGTGGAGGCGGGGACCGTGCTCGGGCGCATCGAGGTGCCGGGGTTGACCCAGCAGATCGCCGCCGCGGAGGCGGAGCTCCGGAGCCTCGAGGCCCAGCTCGGCGCCGAGGAGGCCGATCGGGGGCGCAAGTTCGCGCGGGATCTCGAGAGCGCGCGCGCCTCCTGGCTCCGCTCCCGGGTGGAGCTCGAGCGGGATCGTGCGGACCTCGTCATCGCCGAGCAGGATCTCGCGCGCGCCCAGTCGCCGGGGGTGCTCGTCGCGTCGAGCGAGGTCGAGCGCTACGAAGGCGTTCGCAACGCCGCAAAGGCCTCCGTGGACGCCCGCGGGGCCGAGGTGGACGCCCTCAACAACGCCTACGCGGATGCCCGGGATCGTGCCGGCGGCCTCCAGAACGAGCTCCTGAAGACGTCCGTCGAAGCCGCCGCCGTCTACCTGGAGTCCCTGCGCATGGTGGCCGACGCCAACGTGCTCCGCGCCTACACCGCCGGGGTCGTCAGCGCTCCCATGGGTGCCCAGGCCCGTGACGGCCGGTCCCAGGTGATCGACGAGGTGTTCCCGACCCCGGGCCAGTGGGTGCAGGCGGGCGTGCCCGTCCTGATGGTCACCGAGCCGACCGCGCAGGACGCCGTCGTGTTCGTCGACATCACGCGTGCGCGCGGGCTCCAGCCGGGCACCGCGGTCTCGGTACGCGGCACCGGAGGTAGCCGCTTCGACGCCACCGTGCGCTCGGTGGGCGTCGCCGTCGAGCCCGTGCCCCTGCGGCAGCTCCAGGACCAGACCGTCCAGGAGTGGGGCGTTCCCGTGACCCTCCAGATCCTCGACCGCGTGCTCACGCCGGGCGAGGCCCTCTCTGTCGACTTCTAGTCCGCGCCGGCGGATGGCCCTCGCGGTCGGTGGAGCCGTCGCCCTCTCGGTGGCGCTGCTCCTACCGCGGCTCGCGTGGGTGCCGGACGAGGAGATGGCCCCGTCGTTCCTCGCGGGCGACCTGGTGTTCATCGTGCCCCTCGAGCCCCGCGAGGGCGATGTCGTCGCCATCGTCGACCCCCTCGACCCCGACCGATGGACGCTGCGGCGCGTCGAGACCATCGGGGGCGCCGTCCGCTACGAGGACGGCGTCTTCCACACCGCGCACGCCGACGCCCCGCGGGTGCTGGAGATGGAGCGCGCCACGAGCCGCGTGGTGCGGACCGAGGGCGATCACCTCGTCACCCTGGCCCCCCGCTCGATCCGCTGGGAGCTGGAGGAGGCCGGCGTGCCGGACGACACTGCCTTCGTCGGCGCGGACGCCCGCGACGCCGCGATGGACTCGCGTTGGTGGGGCCCCGTGCCGCTCGACGCCCTGCGCGGGGTGGTGGCGCTGCGGTTCGGCCCGCCCCGGCATCCGTGGCGCGGGTGGACCACCACCCGCCCCTGACGCCCGGCTACTCCTGGTTACTCCTGGTAGGAGTAGCGCTCTTCCAGCCACGGGTCGGCGCGGTTGTGGTAGCCGCGCTCCTCCCAGTACCCGCGGACCTCGGCGGCGAGGACCTCGAACCCGCTCACCCACTTCGCGGACTTCCACGCGTAGAGGTGGTGCACGACGAGCCGGATCGGGCCCCCGTGCTCGGTGACGAGCGGCACACCGTCGTGATCGAGGGCGAAGAGGTTCTCGGCGCGGTCGAAGTCGGCGAGGGGCAGGTTCGTCGTGTAGCCGGTCGCGTCGTAGCAGTGGACGAGCACGTGGGTCGCGTTCGCCCGCGGCCGGGCACGCCGGAGCACCTCGGTCACCGACACGCCGGCCCACCGGTTGTCGTAGCGCGACCAGGTGGTGACGCAGTGGAGGTCCTGCGTGGTCTCGAAGCGCGGCAACGCCTGCACGTCCGCCCACGTCCACTCCAGGGGCGCCTCGACCTCTCCCCAGACCCGGAACCGCCATGCCACCGGGTCGAACGTCGGGACCTCTCCCTCATGCAACACCGGCCACCCCTTCACCAGCTTCTGGCCGGGCGGCAGCCGGTCGGTCGAGCGCGTACGCGCCGTCACCTTCCCTGGCCGCCAGAGCATCAGGACCCTTCGAGCTGGAGCTGGGAGAACCCGAACTTCACCTTGAGGGTGAGCTCGTCCTCGTCGATGTCGAGCGCCACGTCGTCCACGCCCATCTTGAGGCGCAGCGGGCCACCGGCGGGGCTGATCATCTCCTCGATCTGATCCTTCTTGAGGATCTGCACGGGATTGACCCGGGGGGTCTGCTGGGCGAGCAGGTACTCGGCGCCGCGGTTCAGGAGCTGGAGGATGAAGTTGTCGCCGAGGTCGACGGTGACGTTCTGCAGGACCCCCACCAGGGCGCGGCGCTCCTTGTCGTACCGGATGTCGGCGAGGGCTGCCTCGGCGCCGATGCGCTTCTCCAGGACGAAGGGAAACTCGATGTTCTGGCGGAGGAGGTACACCTTCCCGGTCGCGACGGCCTTGACGTGCGCCTCCACGCCGAATCGCTGGGCGGAGTACTTGAAGTCGGAGCCCTCCTGGTCGACCTCGACCCGCCAGTCCCCCTCGACGCGTACGACCTCGTTGACGACGCGGTACACCTGCTCGCGGCGGTGCCCCCACACGGTCTTCGCGAAGTCCTTGCCTCGGACGAGCACCTGGGGGACTTCACGGTCCTCCAGGAGCCCCTTCACCTTCTCGCGGACTTCGAGACGCTTGAAGCCCGCGCGCAGGTTGTCGACGAGATCGAACTGGCCGTCCGCCACGCGGAACGGGAGGCCCACGCGGAACATGTCGTTCCAGAGCGCCTTCCCGATCGTGAACTTGAGGTGGTAGCCGTCGCCGATCTGCTTGGCCATGTCGTCTCCGCGGAGTCGACAAGCATAGCGGAGATCGGCCCCGCGCGGGACTTAGAGAATCTCGGTCGCGGCGAAGAAGTAGGACACCTCACGGGCCGCCGAGGCGGGGGAGTCCGATCCGTGCACCGCGTTCTCGCCGACGGAGGCGGCGAAGAGCTTGCGGAGGGTGTTCTCGGCCGCGTTGGCCGGGTTGGTGGCGCCCATGATGGTGCGGTTCTTGGCGATGGCGTCATCGCCCTCGAGGACCATCACGACGACCGGGCCGGAGGTCATGAACTCGACGAGCTCGCCGAAGAAGCCGCGACCGGCGTGCTCGGCGTAGAAGCCCTCGGCCTCGCGACGATCGAGCTGGATCTTCTTGGCCGCGGCGATGCGCAGGCCCTCGGACTCGAAGCGACCGATGATCGCGCCGATGTTCTGGTTCTTGACGGCGTCGGGCTTGATGATGGAGAGGGTGCGCTCGGTGGCCATGGGATGCTCCTGGAAGGGCCGGCGCTCTATCGCGAAAACGCAGAAGGGGCCAGCCTCACGGCCGACCCCTTCGAGGACCGAGCGATGCTCAGAGCTTGCCGAGCACCTGCGCCATCTTGCGGCCCATCTCGGCGGGGCTGCGGACGATGTGGAAGCCCGCCTCCTCCATCGCCATGTACTTGGCCTCGGCCGTGCCCTGGCCGCCGGAGATGATCGCTCCGGCGTGGCCCATGCGGCGCCCCGGCGGCGCGGTCGCCCCGGCGATGAAGCCGACGACCGGCTTCTTCATGTGCACCTTCGCCCACGCGGCCGCCTCTTCCTCGGCGGTCCCGCCGATCTCGCCGATCATGATCACGGCGTCGGTGTCGGGGTCGTCGTTGAAGAGCTTGAGGGCGTCGATGTGCTTGGTGCCGATGATCGGATCGCCGCCGATGCCGATGGCGGTCGACTGCCCGAGCCCGACGCGGGAGAGCTGGCCCACCGCCTCGTAGGTCAGCGTGCCCGACCGCGAGAGCACGCCGATGCGGCCCGGCGTGTGGATGTGGCCCGGCATGATGCCGATCTTGCACTGGCCCGGCGTGATGATGCCCGGGCAGTTCGGCCCGATCATCCGCACGTCCTTGCCCTGCAGGTAGCGCCACGCGATGATCATGTCCTTCACCGGGATGCCCTCGGTGATCGGCACGATGAGCTTCACGCCGGCGTCCGCGGCCTCCATGATCGCGTCGGCCGCGAAGGCGGGCGGCACGAAGATGACGGTGGCGTTGGCGCCGGTCTCGCGCACCGCGTCGGACACGGTGTCGAAGATGGGCACCGCGTCGTTGAACGAGGTGCCGCCCTTGCCGGGGGTCACGCCCGCCACGAGCTGGGTGCCGTAGGCGAGCATCTGGCCGCAGTGGAAGGCACCGGCGGAGCCGGTGATGCCCTGACAGACGAGCCGGGTGTTGGAATCGACGAGGATGGCCATCTCTACCCCCTCACGGCGGCGACGATCTTCTCGGCCGCGTCCGCCATGGTGTCGGCGGGAATGACGGCGAGGCCGCTCTCCGCCAGGATCTTCTTTCCGAGCTCGACGTTGGTGCCTTCGAGCCGCACCACGAGGGGCACCTTCAGGCCCACCTCGCGCACGGCGGTGAGCACGCCTTCGGCGATGACGTCACACTTCATGATGCCGCCGAAGATGTTGACGAGGATGCCCTTCACCGCGGGATCGCGCGTGATGATCTTGAAGGCCGCAGTGACCTTCTCCTTGGTGGCGCCGCCGCCGACATCGAGGAAGTTCGCCGGCTCCTCGCCGTAGAACTTGATGATGTCCATGGTCGCCATCGCGAGGCCCGCGCCGTTGACGAGGCAGCCGATGCTGCCGTCGAGCTTGACGTAGGAGAGGTCGTACTTTCCGGCCTCGATCTCGGCGGGATCCTCTTCGTCGAGGTCGCGCATCTGCACGATGTCCGGGTGCCGGAACAGCGCGTTGTCGTCGATGGTGACCTTGGCGTCGAGCGGGATCGTGTCGCCGGCGGCGGTCACCACCAGCGGGTTGATCTCGAGCATCGAGGCGTCGATGGCGTCGTAGGTGCGGTAGAGGCCGGTCACCAGCTTCACGAAGCTGTTGACGGTCTTGCCGGTCATGCCGAGCCCGAAGGCCAGGCGACGGGCCTGCCACGCGCCGAGCCCGACGACGGGATCGACCCACTCCTTGAGGATCCGCTCGGGGTGCTTCTCGGCGACCTCTTCGATCTCGGTGCCGCCCTCGGCCGACGCCATGACGAGCACGCGGCTCGTCGCGCGGTCGAGCAGGATCGCGAGGTAGTACTCCTTCGCGATCTGGCAGCCCGCCTCGACGAACAGCGTCTGGACGAGGCTGCCCGCGGGGCCGGTCTGCTTGGTGACCAGCGTGTTCCCGAGCATCGCCTGGGCGCCCGCGCGCACCGCGTCGATGGAGGTGGCGACGCGCACGCCGCCCTTGCCGGGGAGGCCGTCGGCCCCCTCCAGGACCTGCGCGATGACCGCGTCGGCCACGTCGTTCTTGAAGCGGCCCTTGCCGCGTCCGCCCGCGTGGATCTGCGACTTGACCACCCAGACCGAGCCGCCCAGCGACTCGGCGACGGCGACGGCCTCGTCGACCGTACGTGCCGCTCCCCCTGCCAGCGTGGTCACGCCGTGCTTCCGGAGGAGCTCCTTGCCTTGATACTCGTGTAGTTTCATTCCATGTTCTCGATGAGGGCGTCGCCGAACGCGCTGCACTTGAGCAGCACAGCGCCGTCCATCAGGCGGTGGAAGTCGTAGGTGACGCGCTTCTGACCGATGGTCTTCTTCATCGAGGCGATGAGGAGGTCGGCAGCTTCGCCCCACCCGAGGCGCCGGAACATCATCTCTCCGGAGAGGATGACGGACGACGGGTTGACCTTGTCCTGGCCCGCGTACTTCGGAGCGGTCCCGTGGGTCGCCTCGAAGACCGAGAGTCCGGTCCGGTAGTTGATGTTCGCGCCGGGCGCGATGCCGATGCCGCCGACCTGCGCGGCGAGGGCGTCGGAGCAGTAGTCCCCGTTGAGGTTGAGCGTGATGATCACGTCGTACTCCTCAGGGCGGAGGAGGATCTGCTGGAGGAAGGAGTCGGCGATCACGTCCTTGATCAGCAGCTTGCCTGCAGCCAGGGCGGCCTTCTGCGCGGCGTCGGCGGCGGCCTCGCCCTGCGTCGCGACGATCCGCTCGTACTGCGCCCAGGTCCACACCTTGTCGCCGAACTCGCGCTCGGCGAGGTCGTAGGCCCAGTTCTTGAAGGCACCCTCGGTGTACTTCATGATGTTGCCCTTGTGGACGATCGACACGTTCCGACGCTTCTGCGTCAGCGCGTACGCGATCGCCGCGCGGGCGAGGCGCTCGGTCCCCTCGCGGCTCACCGGCTTGATGCCGATGCCGCTGGTGTCGGGGAAGCGGATCTTCTCCACCTTCATCTCGTCGCGCAGGAAGGCGATGACGCGCTTCGCGTCGGCGCTCTCGGCCTCCCACTCGATGCCGGCGTAGATGTCCTCCGAGTTCTCCCGGAAGATGATCATGTCGACCTTCTCGGGGGCCTTCACCGGGGAGGGCACGCCGTCGAAGTACTGCACCGGGCGCACGCAGGCGTACAGATCGAGCTCCTGGCGGAGCGCGACGTTGAGCGAGCGGATGCCGCCGCCCACCGGGGTGGTCAACGGGCCCTTGATGGCGATCTTGTAGGCCCTCACCGCCTCGAGCGTGTCGGGCAGGAGCCACTCCCCGAACTTCTTGAAGGACTTCTCCCCCGCGTACACCTCGAACCAGGAGATCTTCCGCTTGCCGCCGTAGGCCTTGGCCACCGCGGCATCGAGGACCCGCACGGAGGCGGCCCAGATGTCGGCGCCCGTGCCGTCCCCTTCGATGAAGGGGATGATCGGCCGGTCAGGTACCCGAAGGGTGCCGTCCGCCGCGGCGGTGATCGGCTCACCCTCCGAGGGGGCGACGAGCTTCTGGAACATGGGGCTCCTCACTGAGCACGGAGCGCCGGTGCGCCCGTCGGACGCCCCGGCGGAGGTTCGAGACCTAGGCGTTCAAGCGGCGCTTGGGCTGGTCCTTCGCGATGTACTTGCAGCGGTAGATCGGCACGCCCTTGCCACCGCGGGCGACGAGGCGCTCGTCGATGATCTGGGCGGCGATGCCCGAGATGCGGGAGAAGCCGAAGAGCACCGTGTAGTACTCGGGGTCGGTGAGGCCGCACGCGTTCGTGAGGGCGCCGGAGACGGCGTCGACGTTCGGGTACGGGTTCTGGATCTTCGGGTTCTCCTTGAGGACCTTCACGGCGCGCTCGCGGAGCACCACCGCGGTGCGGAACCACGGGTCGTTCGGGCAGAGCTCCTCGCCCAGGGCGTACTGCACCTTGGCGCGGGGGTCCTCGGCGCGGAGCACGGCGTGCCCGAAGCCGTAGATCTTGCCGCCGGTGGCGACCTCGTGGCGAACGAAGGCCTCGACCTTGTCCGGATCGGTGGTGCCGACCTTCTGGATGAACTCGAGGCACTCCTGGTTCGCGCGACCGTGGAGCGGGCCGTAGAGGCCGGCCATCGACGCGGCGAGGGAGCTGTACTGATCGGCGAGGCCGGACGCGACCGACTTGCCGACGAACGTGGAGAGGTTGCCACCGCCGTGATCGGCGTGAAGCACGTAGTAGATGCGCAGGAGCTTCGTGAGCTTCTCCGCGTCGGCGCCCGGGACGCCCATCATGTGCACCATGTTCTCGACGAGGCCGAGCTCGGGCTTGCTCGGGATCGGATCGCCCCAGCCGGAGCGGATGCGGAAGATGTTCGCGATGAGCTCGCCGGAGCGGGCGATCATGTTGAGACCGTCCTCCCGGAAGTCACCGGTCTTGCCGGTCATGCCGAGGAAGGTCAGGCCCGCGATGAGCCACTCCATCGGATGCCCCTCCTTCGGGAGGACCTTGAGCATGTCGATGACGCTGCGATCGACCTTGGCGCGGCTCGCGAGGTCGGCCTTGAAGGCCGCGAGCTGGTCCGCGTTCGGCAGCTCCTTGTAGAACAGCAGGTAGACGACCGCCTCGGGGTCGAGCATCGCGAGGTCGGCGACCGGGTAGCCGACGTAGTGCACGCCCTCGATCGGGTCGACCGAGGAAGTTCGTACGGTTCCGACGGGGAATCCGCGAAGCCCCGTGTCGAGGTGTTCCTCGGTGATCTCGAACAAGACCTTCTTGGCATCAGGCATCGCGGTCTCCAGTGAGCGGCACCATTTAGCGGACCCCACGCGCGGGCGCCAGCGTCCTCGGGCCCCTCCGCTGAGGGAGGCGTTCGGAGCGGTTCGGCGCCGTCGGAAGCATGGCCACCACGGTCGCGACCGGATACGTTCGCAGCCCCTTTCGCAACGATGCCACCGAGGCAACCGATGAGCTGGCTCCTCACCTTCTCCCGCTCGACGGTCGGCGCGAAGGTCATCATGGCCCTGACCGGGGCCGCCATGTACGGCTTTTTGATCGTGCACATGGCTGGAAACCTGCTGGTGTTCTCGGGCTCGCCCGAGCTGCACAACCACCACAGCGTGTTCCTGCACAGCCTCCCCGAGGTCATATGGCCGGCGCGGATCGGGCTGCTGCTGGCCATCGTCGCCCACATCTTCTCGTGGGTGAACCTGCGGCAGCGCTCCAGCGCCGCGCGGCCGATCGCCTACAAGGTGAAGCAGAGCCGGGCGTCCACGCTCTACTCGCGCACGATGCAGTTCTCAGGGCCGGTCATCCTCGTCTTCGTGGTCGTGCACCTGCTGAACCTGACCTCCGGCAACCTCCATCCGGACTTCCTGATGCAGCCGGGCGCGGAGTCCTTCGGGGCACCGGACGCCTACCACAACACGGTGACGTTGCTCTCCCAGCCGCTCTGGGGCGCCTTCTACATCGTCGCGAACCTGCTCCTGGGGCTGCACCTGTTCCACGGCGGCTACGCGATGTGCCGCACGCTCGGCCTCTCCGGCGACCGGCAGCAGTGGATCGCGAAGCTCCTCGCCTCGGGCGTCACCGCGCTCATCGTCGGCGGCAACGTGGCGATCGTCGCCGTCATCCTCGCACGGCTGGTGACCCTGCCTCCTCTGGGGAACTGATGGAACTCAACTCGCGCCTGCCCGAGGGCCCCATCGAGACCGCCTGGTCTCGCCACAAGTTCAACATGAAGCTCGTCAACCCGGCGAACCGACGGAAGTACACCGTCATCGTCGTCGGGTCCGGTCTGGCCGGCGCGGCCGCCGCCGCCACGCTCGGCGAGCAGGGCTACAACGTCGCCTGCTTCTGCTTCCAGGACAGCCCGCGCCGCGCCCACTCGATCGCCGCGCAGGGCGGCATCAACGCCGCGAAGAACTACCAGAACGACGGGGACAGCATCTACCGTCTGTTCTACGACACCGTGAAGGGCGGCGACTTCCGGGCGCGCGAGGCGAACGTCTACCGGCTCGCCGAGCTCTCCGTGAACATCATCGACCAGGCCGTGGCGCAGGGCGTGCCGTTCGCCCGCGAATACGGTGGCCTGCTCGCCAATCGCAGCTTCGGCGGCGCCCAGGTGAGCCGCACCTTCTACGCCCGGGGCCAGACCGGCCAGCAGCTCCTCCTCGGGGCCTACCAGGCGCTCGAGCGGCAGATCGCGGCGGGCACCGTGAAGATGTTCCCTCGCCACGAGATGCTCGAGCTCGTCACCGTCGACGGGCGGGCGCGTGGCATCGTCGCGCGCGACCTCGTCTCCGGCGAGGTCAAGAGCTGGGCCGCCGACGCCGTGTGCCTAGCCACGGGCGGCTACGCCAACGTCTTCTACCTCTCGACCAACGCCAAGGGCTCCAACGTCACGTCCACGTGGCGTGCGCACAAGCAGGGCGCGCTGTTCGCGAACCCCTGCTACACGCAGATCCACCCGACGTGCATCCCCCAGGCGGGTGACTACCAGTCGAAGCTCACCCTGATGAGCGAGTCGCTCCGCAACGACGGCCGGGTGTGGGTCCCGAAGGATCCCGCGGACTGCGGGAAGAACCCGAAGGACATCCCCGAGGCCGCGCGCGACTACTACCTCGAGCGCAAGTACCCGAGCTTCGGCAACCTCTCGCCGCGCGACATCGCGAGCCGGGCGGCCAAGCAGGTGTGCGACGAGGGGCGCGGGGTCGGGCCCGCGGTCGGTGGCTCCCGCCGTGGCGTGTACCTCGACTTCGCGGACGCCATCTCGCGCGTCGGCAAGTCCGGCGTCTCCGAGAAGTACGGCAACCTCTTCGAGATGTACGACCGCATCACCGGCGAGGATCCCTACCAGGTCCCGATGCGCATGTACCCGGCGCCGCACTACACGATGGGCGGGCTCTGGGTCGACTACAACCTGATGAGCAATGTCCCCGGCCTGTTCGTGCTCGGGGAGGCCAACTTCAGCGACCACGGCGCCAACCGCCTCGGCGCCAGCGCGCTGATGCAGGGCCTGGCGGACGGCTACTTCGTCATCCCCCACACGCTCGCCAACTTCCTCGCCGGCGTGAAGCCGGGCGGCCTGGACGCCACCGCTGGCGCCTTCCGTGACGCCGAAGCCGCGGTGAAGGTCAAGAACGACAAGCTCCTCTCCATCGGCGGCAAGCGCACGGCGGACAGCTTCCACCGCGAGCTCGGCTATCTCATGTGGGACAAGTGCGGCATGGCGCGCACCCGCGAGGGCCTGCAGGACGCGCTCACCCGCATCCCCGCCATCCGCGAGGAGTTCTGGCAGAACCTCACCGTTCCGGGCGTGGGGGCGGAGCTCAACCAATCGCTCGAGCGCGCGGGCCGCGTGGCCGACTTCCTCGAGTTCGCCGAGCTCATGTGCGTCGATGCACGTGACCGCGAGGAGAGCTGCGGCGGGCACTTCCGCGAGGAGCACCAGGACGACGGCGAGGCACGTCGCGACGATGCCAACTTCCAATACGCCGCGGCCTGGCAGTTCAACGGGGTCGGCAACGCCCCGACGCTCCACAAGGAGCCGCTGGTCTTCAACTACGTCAAGCCGGTGACACGGAGCTACAAGTGAACCTCACCCTCCATGTCTGGCGCCAGAAGGATCCGAGCACGGCCGGCGCGTTCGTGAAGTACACGGTGAATGACGTGAGCACGCACATGTCGTTCCTCGAGATGCTCGACGTGCTCAACGAGAAGCTCGCCGCCGAGGGCCAGGACCCCGTCGCGTTCGAGCACGACTGCCGCGAGGGCATCTGCGGGAGCTGTGGCTTCATGATCGACGGCCGTCCCCACGGCCCGAATCCGCGCACGACCGTCTGCCAGCTCCACATGCGCTCCTACAAGGACGGGGACGAGCTCTACCTCGAGCCCTTCCGCGCGACCGCGTTCCCCATCCTGAAGGACCTGGTGGTCGATCGCGCCGCCTTCGACCGCATCGTGCAGGCGGGCGGCTTCGTGAGCGTCAACACCGGCAACGCGCCCGAGGCCAACTCGACGCCCGTTCCCAAGAGCGCGGCGGACAAGTCGTTCGACAACGCCGCCTGCATCGCCTGCGGCGCGTGCGTGGCCGCTTGTCCGAACGCCGCCGCCATGCTGTTCACCAGCGCCAAGGTGCAGCACCTCAACCTGCTCCCCCAGGGTGATCCCGAGCGCTTCGAGCGCGCCACCGAGATGGTCCTCCAGATGGACAAGGAGGCCTTCGGGCACTGCACGTGGCACGGAGAATGCGCCGAGGCCTGCCCCAAGGGCATCCCGCTCGCCAGCATCGCCGCCATGAACCTCGACTTCACCATCGCCAACCTGCTCCGCTCCCCCTCGACGAGCGGGGGCGACGGCGGCGGATAGAGGCTCGGTCGAGCGGCGGACCGGTCCGCCCCGCCCGCGCGCCCTCCCGGACGGCAACCGCCGTTCGAGGATTCGGCGCGCCCAGAACGACGTGGGGCCCGGCCGAAGCCGAGCCCCCGTTCAACCCGCGTAGCGCTACGGCAGGTTGAAGTAGCTGCGCACGGCCTGGGCGAGGTCGGTCTTCTCCCAGGTGAAGCCGCGATCCTCACGCCCGAAGTGCCCGTACGCCGCGGTGGGGCGGTAGATGGGCCGGAGCAGGTTGAGGTGGTTGATCAAGCCCTTCGGCTTGGTGGGGAAGATCTCGCGCACGCAGGCGATGATCTTCTCCTCGTCGACCTTGTTGGTCCCGTAGGTGTCGACCATGACGCTGACCGGATCGGCCACGCCGATGGCGTAGGCGAGCTGGACGAGCGCGCGGTCGCAGACCCCGGCGGCCACGAGGTTCTTCGCGATGTAGCGGCCCATGTAGGCGGCCGAGCGGTCCACCTTGGAGGGGTCCTTGCCGGAGAAGGCGCCGCCGCCGTGCGCGCCGTGACCACCGTACGTGTCGACGATGATCTTGCGGCCGGTGAGCCCGGAGTCACCCATGGGGCCGCCGATCTCGAACTTGCCCGTGGGGTTCACGAAGAAGTTGGTGTTCTCGTCGAGCAGGTGGGCGGGGAGGGTCGCCTTGATGAGCCCATCGATGATCTGCTCGCGGATGAGCTCGTGGGAGCGGGGCGCGTGCTGCGTGGACACGACGACCGTGTCGATGCGGGCCATCTTCCCGTCGCGGTACTCGATGGTGACCTGCGACTTGCTGTCCGGGCGCACCCAGGACCAGTCCGCGTGGGTCTTGCGGAGGGTCGCGAGGTTCTCCATCAGGCGATGGGAGTACTGGAGCGTGGCCGGCATGAGCTCGGGGGTCTCGTTGATGGCGTACCCGAACATCATCCCCTGGTCGCCCGCGCCCTGCTCCTTGTAGTGGCCCTCGCCCTCGGTCACGCCCTGGGAGATGTCGGGGGACTGCTCCTCGAGCGCCACCATGACGGCGCAGGTGTGGCCGTCGAAGCCGGTGTCACTGTGGTTGAATCCGATCTCGTTGACCACCTTGCGGATGATCTTCGGGTAGTCGACCTTGACCTCGGGGGGCGCGGTGATCTCCCCCGCGACGACGACGAGGCCGGTCTTCACGAGGGTCTCGCAGGCGACGCGCGAGCCGGGGTACTGCTCGAGGTAGGCGTCGAGGATGGCGTCCGAGATCTGGTCGCACATCTTGTCCGGGTGGCCCTCAGAGACGGACTCGGACGTGAACAGGTAGTTCTTCAGGGCCATGGAGGTTCCAATCCTTTTAAGCAAGCGCCCCGCCATCGGGCGGGGCGAAACGGCGCGACGCAGTATGTCGATGTTGCCGGGTCACGTCAAGACGGCCCCGCAAAAGCGCCTGCCAGGCTACACCCAGGTCAATCAGCGCGAGACGGTCGTCCGTTCCTTCTGGCGCTTGGCGGCGGCTTCGAGCTTCAGCATCACCTGGTCGAGGGTGGTGTAGAGATCGTCCGTCTCGTCACTGGCGCGGAGGATGTCGCCGTGGCTGTGGACGGTGAGCTCCGCGCGGTGACGATGCTTGTCCACCGAGAGCTCGATGTGCGCGGACGACGGATCCTTGAGGTGCTTGGTGACCTTCTGGAAGCGCTTGTTTGCCCAGGCCTTGATGGCCTCGGTCGGCTCGACGTTGCGGAAGGTGAACTCCAAATCCATCTGCCATTCCTCCCTCTGAGCTACCCTGTCAGCACACATTGCGACGTTTCGAGGAGGGGAGAATCCCCATGGCCTCGCGGTACTTCGCGACCGTCCGACGAGCGATGTCGATGTTCTCTTTCTGGAGGACGCGGACCACCGCGTCATCCGAGAGCGGGCTCAGCGGGTCCTCGGCCGCGATCAACTTCTTGATCCGCCGCTTGACCGCCTCCGCCGCCACCTGCTCGCCATGCACGGCGTTGACGCCATTGTTGAAGAAATACTTGAGCTCGAAGATCCCCTGGGGGCACTGAACGTACTTGTTCGAGGTGACCCGGGACACGGTCGACTCGTGGATGCCGAGCTCGTCCGCCACGTCGCGCAGGACCATTGGCCGGAGCTGATCGGGGCCGTGGTCGAAGAAGTCCGACTGGCGCTTGAGGATGCAGCGCATCACGCGACCGATCGTGTTCTGGCGCTTGTAGATGGACTTGATGAGGAAGTCCGCGCTGTTGAGGCGCTCCTTGATGTAGTCGCGCTCCGCACGGGTCGAGTCCTTCCCCTGGAGGATCTGCTTGTAGTGGCGGCTGATCCGGAGCTTCGGGAGCCCGTCCTCGTTCTGCAAAACCTGCCAGTCATCCCCAATCTTGAACACGTGGACGTCGGGGGAGATGTATTGCGGTTCGGCGGCGGTGTAGTCACGCCCGGGCCAGGGCTCGAGGACCTTGAGCATCCGGTGGTACTCGCCCACGTCCTCGAGCTCGATCTGGAGCGCGCGGGCGATGGCGGCGTAGTTCCGCTTCTCGAAGTCACCGAGGTGCTCCTTGATGAGCACCAGGAACGTAGGGTCGTCGGGGTAGATGATGCCGACCTGGACGAGCAGGCACTCCTCGAGGCTTCGCGCGCCGCACCCGAGCGGATCGAGGTGCTGGACGATGTCCAGGGCGCCCTCGAAGTCCTCGAGATCGACGTCCTCCCCCTCCACGAGCTCGGAGAGCGGCACGGAGAGCCAGCCCCGGTCGTCGAGGTTGCGGATGACGAGCATCGCCGCGGCGCGCTCCCCGTCGGTGCAGCTCTGCATCTGGAGCTGCCACTCGAGGTGCGTGGCGAGCGACTCGCGACCCACGAGGTTGGTCTCGATGGGGGGGAGCTCCTCGAGCCCGCTGGCGCCACGTGGCGGCCCCTGCTCGGACCCCTGGCTCTCCAGGTACTTGTTCCAGTCGACGTCCTCGCCCTGGCCGTGGTTCACCTCGTCGACATCCCGGTTGGCCTCGACGGCCTGGGACTCGAGGGCCCGCTCGGCGTCGCTCGTGGTGTCCACGGCGGTGTCGGGCACCTCCTCGAGCGTGGGGTTCTCCAACATCTCCTGTTGGACCTGCTCGACGAGCTCCAGGTGATTCAGCTGGAGGAGCTTGATGGCCTGCTGCAGCTGCGGCGTAATCGCGAGCTGTTGCTGGAGCCGCAGGTTCTGCTTGATCTCCAGGCCCATCGGCGACTGTTACCCCCAGAGGCGCCACTTCGAGCATCGGCCCGATAAAGCAGCTTTTTCGTTTGAACTACTCCGGCATCGTATCGGTGTTCCGACCGGTTGGCAAAGGCACGGACAGCACGAAGTCAGGACCGAGATACCGATCGCGGGCCCGCTGGTCGTTCGCCACGACCGATGGTGTACCTTCGACCTGAACTGTTCCGCTCTCCACGAGCGTGGCGCGGTCGCAGACGGCGAGGGTCTCTCGAACGGCATGATCGGTCACGAGCACGGCGAGCCCCGCGGCCGCGAGCGCGCGCACGAGCGCCTGCAGCCCCGCCACGGCGACCGGATCGATCCCGGCGAACGGCTCGTCGAGGAGGAGGAGGCGCGGCGACAGCGCGAGGAGGCGTGCGATCTCGAGACGACGCCGCTCGCCGCCCGACAAGCCGTCCACCCGCCGCGCGGCGAGGTGCGCGATCCCGACGCGCGCGAGCAGCGCGTCTGGGTCCGGGCCATGCCGAACCATGGCGGCGGCGAGCGCCACGTTCCCCCGTGCGTCGAGGTCACGAAAAAGTGTGTCCTCCTGGGGGAGATACCCGAGGCCGAGGCGCGCGCGCGCGTGCAACGGGAGGGAGTCCAGCGGGCACCCATCCAGGGTGACGGTGCCGGCATCGGGGCGCTCGACCCCGGCGAGCATGCGGAAGATCGTCGTCTTTCCCGCGCCGTTCGGCCCGAGCAGCCCGTGCACGGTGCCGGGCGCGACCGTGAGCGAGACGTCGCGGACGACGCAGCGCCGCCCGTACGACCGGGTGAGGCCCACCGCCACGAGCCCCGGCGAGGGGGCCGGACCCGCGCCGGGCGGCGATGTGCTCACCGGAGCGCCGACCCCTCGACCACGAGGCGGCAGGGCGCGCCCTCGGCGCCCTCGCAGGTCGCGCGCTCGTCGTCGAGCCAGAGGACGATGCTGTTTCCCACGAGGGTGTTGGGCCCCTCGGACAGGCGGGGGTCACCACGAAGGGCGATGCGTCCGGTCGCGCCGTCGAGCTCGGCGGAGGCGGCGGTCGCCCTCCGCTCGCCGCGGCGGACCTCGACGTTCCCGGTCGCGACAACACGATCGATACGGTCCGGCCCGGCGTACCGAACGTCCAGGCTGTCGCAACGCATCGAGACCTCGCCGCGGAGGACGTTCACGTTGCCGGAGAACTGCGCGGTCCGCGCCCGGAGATCCCACTCGGAGCGGTCGGCCACGATCTCCAGGGGCGGCTTGCCGTCGACGGTGCGCACGATGGCGGGCTCGGTGGCCTCCGCCGTGCTGGCGCCGAACCGGAGCGTCGCCGCGGCCGCGCTCCATCCGGGGCCGATGGACTCGACGCCCGACGCGAGGACTGCGTTCGGCAGCGGCGGGGCCTCGGCGGGAGGCGCACAGCCGGCCCCGAGGAGGAGCACCGCTGCGCCGAACCCCGCGAACCCGGCCGCCGGCGGGCTCACGCGCTTGCCATCGGCCCCGTGGGCGAGCCCTCACGCGTCGCGCGGACCTGGCGATCGAGCGCCGCGCGGATGAACGCGGTGAAGAGCGGGTGCGGCGCGAGCGGGCGGCTCTTAAATTCGGGGTGGAACTGGCACGCGACGAAGTAGGGGTGCGACGGGATCTCGACCATCTCCACCAGCTTGCCGTCGGGAGAGGTGCCGGAGATGACCATTCCCGCCTCTTCCAGGCGCGCGTGGTAGGCCGGGTTGACCTCGTAGCGGTGGCGATGGCGCTCCTCGATCGCGCCCGACCCGTAGATCTGCCGTGCCCGCGAGCCGTCGCGGAGCGCGCACGGGTAGGTGCCGAGGCGCATGGTGCCGCCGAGATCGACGACCCGACGCTGGTCGTCCATCATGTGGATGACGGGGTTCGCCGCCTGCGGGACGAACTCGGCAGAGTGGGCGTCGGGAATGCCCCCCACGTTGCGGAGGTACTCGACCACCGAGAGCTGCAGCCCGAGGCAGATGCCGAAGAACGGGATCCCAGACTCGCGCGCGTGGCGAATCGCCAGGAGCTTCCCTTCGATGCCGCGGCTGCCGAAGCCGCCGGGGATGAGCACCGCGTCCACGCCGCCGAGCAGCGCGGTGACGCGGCTGGCGTCGATCTCCTCGGAGTCGACGTAGCGGAGCTCGATCCGCGCGTCGTTCGCGATGCCGCCGTGCGCCAACGCCTCGTTCAGGCTCTTGTAGGTGTCGGTGAGGTGGACGTACTTTCCGACGACCGCAACCCGCACCGTGTGGCGGGGGTTCCGCGCGCGGTCGCAGTAGTCGACCCACTTCTCGAGGTGGGGCTTCATCGCCCACGCGTTGAGGCGCTGGAGGAGCCGATCGTCGAGGCCCTGGTCGTGGAAGACGAGCGGGAGCTCGTAGATGTTGTCGACGTCGGGGGCGCTGATGACGTCGTTGACGCCCACGTTGCAGAAGCTCGCGATCTTCTGGCGGAGATCCTTCGGGATCTCCTTCTCGCTGCGACATACGAGGATGTCGGGCTGGATGCCGATCGAGAGCAGCTCCTTCACGGAGTGCTGCGTCGGCTTGGTCTTCATCTCGCCGGCCGCGCGGATGTACGGCACCAACGTGACGTGGATGTACACCACGTTCTCGGGCCCGACGTCGGCGCGCATCTGACGGATCGCCTCGAGGAACGGGAGCGACTCGATGTCACCCACCGTGCCCCCGATCTCGATGATCGCGATGTCCACCTCGGACACCGCCTCGAGGATGAGGCGCTTGATCTCGTCGGTGATGTGCGGGATGACCTGCACGGTGCGGCCGAGGTACTCGCCCCGGCGCTCGCGCTCGATCACGTTCCGGTAGATGCGGCCCGTGGTGAAGCTGTTCTTCTGCCCGGTCGGGCGGGCGACGAAGCGCTCGTAGTGCCCGAGATCGAGATCGGTCTCGGCGCCGTCCTCGGTGACGAAGACCTCCCCGTGCTGGTAGGGGCTCATCGTGCCGGGATCGACGTTGAGGTAGGGGTCCATCTTGACGTTCGCGACCCGGAAGCCACGCGCCTCCATCAGTGCGCCGATCGCGGCGGCGGACAGGCCCTTGCCGAGCGAGGAGAGCACCCCGCCCGTGACGAACAGGTACTTGGTCTTCATGGGCGGACTCCTGGAGATCGGGCGGCGGACCGGAGTCCTGCGTTCCTGAGAGACGACTCCGCCGCGGGCATCCTGGAACGGCAGGGGCACGGCGCGAGCGGCACGCGCCCTTCTAGCCCGTACGGAGGTCCGCCGCTCCCCGGTACCGACGTGCGCCTTCAGACACCTCGCCGCGGACGTTCGATCCAGGCCCGGGCGCGCGCGAGATCGTCGGGAGTGTCCACCGAGAGGGGGCCCTCCGGGATCGACACCACGCGGATCCGGTAGCCCGCCTCCAGCCACCGGAGCTGCTCCAACCGCTCGGCGCGCTCGAGGAGGGAGGGGGGCAAGGCGGCAACGGCGTCGAGCGCCGCGGCGGTGAAGGCGTAGAGCCCGACGTGGAGGCGCCATGGGCCGCCATGGGGGATCGGCGCGCGCGAGAAGTAGAGCGCGCGGCCCCGCTCGTCGCACACGACCTTCACGCGCGACGGGTCCTCCACGCCCTCGGTCAGGGGCGCGGAGGCCGTGGCGATCGGCGTGCCGTCGCTGACCGCGGCCGCCACCCGCGTGATGTCGGCGGGGTCGACGAAGGGCTCGTCCCCCTGCACGTTCACGACCACGCGCGCGCCGCTGTTCCGCGCGGCCTCCGCCACCCGATCGGTGCCGCTCACGCACGCGCCGGTCATCACGACCTCGCCGCCACGCGCCCGCACCGCGGCGACGATGCGCTCGTCATCCGTCGCGACGAGCACCCGGTCGATGCCCTCGGCACGCCGTACGCGCTCCCACACGCGGACGACCATCGGCGCACCGCCGAGATCGGCGAGGGCCTTTCCGGGGAGGCGCGTGCTCGCGTAGCGGGCGGGGATGACCGCGAGGACCATTGCGAACTCCGGGCGTGAGCTCCAGACACACGAAAGCCCCGCGCGGCGAGCCGAGCGGGGCTGACGTGGGCGAACCGATCAGCGCTTGCTGAACTGGAAGCGCTTGCGGGCGCCGGGGCGACCGTACTTCTTGCGCTCGACCATGCGGTCGTCACGGCGGAGGAAGCCGGCGCGCTTGAGCTCGGTACGGTCGTTCGGATCGGCGACGCAGAGCGCGCGGGCGATGCCCATGCGGATCGCCTCGGCCTGGCCGGACTTGCCGCCGCCGCAGACGGTGACGAACACGTCGTACCGCTCCGGGGCCCCGATGAGCTGGGCCGGCTGGCGCACGATCATCTTCGCCGTGGCACGCTCGAAGTACACTTCGATGTCACGGGCGTTGACCTGGATCGCACCGGTGCCGGGGCGAAGGAAGACGCGGGCCGCCGCCGTCTTGCGACGACCAGTGGCGTAGTACTGAACGGGTGCGTTGCGCATGGGCTCTCAGAGGTGGTCGGGGAAGGGACGGGGCTGCTGGGCGACGTGGGGGTGCGTCGGGCCGGCGTAGACCTTGAGCTTGCCGAGCATGACCCGGCCGAGACGGGTGCCGGGGACCATGCCCTGGACCGCCGCCTCGAGGACGCGCTCAGGATGGGTCTCGAGCTGCCGGCGCGCCGTCACGGTGCGCAGACCACCCTTGTACCCGGAGTAGGCGTGGTACTTCTTCTGATCGAGCTTGCGGCCCGTGAGGACGATCTTTTCGGCGTTGACGACGACGACGAAGTCGCCCGCGTCAACGTGCGCCGTGTAGCTCGCCTTGTGCTTGCCCTGCAGCACCTTGGAGATGCGCGTGGCGAGGCGGCCGAGGGTCAGCCCCTCTGCGTCGACGAGGAACCACTCGGGCGCGAGCTCGGAGGCCTTCGTCGAGTGGGTGGTCCAGCTGTGATGCTCGATCATGCAAAATCCGTAGGGTGCGCCCCTCGGCGAGGAGGGGCAGGGTCGGGACCGGCGGCGCTTATCCGAGAGCCATCCGGACGTCAAGGATCGCGGGCCTGGAGGATGACCGACGAAGGGCCAGATCGGTAGCGTTCCGCGACCAGCCCGTCAAGCCCCGGCTCGTTCACGATGATCGTCGCGAACGCGTCCGCTCGCTGCCCGGGGTCCGGAAGGGCCCGCGCGGTGCGGATCGCCGCGCCGATCGTGTCGCTCCCGGAGGGGGCGTCGGGCCGCATGCGGGGGTCGGGGTGGCGAGCGGCGAGGGCCTCCCACGACTCGGGGACGACGGCGGCCCAGGGCATGTCGCGGCTCCGCCACCCGGTCGCGGCCACGTGATCGGGGTCCTGGGCCGCCCAGTCCGCGAGGGCGCGCGCGACATCCCCCTTCAGGCGGAGGCGAAGCGCCACCCGCGCCCGATGGACGGGCTCCGCCGCCGGGGAGGACGCGAGCGCTTGGTCCAGCGCGGCCTCGGCCGCGACCCGATCGCCCCGGGCCGCGTGGAGGGTGGCCCGGGCGACCGCGGCGGGGGCGCCCGGCGCGTCGTCCAGTGCCGCGAGATCGGCGTCCCCTCCCCGCGCTGTCGCGCGCGCGACGGCGGCCGGAAAACTTGCGTCGAGGCCGGCGAGGGATGGCTCGCCGTCGTGCAGGAGCGCCATCCAGAGCGCGTGGAGCGCGGCGGGCGGTGTCCGCCCCTCGGGCCCCGGGGCGAGGAGCCGGGCGGCCTCGGCGAGGCGCTCCGGGCTGGGGTCTTCCTGGTAGAGCAGCGTCGCGAGGTGCACGTCCGCGCCGGCGTCCCGGTAGGCCTTCTCCGCCGACGCGTGCTCACCGGCCCGATCGAGGGCGTCCCCGCGGAGCCGCAGCAGCTCGGGGACCCGGTCGCCCACCCCTCCGCACGTCGTGAGCTCCACCGCCCAGGCGGCGTCCCCCTCCGCGAGCGCCGCGAGCCCGAGGACGCGGCACGCGAGCACGTCGCGGGCGTCCTCCAGGAGCGCGCCCTCCGCGGCGAAACGCGCGCCGTCCCCGTCCCCCTTCGCGAGGGCCACGCGGAGTCGGGCCGCGTCCTCGCCCCGCTCCACGAGGAGCGCGTCGGCGGCGTCGACCTTCCCGACGGCGGCGAGCCACTCGGCGCGCTCGCCCCGCCAACCCGGGCGATCCGCCGCCCACGCGGCCAACGCGGCGCCCTCCTCCGGCGGGATGCATCCGCCCTCCGCGACCGGTCGCGCCCCGAGCCGGGCGCTGATGCGGAGCAGGTCCTGCCAGTCCTGCTCGAGGTCGAGCGCGACGACGCGTGTGCGCGCGCCCCGGCAGGCGACGGGGAGCTGGCCCAGGAGGATCCGCTCGTCGATGGGCGCGACGTTGCCGGGCGACGGGAGCTCGGCGGCGAGCCGAGCGCGGATCGCGACGCGCGGGTCCACGGGATCGCCACCGCATCCGAACAGGAGCGCGAGGATCACCGCCTACTCGCCCTCGCCCTCTTCGGGCTCCGGGGGCGCGACGTACCGGCTCGCCTCCCCCAGGGCGCGGCTCGCGCAGAAGATGTCGCTCGAGCCGTTGCGGCCGTCCGCCCAGATCGCCACGATGTCGCCCCCGCTCAACGCAAGCGCGAGGTCGACCGCGTAGGCGCTCCCCGGCGCGTTCGAGTTGATGCGGAGATCCTCCGGATTCCAGATCCCGCCGCCGTCGGTCGAGTAATTGTAGTAGAGGTCGTTGAAGCCCACCTCGTCGGCATCGGCGCGGCGATCCTCCCACCCGACGAGCACGGTGTCCGCCTCGACGAGCAACACCGGGGCGAAGCTCTGGGACTCGCCGCCGACGTCCGTGTCCATGCGGACCTCGTCACCCGCCCACGCGGCGCCGCCGTCGAGGGAGAAGCGATGGTAGACGTCGTACCCGCCGGAACGATCGTCCTGCCACGCGACGTGCACCCGGTCCTCCACCGCGGCCACGACGGGGTTGATGGCGTCGCTCTGCCCGGCGGCGTCGCTGTCGACGCGGCTCGGCTCCGCGGCCCAGGACGCCCCGCCGTCGGACGAGACGCTGAGGAACACGTCGCGCTCGCCGTTGCGCTCGTCGTGCCAGACGACGTAGGCGTGGTCGCCGCTCATCGCCAGGGACGGGAGGAAGCTGTTGGTCGCGCCCTCGTCGTCTCCCCCGTCGAGGCGGGTGTCCTCTTCCGCGAAGCTCGCTCCCCTATCGGTCGAGACGTTGGCGTAGATGTCGGTGCCGCCCGCGCGGCTGTCCTCCCACGCGACGACCACGCGCCCGTCCGTGTTCGCGGCGAGGCGCGGCCAGGCGCTGTAGGCCTCCCCGGCGTCGTCGGTGTCGACCCGCGTGGGCTCGGCGAGCCAGGTGGCGCCGGCGTCCACGGTGGCCTGCACGTAGATGTCGTAGGCGCCGTGGCGGTTGTCGAACCACGCGATGTACGCGGCGTCGGCGGTGGCGATCACGCGCGGACCGAGGCTCATGGCCTCGCCCTCCACGTCCCCGTCGATGCGCAGCTCCTCGGCGAGCCAGGTCCGG
Source organism: Deltaproteobacteria bacterium (assembly GCA_036676765.1). GTDB lineage: Bacteria > Myxococcota_A > UBA796 > UBA796 > SXON01 > CAJBVW01. Next base: position 107,464 of record JAKFCH010000157.1, read on the forward strand.
CCCCCGTCGGACGAGACGTTGACGTAGATGTTGCGGTACCGGAGATCCCCGTCGCGTTCGTCCTCCCACACCACGTAGATCGTGCTCCCCGCGCAGGCGATGTCCGGGGCGAACGCACCGACCTCGCCGGCGTCGAGCGGGATGTCGTCGACCATCCAGGTGGCGCCGCCGTCCACGCTCGCGTTGAACCAGATCCCCGGCGTGCCGTCCCGATCGTCCTGCCAGACGACCGACAACCGGCCATCGGCGAAGCAGGATCGCGGGAGTACGGACTCGACGGCGGCGTCGTCCCCGGCGTGATCCACCTTCACGTCCTCGGTGGCGGTCGTCTCCTCTTCGGTCGGGGTGCCGTCGCAGGCGGAGAGAAGCACGAACAGCACGGAGGGGACGAGGCGCATCGACGGGCTCCCACGAAACGACGCGAGGATATCCCACGCTCCGAGCCATGGCAGGGTTGACGCGCCCCGAGGGGTAAGTAATGAGGGCGGCTCGCGTCTGGGAGACCCATGCAGGACAAGAGCAAGCTAGGAACGCGCTACCAGTGCTTCCAGTGCGGCCTGAAGTTTTACGATCTGAACCGCCCTGAGCCGCTGTGCCCCAAGTGTGGCGCCGACCAGCGCGAGAACCCGAATCCCGATCCGCGCGAGGCCATCCTCGCCCGCTTCAAGGGCAAGGGCGGCATGGTCAAGGGTGCCGCGCGCGAGGACTTCGAGGCCGACGAGGAAGAGGTGGAGGAGGACACGGACGCCGACGAGCCGGAGGACCTCGAGGAAGAAGAGGAGGATCTCGGCGAGGGCGCCGAGGTCGAGGAAGAGGACTAGTCCTCGTCGTCCTCGGCCGCCTCCTCGGGGGCGGCCGCGTCGTCTTCGACATCGAGGCGCAGCGCAGCCTCCGGATACCGAACCTCGACGAGGTAGAGGCCATCCGGAGGCGCCGTGCGTCCGGCGAGCTCCCGCCGACCGGTCGCGAGCGCCTCCGCCACGGCGTCGAGCGGCAAGCGCCCGAGCCCGACCTCGATCGCCGTCCCCACCATGATGCGGACCTGGTAGCGCAAGAAGCCCCCCCCCTCGAACTCGAGGTGGTGCTCGTCTCCGTACGCCAGGTGCTCCGCGCGATCGATGGTGCGGACCGTCCGCTTGTTGTCGCAGGACGCCGCGCGGAAGGCCGTGAAGTCGTGCGTGCCGCGCAGCATCGCGAGGGCCGCCTCCACCTTCTCCCAGTCGATGGGGTGGCGCACGTACCAGGCCCGGCCGACGTGGAACGGCGAGCGGTCCGGCCGCGCCAGGACGATGTAGCGGTACTTCTTCCCCCGGGCCGACATCCGCGCGTGGAACCGCTCCGGGGCGACCTCGGCCCGGATGCAGCCGACATCGGGCGGCAACATCGTGTTCAGGGCGAGGCGGACCTTGTGGGGGTCACGCGGCGTCTCCGCGCGGAAGCTCACGACCTGCCCGAGCGCGTGCACGCCGGCGTCGGTACGCCCCGAGCCGTGGACGATGATGCGCTCGCCGCCGAAGAAGCGGGTGAGCGCCTCCTCGAGCGTCTGTTGAACCGTACGGGGGCCCGCCTGCCGCTGAAAGCCGGAGAACGTGCGCCCGTCGTACTCGATGATCAACCGCCAGGTCGTACGCATCCCCGTACCGTTCAGAAGTCGAACTTCAGCCCGAACGTGAGCTCGGAGGACGAGAGGTTCAGCTCGTCGGTGCCGTGCTTGAGCCGGGTGTTCCGGTACTCGGCCACGACGAAGGTGTCGTTGATGCCGCTGATTGCCTCCAGCCGGCTGGCGGCGCGACGATCGAACACGTCGAGGAGGATCATCAGGCCGCCGCCGAAGTGCCAGCCGTACTTCCCGCCGTTGCTGATGTGATCGGTGGTGTCCGGCGTGACGACGAACCAGTTCTCCTCCCACATCCAGTAGTCGAGGCCGACGCGCCCGAACGGCACGATCGGCTGCTCGTCGAAGAAGTCGAGGCGCCCGGTCAGGGTCAGCGCGAGGGGCACGATCGTGAACTTGTCGGCCTCGCTGCTGGTCGCGCCGGAAGCGGTCTGCAGGAAGCCCTTCTCCTGGTAGAAGCCGATGCCGAGGTTGGCGTCGATGAAGCGCGAGGCGTAGCCGTACTCGAACCAGAGCATCTCGTTCGAGCGCTCGCCGAAGATCTGCTGCACGTACGGGTCGACGATCGTGGTCGGCCCGAAGCGGACCTGTACGTTCATCGTGCGCGGGCCCTCGTCGTCGTCCTCGTTCGCTTCGGCAGGGGGCGCGATCAACGCGAGCGCGAGGAGGGCGGCGCCCCCCACGACGCGACGGCGGCGACGGAGGACGGCGGCCCCGGCCAGGAGGATCGCGGCGGCGCCGGCCCCCGGCCCCACGCCGCAGATCCCGGGCAGGAACCCGCCCCCATCGCCGGCGAGGCAGGAGGCGCAGTAGGTCTGTTCGGGCGTGGCTTCCAGGATGTCGGACATGGGACCCTCGAGGCCGCCGTCGTCCACGGCGCGGACGGCCACGTAGTAGGTTGTACCGTTGGTGAGCGGGTAGATCGTACTGCTAACCGGTGCCTCCGGCTCGGCCGTGATCACGACCGGTGCCGTGATGTCATCGGTGCCGCCGAACGACGGCCCCCCCTCGGGGTAGTCCGCCGCGGTGAAGGGCGCGACGTCGATGTAGATGGTGTAGGACGCGATGTCGGCCGCCGCGAGCGCCGTGAACGCCACCGAGATCGACTCGTTGCCGAAGCCGATCCCGCTGGCGCCGAGCGCCACCTGCTCGGGCGGATTGTCCACGGTGAGGACGCCACCCGCGCGACCGGTGAGCCCCGAGGCGGAGTCCGTCACGAACACCCAGATGGTGTTGGCGCCCTCGACGTACTCGTCCGCGGCGTCGACGAGGAAGGTGGCGGAGGTGGAGGTGAGGGCGTCGACCTCGCCCGTCGCGACGATCGGCCCGGGCTCCTGGACCGAGCCGCCGACGCGGACCTCGTAGTCGCCGGCGATGTCGGACGAGAAGGAGACGGACACCTCGGCGCCCACCTCCGCCTGGAGCGGGCTCAAGGGCTGCACGGAGACCCACGGGCGGTCGGTGAGCACGAGCACGGCGCCGTCCGACGTGGTCCCGAACGCGTAGCCCTCGATGGTGACGAGCTCGGTGAGGTTCGCCGCCCCCTCGATGGTCTCCACCAGCTCCCCGGGGACGCCGTCGAAGCTGTAGAGCAGGGCATCGTCTCCCGCGCCGAGGACCATCCACCCGTCCGTCGCGTCGATGCCGACGGCCGTGATGGTGTCGGCGATCCCGACGAGCGAGGAGACGTAGTCGTTGTCTCCGACCTCGAAGCGCACGAGGCCGCCGTTCTCGTCGGCCAGGTAGACCTCCGACCCGTTGGCGGAGGGGTACGCGTCGACCAGCGCGCGGCCACCGAGCGAGCTCTCCGGGTACAGCGAGGAGCTGGTCGAGAGGACGATCTTGGACACCTCGTCCGCGCCGTGGGCGACGATCAGGTAGTCGTCGACGAGCACGGTGTCCTCGACGGTGTCGCTCGAGAGCTGCATCGGAAAGCTGGTGACCGGCTCGGCGCCCTCGATGGTCATCGCGGCGACGACGGCGCCGTCCTCGGGATCGTCGAGCACCGCGTAGAGCGTGACCCCGTCGGTCTCGACGGCGGACACGGGGCCGCCCCCCATCGCGAAGGGGGCTTCGCGCTCGGTGACGACGCCGATGGGGCTCACGTCGAAGGCGACGACGCTGCCGTCCTCGCAGCCGGTGAAGAAGGTGACGCCCTCGGCGCCGATGCCCGCGACCGCGACGCCCGTGGCTCGTGAGCACGCGGCCACCACCGTCGAGGTGAAGGTGCCCGCGTCGAGCACCGTGAGGGTGCCGGTGCCGGCGTCGTTCCAGCCGATCCAGGTGCCGTCGGTGCTGACGGCGATGTCCGTGACGGTCGTTCCGACGGGGATGCTGGTCGCGACGCGATCGGGCCCGGCGAGCGCCGTGGCGGCGAGGAGCAGGATCACTCGGCCCCCAGGAGGCCGGCGAGCGACAGCCAGGTCGCGACCTGCGCGGCCGCGAGGCCGGCGGCATGGAGGTCGTCGGTGACGGCCCAGACGAATACGCCGTCTCCTCCCGGGTCGGCGCGAAGGCGCCCCCACCAGATCCCGGGCTTGCCAGTGGCCGCGCGGGGACGGAGCCGGGCGGTCCGTGACACGGCCACCAGGCCCTCGGTGGCCCGCCAGGCCTCCTCGACGGCCTCCACGGTCACGCCGCGCAGGTGCAGCCCCGCGGTGACGCCGGCGAACAGCGGTTGCGTCGCGACCTGCACGCCGATCTTCTCCGCCGCCAGCCCGGTCAGCGCCTCGACCTCGGCGGCGGCGAGCAGCTCGGTGCCGCTCCACTCGTCCATCGCGGTGTCCTCGGGGAGGGTGTCGAAGGCGAGGCCGTCGACGAACATGCGCCGCGGAGGATCCTGGTTGTTGAGGGTCGCGACGACCTGCTGGGCGAGCTCCTCCATGCCCGCGCGCCCCCGGGAGCTTGCGGAGAGCGAGACCACGCCGGTGCAGCCCGTCAGGCCCAGCGGCACGAGCGGCCCGAGCAGCGCGGCGAGCAGCCGGCCCGTGGACGACGGCAGGCGCACGGCCCCCGCCCGGGCCACCCCTTCGGGGAGGCTCGGCGTCAGCCCCGGGAGGACGAGGGGGGCATCGAGCACGCCCGCGGTCGCATCGCCCACGTCGAGCACCACCACGCCCCGTTGGACGAGCGCGGGCGCGAGCTTCCCCGCCACCGAGGGGGGCACGCAGAGGATCGCGAGGTCGGGCTTGACGCCGGTGAGCGCGGACAGCGGCTCCACGCCGACGTTCTGGCCGCGAAAGGGTACGGTGTCGACCCGCGGCGAACGCGCCGTCGATCCGTACGCCTTCAGTGACGCAATCACGACTTCCGATGCGTCCAAGGCCGCGAGCACCTGGCTCCCCGCCGATCCGGTCGCGCCCACTACCGCCACTTCCAACGCCGCTCTGCTCATGGCCGAGCACCTATCCCGAGTTGCGGCGCGTGGGGCGCGTGCGGACCTACGCCTCTCGGTGCCCGGCGATGATCGTCTGGATGCGATCCTTGCCGCGGAGCTTCAGGCGCTTGACCCGGTTGATCTCCCGACGGTCCGCCTCGGAGGGGAAGCGGATGCGCTCCAGGCGCCCGAGCGCCCGCTCGTAGTCCTGATGCTTGCCGTAGAGATGGCGCAGCTCGTCGTTGGACGCGGTGAGGCGATTGATCAAATCGAGTTCCGTGGCTTCCATGAGACCTCTTGTCTAAGGTTGCCCGGCGAGTCTACCGAATCAGGTTTCGAACTGTCAAACCTTCCGGGGCTGCGCGTCGGGTTCACGAAGATACCGGAGACCCACGGTTTCTGGCGACCGAGCCTGGACCGAACAACACAGGCTCGCGCCGCATCCGACGGGCGATTCGGACGCGCGGGCGTGGAGGCGATGCCCGAGCGCGACCACCACGTCGGCAAACACGGCCGCGCCCTCTCCCACCGCGACGCCGGGCGGCATGTTCCCGGCGACCTCGATCGACACGTCCTGCTCAGGCCCGAGCGCGACCGGAGTGGGCCCGCGGGTGTCGAACCAGCCCGCGTAGACCCGGCCCTTGCGGGCATCCAGCAGCGCGAGCACCCGGGGCTCGCCCGGCGCGAGGCACGCGCGGAGCGCCAGCGAGGAGAGCGGCACGACCTCGACCCTCCGCGCGAACGCGATCCCCAGCGCCGCGGCCACCCCCACCCGAATGCCGGTGAAGGTGCCGGGGCCGACGGTCACGGCCACGCGCTGGAGCGCGCCCACGGCCCCGAGCGCCGCGGAGAGGTGCTCCTCGAGCCACACCTCGGTCCCCGCCGTGACGCGGGCGGACGCGCTGTAGACCGGCTCGCCCCCGACGAACGCGGCGAGGCCGACCACCGGGCCCGCGGTGTCGACGAGCAGCGTGCGCATCACCCGACCGCGGCGCGATGGATGTCGAACACGAGGACGAACAGCATCAACAGGACGAGGAAGATGACGCCGGCCTGTTGCGCGCGCTCGCGGAGGACCAGGGGGAGCGGCCGACCGCGCACCCACTCTGCCAGGTACATCACGATCTGCCCGCCATCGAGCACGGGGATGGGGAGCAGGTTGATGATGCCGAGGCTGATCGAGAACAGGCCGAGCTGCCGGGCCCAGTCGAAGATGCCGCGCTCGGCGGCGGCGCGGGTCTGCCGGAAGATCTCCACGGGTCCGCCCAGGCTCTCCTGGGGCGCGGCCTCTCCGGTGGTGAGCTTGCCGAGCTGCTCCACGATGAAGCTGGAGACGAGCACGACCTCGTCGGTCGCGCGCCCCAGGGCATCCGGGAAGGCGTAGGGACGGGCGATCATCGGGGCCGCGACGGCGTTGCCCGCGCTCGCGATGCCGAGGAGCGGCCGCCAGCGGTAGCGCCCGAGCTCGTCCGTGTCCTTCACCACCTCGGGCGTGACGTGGATGGCGCTCACGACCCCGGCGCGACGCACAGTGACGACCATCTCGCGGGTGGTCTGCTCGCTCCCCTCCCCGCTCGCGGAGGCGGCCACGGCGAGCACGACATCGCGCCACACGTGGATCGGGCGCCCGTCGATGGCGAGGAGGCGATCCCCCTCCTGGACGCCGGCGGTCGACGCGGCGGACCCGTCGGAGGGGAACTCGCCGACCGCGACCATGGCGCTGGTGAGGCCCCAGGCGCGCCAGAGGGAGTCGTCGACCACGTCCGGCGTGGGGGCCCAGTCGGGCGCGGGACGCAGGGTGAGCGCCTCGGGCGCGGTGTCGGGCGCGGCGCCGGCGCGCCGGACCTCGACGGGGACCTCGGTGCCGGCCGCCGCGAGGAGGAGCCGATTGACCTCGTTCCAGCTACGGACGGGCTGCCCGGCGATGGACACCAGCGTGTCGCCGGTGGCGAGACCCGAGCGTCCGGCGGGAGAGACGGGATCGTCGACCAGGACGGTCGCGTCGGGCGCGGAGCTCGAGATGCCGAAGTCGTAGGGGTCGCGGGCCGCGCCATAGCTCCCCTTCTCGACGGGGAGCGCGATGGCGACCTCCGCGCCCGCACGATCGACGACGAGATCGATGACGGGGCCGGTGCTCGCCTCGAAGGCCTCGATCACGTCGGACCACGTGAGCGTCGACGTGCCTTCGACGGAGACGATGCGGTCCTCCGGGCGAACGCCCGCGGCGGCCGCGCCGCCCTCCTCGTAGACGGTCCCGACATCGGCGCGGGGTTGGGGCTCGCCCGCCATCTTCAGCGCGGTGAACACGACGAAGGGCAGCGCGAGGTTCATCGCCGGGCCGGCGAACACGATCAGCAGGCGCTTCCATGCGGGTTGGGCCATGAACGCGCCGGGGGCACGGGGATCGTCGTCGTCGTCCGCGCCGCCCTCCATGAACGGATCCGCCCCGGCCATCCGGACGTACCCGCCGAAGGGGAACCACGAGATGCGGTAGTCGGTGTCCCCCCAGCGGAACCCGACCAGGCGGCCGCCGATCCCGACGCTGAAGACCCGCACCCGAACGCCACACGCCTTCGCGACGATGAAATGCCCGAATTCGTGAATCGTGATGAGGGCCGCGATCAAGAACAACGCGGCGAGAGAGGTGGCGACTCCGGACATCACTGCTCAGTATTCACGATACGAGGACCGAGCGAAGCAGGACGACGGCCCACAGCAAGGGCCCGGTGAACAGCAAGGAGTCGAGGCGATCGAGAATGCCGCCGTGGCCGGGCATGATCGAGCCGCTGTCCTTGACCCCGAAGGCGCGCTTCAGCATGGACTCCACGAGATCGCCCACCACGCCGGCCACGTCGAGCACGGCGGCGAGCACGATCACGACCGGCCAGGAGAGGTCCAGCGGAAGGAACGCCTTGAAGATCGAGGCGCCGACAACGGCGAGCAGCAGACCCCCAAGCACGCCCTCCCGCGTCTTCTTGGGGGAAACCCGCGGGAACAGGGGTGTCTTCCCGAAGGCGCGCCCGGCGAAGTAGGCCCCCGTGTCACCGAGCCAGGTCGACGCGAGCAGGAAGAAGATCAGCGCCATGCCGTCGTGTTCCATGCGGATCCGCGCGAGGGGCGCCATCATGACGGGCACGTAGACGAGCCCGAAGCCGAGGCGCACGGCCTGGCGAGCCGCCACCGAAACGTCCGCTCGGGCGAGCATCGGGAGCACCGTGCAGCCGATGAACAGCAGGGCCAGCACGATCCCGAGCTGCGCGGGCGCGTGCACCGCCACCGCGGCGGTCCCCAGACCGGTGGCCAGGTAGAGGACCCGCTCGGGGAGCGGCTGCTCCGGCATCGCCATGCGCGCGTACTCGTCGAGCGCGATGACGAGGAACGGCAACATCAGCCACCACACGCCGTTCGGACCGCCCCACACCAGGACGGGGATGACGAACGCGAGCCCGGCCAGCCCGGCGAGGAGGCGGGTCCCCATCAGCCGCGGACCTGCGCGCTGGTCTGTCCGAAGCGGCGCTCCCGGCGCCCGAACGAGGCGAACGCCTCCTCGAGCTGCGGACGCCGGAAGTCGGGCCACGCGGTCTCGGTCACATAGATCTCGGCGTAGGCGAGCTGCCAGAGGAGGAAGTTGGAGAGGCGGATCTCTCCGGAGGTGCGGATGAGCAGGTCGGGGTCGGGGAGCCCGGCGGTGCCCAGCTCCGCGGCGAACGAGGCCTCGTCGATAGCCTCCGGGCGAAGTCGACCGGCCGCAGCCTTCTTGGCCAGCGCACGCGCGGCCTCGACGATCTCGGCCCGCCCCCCGTACGACAGCGCGAGGGTCAGCGTCATGCCGGTGTTCTTGCGCGACGCGAAGGAGAGCTCCTTGAGCGCCACACGGACGGTCATCGGGAGTCGGTCGATCTGCCCGATGGCGTTGAGCCGGATGTCGTTCTCCAGGATCTCGCGCCGCTCCTCGACCAGGAACCGGCCCAGGAGCCCCATGAGCCCGGCGACCTCGTCGGCGGGGCGCTTCCAGTTCTCCGTGGAGAAGCTGTAGAGGGTGAGGGCCTCGACCCCGGCGGCGCGGCAGGCACGGGTGATCTCGCGCACGCTCTCGGCGCCGGCTTCGTGTCCGGCGATGCGCGGCAGACCGCGAGCCTGCGCCCAGCGCCCGTTGCCGTCCATGATGACGGCCAGGTGGCGCGGAACACCGGGGCGGGGAACGGCGGGGCGGGGGACGGTGCCGCTCAAACTTCCAGGACCTCTTTCTCCTTGACCGCGGCGACGTCGTCGACCTTCTTGACGTGGGCGTCGGTCGCCTGCTGCACCTTCTCGACGGCGCGCTTGTGCTCGTCCTCGGTCAGCTCCTTGTCGTCCAGCGCCGCCTTCAGGAGCTCGTTGTACTCACGACGGACGGCGCGGACCCGCACCTTGGCGTCCTCGGCGGACTTCTTGACGATCTTCACCAGCGCCTGGCGACGCTCGCCGGTGAGGGGCGGGATCGGGATGCGGATGATCTGCCCGTCGTTGCCGGGATTGAAGCCCATCCCCGAGGTGGCGATCGCGCGCTCGATGTCGCGGAGCGTCGACTTGTCCCAGGGGTTGACGATCAGGAGCCGCGCGTCGGGCGCGGTCACGTTCCCACACTGCTTCAGCGGCATGGTCGAGCCGTACGACTCGATGTGGATCGGCAGGTTTTCGATGAGGCTCGGGGTGGCCCGGCCCGTGCGCACGCCGAGCAGCTCGCGCTTCAGTGCGTCGATCACCTTGTCCATGTCGTCGCCCAGGCTCGACAGGTACTCGTCAGCAGACATCGGGGTGGCCTCCGGTCAGGACTAGGGAGATTTCACGTGCGTACCGACGGTCTCGCCCATCACCACCCGGCGCACGTTGCCGGGGCGGTTGAGGTCGAACACGATGAGCGGGATGCGGTTCTCCATGCACAAGCTGATCGCCGTGGCATCCATCACCTTCAGACCGAGCTTCAGGGCCTCGATGTGCGTGATGGTCTCGTAGCGCACCGCGTCGGCGTGCTTCTTCGGATCCTTGTCGTAGACGCCGTCCACCTTGGTGGCCTTGAGGATCACGTCCGCGTGGATCTCGAGGGCCCGCAGCGATGCCGCGGTGTCCGTGCTGAAGTACGGATTTCCGGTGCCGGCCGCGAAGATGACGACCCGCCCCTTGTTGAGGTGGGCCACCGCGCGGCGCCGGATGTAGGGCTCGCACACCTGCTCGATGCGGACCGCCGACATCACGCGGGTGTAGCAGCCCTTCTGCTCGAGCGCATCTTGAAGCGCGAGCGCGTTGATGCAGGTCGCGAGCATGCCCATGTAGTCGGCATGCGCACGATCCATGCCGCCCTCGGAGGCGGGGACACCCCGGAAGATGTTCCCGCCGCCGATGACGATGCCGATCTGGACACCGAGCTTGTGGACCTCGATGACCTCGTCGGCGAAGCGGCCGAGCACCGACTGTTGGATGCCGAAATCGGCATCCCCAGCGAGCATCTCCCCCGAAAGCTTCAAAAGGATTCGGCGGTAGACGGGTCCGGCCACGATAAACTCCGTTGCTTGATTCCCCGCCGCTACTTGACGCCCGACTGCGCGGCGACTTCGGCGGCGAAGTCATTGGACTTCTTCTCGAGACCCTCGCCCATGACGTAGCGCACGAAGCGGCGGATCTTGATGTTCTCGCCGATGGTGGAGACGAGCTCCTTCACCAGCTGGTCGATCGTCTTGGAATCGTCCTTCACGTACTTCTGGTCGAGGAGGCAGACGTCCTCGTACCACTTGCTCATGCGGCCCTCGACGATCTTGGCGGCAATCTGCTGGGGCTTGCCCTCGGACATCGTCTTCTCGAGCTGGACCGCCTTCTCCTTCTCGTAGGCGTCGGCGGGGACCTCGTCGCGCGAGAGGTACTCGGGCGCGGCGGCCGCGATGTGCATCGCGATGTCCCGTGCGAGGTTCTTGAACTTCTCGTTCATCGCGACGAAGTCGGTCTCGCAGTTGAGCTCGACGATGACGCCGATCTTGCCGCCGGCGTGGATGTACGCCTCGACCAGCCCCTCGCTGGCCACGCGCCCGGACTTCTTCGCGGCGGACGAGAGGCCCTTCGCGCGGAGCCAGTCGATGGCCTTCTCCACGTCGTCACCGGCCTCACCGAGGGCCTTCTTGCAGTCGAGGATCCCGGCGCCGGTGCGCTCGCGCAGATCCCTGATTTGTTCCATGGTCGCCATGTTTCCTCCAGTGTCTTTCGGGGGACCGGGGCCTACGCCTCGGGCTCCGAGTTGGGGGTGGCGGGCGCGGCGGGGGCGGCCGGCTCTTCGGCGACCGTGCGACGGTAGACCTCGACGCCACGGCCGTCATCGCCGTGGATGATGGGGGCGGCGTCGGTCCGGCCGGCCTGCACACCCTCGGCGGCCGCGTCCGCGATCGCGCCGGTGAAGAGGCGGATGGACTTGATCGCGTCGTCGTTGCCGGGGATGACGTAGTCGATGCCGTCCGGATCGCAGTTGGTGTCGCACAGCGCCACGACGGGGATGCCGAGCTTGCCGGCCTCGAGGACGGCGATGTGCTCCTTCTTCGGGTCGATCACGAACAGGGCCCCGGGGAGGGACTTCATGTCCTTGATGCCGCCGAGCGACTTCTCCATCTTCTCGATCTCGCGGGTCAGCGTGAGCGCTTCCTTCTTGGTGAGCTGCTCGAACTTGCCCTCGGTGCGCGCCTTCGTGAGGGAGTTGAGGCGCTCGATGGACTTCTTGACGGTCTGGAAGTTGGTGAGCGTGCCACCCAGCCAGCGGTCGTTGACGAAGAACATCTGGGAGCGACGCGCCTCCTCGGAGACGATGTCGCGCGCGGCGCGCTTGGTGCCGACGAAGAGGACCGGCTGCCCGCGGCTCACGATGCTCGTGATGTAGCGGGAGGCGTCCACCAGGGCACGGGCCGTCTGCTGGATGTCGATGATGTGAACGCCGTTCTTCTGCCCGTAGATGTACGGGCGCATGCGGGGGTTCCACCGGCGGGTCTGGTGGCCGAAGTGGACACCGGCTTCGAGGAGCTCACGGAGAGAGACATTTGCCATTTGATGATCTCGATGCGGGAGGACCCGCAGGTGTGGTTGTTGCGACCGCCGGAGGTCGCGACCCGACCCCTGCGAACAGGAGCACCGGGGGCCGCGAGCCTGTGGCCCGGCGTGGATCTCTTCGGGAGGTCCCGAAGGCACCGCCAGCTAACCGGACGGCGAACGAGAGGCAACCGGAGCGCTACGACGACGTCACCGACTCCGCGGGCTCCTCGTAGCAGCACTTCTTGAACTTCAGGCCGCTCCCGCACGGGCACGGGTCGTTGCGACGGACCTCGTGCTCCATGGCGAACAGGCGGGCCTCCGCGCCCTTCGCGGGGCGCGTGAAATTCGCCAGGGGCGAGGTCAGCGCGGGGATGGGCTCGAACACGGGCAGCGCGGATGCGCCGTCCTGCTCCAACTCGTCGTCGAGCGCGCCGGAGGCGACCCGCTTCGCCATCGCCTTGCCGGGCGCGCTCGCCGCGGTCTCGGCGACCTGCATCTGGATGCGGAGGAGCCGGCTCACGACGGACTCGTCGCGAAGCGAGTTCATCAGCTGGAACATCTGGAAGGCCTCTTTCTTGTACTCCAGGAGCGGGTTGCGCTGCCCGTAGCCACGGAGGCCGATGCCGTCCCGCAGGCGATCCATCGCGAGCAGGTGGTCCTTCCAGAACTGGTCGGCGAACTGGAGCAGGAGCATCCGCTCGAGCTGGCGCATCCCCTCCTCGCCGACCTCCTTCTCCTTGGCCTCGTAGGCGGCCACGGCGTCGGTGGTGAGCCGCTGCTTGAGCTCGACGCGGGAGAGCTCCTTGACCTGCGCGGGGGTCTCGTCCCACCGGACGGTGAAGACCTCGTCGATCCGCCGCAGGAACGCCTCGGTGTTCCAGGCGTCGGCGGCGACGCCCTCGCCGATGTGCTCGTCCATGAAGTCGTCGATGAGCGCCCGGATGCTCTCGAGCATCATCTGGCGGACGTTCTCCCCGGTGAGCGCGCGGCGACGGAGGTCGTAGACCGCCTTGCGCTGGAGGTTCATGACGTCGTCGTACTCGAGGAGGTTCTTCCGGATGTTGAAGTTGTGCCCCTCGACCTTCTTCTGCGCGCCCTCGATGGAGGACGTGATCCAGCGATGCTCGATCGGCTCGTCGTCCTTGAGGCCCATCCGCTCCATCCACACGATGATCTTGTCGCTGCCGAAGATGCGCAGCAGATCGTCCTCGAGGGAGAGGTAGAAGCGGGAGGAGCCGGGATCGCCCTGGCGACCGGCGCGGCCGCGGAGCTGGTTGTCGATGCGACGCGACTCGTGGCGCTCGGTGCCGAGGATGTGGAGCCCGCCGGCGGCCATGACCTTCGCGCGTTCGTCCTCCACCTGCGCCCGGTACCGCACCAGGGCCTCCGCCCATACCTCGGGGGAGGCGTCGACACCGACCTCGAGGCGCGCGAGCCCCTCGGGATCCCCGCCGAGCTTGATGTCGGTGCCGCGACCCGCCATGTTCGTCGAGATGGTGATCGCGCCGAGCCGGCCGGCCTGCGCGACGATCTCCGCCTCGCGGGCGTGGTTCTTCGCGTTGAGGACCTCGTGCGGGATGCCCTTCTTGGTGAGGAGCCGGGCGACGAGCTCGGACTTCTCGACGCTGGTGGTCCCCACGAGCACGGGCTGCTTCTTGGCGTAGCACTCCTCGAGCTCGGTCATGACCTTGCGGAACTTCTCCGCCTGGGTCTTGTAGACGATGTCGTGGTGATCGAGCCGCGCGACCGTCCGGTTGGTGGGGATCGGCACGACCTCGAGCTTGTAGATGTTGCCGAACTCCTCCGCCTCGGTCTCCGCGGTGCCGGTCATGCCCGCGAGCTTGCCGTACATGCGGAAGAAGTTCTGGAAGGTGATCGTGGCGTAGGTCTGGCTCTCGGACTCGACCTTCACGCGCTCCTTGGCCTCGATCGCCTGGTGGAGGCCGTCGGACCAGCGCCGCCCGGACATGAGCCGGCCGGTGTGCTCGTCGACGATGACGACCTTGCTGTCCGCCACGACGTAGTCCTTGTCGCGCTTGAACAGGAAGTGCGCCTTGAGCGCCTGGTTGACGTGGTGGAGGATCTCCATGTTGTGCGGGTCGTAGAGGTTGTCCACCCCGAGCCGCGCCTCGACCTTGTCCATCCCCTCGTCGGTCAGGCTCACCGCGCGCTGCTTCTCGTCGACGGTGAAGTCGATCTCCTTCTGCAGGAGCGGGATGATCCCGTCGATGATGAAGTACTTGTCGATCGCCATCTCGGTCGGGCCGCTGATGATCAGCGGGGTCCGCGCCTCGTCGATGAGGATGGAGTCGACCTCGTCCACGATCGCGAAGTTGTGCCCGCGCTGGACATAGTCCTCGATCCGGAACTTCATGTTGTCGCGGAGGTAGTCGAAGCCGAACTCGTTGTTCGTGCCGTACGTGATGTCCGATCCGTACGCGGCGCGCTTGATGCCGTCGTTGCGCTCGTTCGACAGGATGGTCCCCGTGGAGAGGCCGAGGAACTTGTAGATCCGGCCCATCCACTCGGCGTCACGGCTGGCGAGGTAGTCGTTCACGGTGACGACGTGGGCGCCCTTGCCGGACAGCGCGTTGAGGTAGACCGGAAGGGTGGCGACAAGGGTCTTTCCCTCGCCCGTCTTCATTTCGGCCACCATGCCGCGGTGGAGCACCATCCCGCCGATGAGCTGCACGTCGAAGTGGCGCATCTCCATCGTTCGGCGGCCGGCTTCGCGCACGGTGGCGAACGCCTCGTGCATCAGGTCGTCCAACGGGGCGCCGTTGTCGATCTTCTGACGGAACTCCGCGGTCTTCCCGCGCAATTCCTCGTCGGAGAGCGCGCGCAGGCCCGCCTCGAGCGCGTTCATCCGGGCCACGTCCGGGCCCATCTTCCGGATGAGCCGGTCGGCGCGCGTGCCGAAGACACGCTTGAAGACGGTATCGAGTCCCATCATCGGAGGTACCCCACGAACCCGCGCGTATAACCCAATCACGAATGGGTGCGTCCAGTCGCCGGTGTCCTCGAACCGCTCCCCCGCCAGACCGGAATCAGGGGAGGTATTCGAGCGGGTCCACCTTCTCGCCGTCGAGGAGCAGCTCGTAGTGCAGGTGCGGGCCCGTGCTCATCCCCGTGCTGCCGACCAGCGCGATCAGATCGCCGGTAGCGACGAGATCGCCCTCCCCGACCAGGAGCCGGGACGCGTGGCAGTAACGAGTCGTCACGTCGTAACCGTGGTCGACCTCGATCATCCGCCCGTGGCCGGAGTGCCAGTCCGCGAAGGAGACCAGGCCGTCCGAGGTGGCGTAGATGGGGGTGCCGTGGGGCGCGGCCAGGTCGAGCCCGGTGTGGAACTTCCACTTCCGCCCGAACGGCGAACGCCGGTAGCCGAAGGGCGACGTGAGCACACCCTCCACGGGCCACACCTTCGGGAGCGCCGAGTGGAACCCGTCGAAGCGCTCCAGCAGCTCCTCGTAGTCGTCGAGGCCGGGCGCGAGCACGCGCAGATCCTCCTCGAGCGCCGCGAGCTGGGCCTCCACCTCTCCGCGAGGCCGCTCGGCATCGGCGCGGGAAGCCGGAAAGACCACGCCTTCGATCCAGGCCTGGCGCTCGGCGGCCTCGTCGGAGTCGAGCGGACCGAAGCCGGGGAGCGCCTCGCGCGCCTCGATGGAGCGGAGGTGGTCGTCGTAGGCGCGCACGCGTTCGACGATGGGTTGGAGATCGGCGATGCGGCGGTCGACCTGGTCGAGCCGGGCCTTGAGCGCGAGGTTCTCCCCGACGAGCTGGTCGTGGGCCACCACCCGCGGAAACGTGGCGGCCTGTACGCCCGCGAGGACGACGAGCACCACCACGCCGGTCGCGCCCACGGCGAGCCCCTGCCGCACGCGCCGCAACGGCACGCTCGCCTGCCAGACGCTCCCTCGCCCGCCCTCGGGCACCAGCATGACCGTGTAGCGGGTGTCCGACGTGTCGCCTTTCGGGAGACCGCTGGGCGCGCCGCCGGATTGGCTACGCGAGCTCGTCGACACGCGTGATCACGGCCGTGATGTTGTCGTCCCCACCGCGGGCGCACGCCAACTGGACGAGGTGTCGAGCGGCCTCTTGCGGGTTCATCGAGCGCACGGCCTCCCCGAGCTCCGCGGGCTCGACCAGGTTCGACAGGCCGTCACTGCAGAGCAGGAAGCGATCCCCCCGACGGAGCGCGCGCACCTGGATGTCGATCTCCACGTCCTCCGTGTAGCCGAGCGAGCGCGTGATGATGTTCTTCAGCTTGTGGTGCCGTGCCTGCTCGGGGGTCAACAACCCGGCGCGGATGCGCTCGTTCACGAGGGAGTGGTCCTCGGTGAGCTGCTCGATCCGACCCTCGCGCACGATGTAGCCCCGGGAATCCCCCACGTGGGCCACGAAGGCGTTCGACCCGTCGACCAGGAGCACGAGGCAGGTTGTCCCCATGCCGCGATACTCGGGCTCGGCGTTGGCCTTCTCGAAGATGCGCTTCCCCGCGAGGCGGATGGCGTACCGGAGGCGCTCCCGCATCACCTCGACCGCGCCTTCTTCCCGCGCGGCCTCGATCTCGGGGGACGTCTCGAGGTCGGAGAGCACCTCCTCCACCGTGTTCACGGCGATGGCGCTCGCGAACTCCCCGCCGGCGTGGCCCCCCATCCCGTCGCAGACGACGAAGAGGTTGAGCTCGTCGTTGATGAGGTAGTTGTCTTCGTTGTTCGTGCGCTTCACACCGACGTCGGTGATCCCGCAGGACGTGATCCGCATGGGCGTTCGCTTGCCTTCCCATGGGGCGATTAGCGCGAGCGGACCCGGATGCCAAGCGCCAGGCGCGGAGGTTCCGACACAACGGGACCTGGAAGGCCGATTACCCGTACCTTACGCTTCGCTCTCCGGGAGCTCCTCGAGCGCGGGCTCCGCCTGCCCCTCGGCGGCGCGCACGTCCTGCACCGCGGCGGCGAGTCGGCGCCATTCGGGCAGATCCAACGTCTCGGCGCGGCGACGGCTGTCGATCCCGGCGGCGTCGCAAGCGGCCTGGGCGCTCACGCGCATCAACCCGCTCCCGAGTGAGTTGAGGAGCGTCTTGCGACGGTGGCTGAACCCGAGCCGCACGATGCGATCGAAGAACGCTGGCGAGACGCCACCGAAGTCGGGCTCGGGGATGAGCTCGAAGCCGAGCACGACCGAGTGGACCTTGGGGGCCGGGTGGAAGGCCCCGGGCGGCAGGGTGAGCACGGGCCGCACCCGGGCGCGGACCTGCACCTGGACGGACAGGGAGCCGCGGGAGGAGTGGCTCGGACCGGCCTGGATGCGCTCCCCGACCTCCCGCTGGAACATCAGCACCATGGTGGTGAAGTGCTCGGGGTGCCCGAGGAGGCGCAACAGAAGCGGGGTCGCGACGTTGTACGGGAGGTTCGCGATTACCTTCCACCCCGGGCCGGGGCACACCTCGTCGAGGTCGACGCGCATGGCATCCCCCTCGACGAGCACGAGGTCGGGCATGCTCTCGCGCAGGGCCGCGGCGAGGTCCCGGTCGATCTCGATGCAGCGGGTGTCGGCGCCGGTGGCGCGGATCCGCTCGGTGAGGACGCCGAGGCCGGGGCCGATCTCGAGCGCGCGGTCGGTCGGCGTGAGGCCGGCGGCGTAGACGATCCGATCGACCGCCTCCGGCGAGACGAGGAAGTTCTGACCGAACCGGCGGCGCGCTCGCTGCTCGAGCTCGCGGAGCCGGGTGGCGGGATGAATCATGGGGTGCCGACCGCCCACCGGGGACGCGCGTTGGAGGGACCGGGGGGGAGCCCGGCGAGGAGGCGCAGGCGCCCGACGTTCGCGATCATCGCGCCGTTGTCGGTGCACCGGGCCCGGGGAGGAAGGAAGGCCTGGAGTCCGCACGCGTCGACGCGCGCGCGGATCCGGCTGTTCGCGGCGGCGCCGCCGCCGATGGCGATGCGCTCGACGCCCGTGCGCGCCGCGGCGCGCTGGATGCGGTCGACGAGCACGTCGGACACGGCCTCCTGGAAGCTCGCCGCGAGGTCGGCCGGCGGCGTGTCGGGGAAGCGCTCGAGGCGGGTCCGGACCGCGGTCTTGAGGCCGGCGAAGCTCATGTCCAGATCGCCCACGCGGGGGCGCGGGAGCGGCACACCGCCCGGATCGCCGCCGACGGCCAGGGCGTCCACGAGGGGCCCGCCGGGGTAGCCGAGGCCCAACATGCGCGCGACCTTGTCGAACGCCTCGCCCACGGCGTCGTCGACGGTCTCGGCGAGGGTGCGGTAGGCCCCGACGCCCTCGGCGAGGTAGAGGGTCGTGTGCCCGCCGCTCACGACGAGCCCGAGGAAGGGGAAGGCGGGCGCCGGATCGTCGAGGAGCGGGGAGAGCAGGTGGCCTTCGAGGTGGTTCACCGGCATGAACGGGACGCCCCAGGCAAGCGCCGCGGCGCGGCCGAAGGAGAGGCCCACGAGGACCGCGCCGATGAGACCGGGCCCGGCGGTGGCGGCCACGGCATCCGGACGCTCCACGCCGGCCTGCGCGAGGGCGGCGCGCACGACGGGCACGATCTGCTCGGCGTGGGCCCGGCTGGCGATCTCGGGCACGACACCGCCGTAGGCCGCGTGGATCGCCTGCCCGTACACGACGTCGGAGCGGACGCCGCCGGGGCCGACGACCGCGGCAGCGGTCTCGTCGCACGAGCTCTCGATGCCGAGCACGATCATCAGGCGGCCTGCGCCGGCTCGGGCGGACCGGCGGGGAAGCGGGCGAAGAGCACCACCGCGAGGACGAGGAGCACGATGCCGCCCGCCACGCCGAGGACGCCCACCACCTGGGGGGTCCCCTCCGTGAGGACGAGCTCGTGGAAGCCCCTGAGCGCGTTGAGGACACCGTGCGCGAGCGCCGCGGCCCACACGGTGCCGCTGGCCTGCCGCACCCAGGCGAACAACGCGCCGAGCGGGATCGAGGCGCCGACGAGCACGAGCGCGCCCTGCACCGGGGCGTCGGGGAAGTGGCCGCCGAGGAGCACCAGCGGCACGTTCCAGATGCCCCAGGCGAGCCCGATGAGCAGGGCGGCCGGCCAGAAGCCCAGCGGCCGGAGCTCGCGCAGGAGCACGCCACGCCAGCCGATCTCCTCGGCGAAGGCCAGCGGCGTGTAGAAGAAGAGCCCCACGATCAGCGCCTGGAGGGAGGCGAGCACGGGGTACGGCACCGCGGCCGCGGCGAGGCCCTCCCGCACGCGGGCGGCGGCGTCCTCTCCGCGGAGCGCGAGCACGCGCTCGATGATCGGGCCGCCGGTGAGGTCGAGGGTGCCCCACCCGAAGAGGTGGGCGACGAGCGCCGACGCCCAGACGACGATCACCGGCGCGATCCAGGACAAGAGGACGGTGCCGTCGAAGCGGAGCCCGGTGTCGAGGCTCGACGCCGGCTCGTGGACGACGAAACGTTTCCACGCGAGGGATGCCAGGAGCGGGCCCACCAGGAACGGGATCGCGAGCGCGAGGCCCCAGTAGCCCTCCATCGGGATCCCCGCGGCGTACACCACGCCCGCGAGGCCCCAGCTCCACGCGAAGCAGAGCCCGAGCCACGAGCCGGCCCGGCGCGCGAGGGTGGCGGTGGCGGGGTTCGCGGAGGTCAATGCATCACCTTGGGTAGGTAGGTGGCGGGGTCGAAGCGGCCCTCGTCCTGCTTGCCATCGTGACACCCGACGCACCGGGCCACGTCCGGCTTCGCGACGAGGTCGACCGAAGTGGGGTTCGCGACGTGCGCCTTGCCCGGCCCGTGGCAGGCCTCGCAGCCCACGTTCTCCAGCCCGGCGACCGCGCCCGGGTCCTGCGGCCCGTCGGGGTGCAGCGCGCCGGTGACGTGGCAGGAGAAGCACGCCCGATCCCGCTCCCGGTCGACGGCCACGAGCGAGGCCCATGCGCGCGCGTGCGCGGTGCCGCTCCACTGCTTCGCCTGCTCGGCGTGGCAGCCGGTGCAGGCGCTGGAGCCCGCGAACGGACCGGACGCGACCGCGGACACCGTAACGACGGGCTCGGCGGCCTCGATGGCGCCCTTGGACTTCGCGACGAGCGCCGCGGTCCCCGGGTGATCGGCCAGCTCGGTCCCGAGATCGACCAGCCGGTTCGTGGCGTGGTGGGCGGGGCCGCCCTCCCCCGCGGCCTTCTCGAGCGACTGCTCGAGCTCCGCGGTCTTGCCTTCGAAGAAGGAGACCTGCTTTCCGAAGCGATCGCGGGAGGCCTCGTCGGTCGCGGAGGCGAGCCGCTTCTTCAGCTCGGCGGTCCGCGCGCGGTAGCTGTCCCGCTGCTCGGCGATGCGACCGAGGACCTGGCCGTCCCGCCACACCGTCGCGCCCGGCGTGAGCTTGAAGGACAACACGCCGAGCTGCTTGCCGCGCGACCCCGCCGCGAGGAAGAAGCCCCCGTTCGACAACGAACGCGGCTGCTCGAGCTGCTGGCGGTCCTGGCCGTTCACGACGATCGAGATGCCCGGGAGGGCGGCCACGAGGGCGTCGTCCTCCTGGGCCTTCTGGCCGGAGAGCACCACGACAACGTCGGAGGGGGCCCCCTCGAGGGCCGCGCGCACGGCCGCGATCGGCTCGGTCGCCCGGCAGGTGGGCTCCTTGATCGTGTTGCCGACCACGCCCACGAAGAGGAACGAGTAGCCCCCCCGCTCGACGCGGAGCGACGCGGGAAACGGGCGCTCCCGCTCGCACTCGAGGTTCGCGGCGACGTAGGGCAGCGCGTGGGTGGTGGCGAGCTCACGCACGGTCGGCAACCCCAACGCGAGATCGCCGGCGCCCGGGAGCATCGCGTCGACGCCGGCGAGGGCGTACGCCGCCGCCTGCAGACGCGCCTTCTCCACCTGCTGGGCCTGGTCCTCCGCGCGGAGCACGGCCTTGCCCGCGTACAGGTTGCCGGCGTCGACCACGACCACCGGCCCTTCCTGACGGAGCCCCTCGATCACCGTGTTTCGCCTGGACAGACCGCCCAGAGGATGACGCGGTCAACCACACGGCTCGATCTCGCCGTCGAGGTTGCCCGCGTACACGAGGGTCACGCCGCCTGGCGAGGGGGTCGCGACCTCTCCGCCGCTGCACGCCGCGAGCACCATGGCCGCGGCCACGTACACGCGGCGGCGCCACCTCACTTGGGAGCCCCGGTGACCCCTGGAGCGGAGGCCCCCGGGGTGGGGGCGCCGGTGCGCTCGGACTCGATGCGGTCGCGACGTTCGGTCTTCTCGGAGTCGCCCGTGGCCTTGCGGCGATGCTCGCGCATCAGATCCTTGACGACGTCGACGAGGCCGCTGTCGATGATGTAGATCTCGGGGAATTCCAGGGCGCGGGCGTAGAAGCGATCGCGGGCGTGCCCCTCGGGATCCAGGATGGCCGGGGCGTTGTCACCCACGACGATCGTGCGTGACTCTCCCCCCCGGTCGTGCATCACGATGGTGGCCAGCGGGGTGTCGAAGCCGTACTCGGCGTCGGGGGCGACCTCGGCCACGAACTCGTCGGCCTGCACGTTGGCGACGCGGGTCGCGAGGCGCTTCGGCGTGCTCCCGGGCACGGGGACCCCGGTGTCCCAGAGCCAGCGATCCGCCTCCATGCGCACGGTCACCGTCCCGGTGAGGTCGGCGTCGCGCTCGTCACCGGCGAAGGTGGTGACCAACGACGCGAGGGTGTTCGGATCCATGCGGGCGAAGCGGGTGAGCCGGAAGGTGTCGGGGTCGGCGAGGTAGTCCTCGAGCAGGCCGTCGCGCGCGGCGTAGATCGTGGCCTCGTCCTCCAGCTTCACGTAGGCGAGGGCGTACTCGCCGTCCTTCTCGCCGGTGAGCGCGCCGAGGAGGAGCGTGAGCGGCTCCCGGCCGGAGAACCGGATGGTGATGCGGGCGCGGGGCGCGTCCAGGCCGTACGTCGCGAGATCGGTAGCGTCGTCGGTGACGAACTGGATGGCCTTGAGCGCAGAGACGCGCCCGAGGAGGCCGCGGATCCCGCTGTCGTCCGCGGCGAGCTGCCGGGGCTCCAACATGTCCCAGCTCCGCTCACCGGTGCGCTGGAAGGCGAGGCGCCGCCCGCCGGGGAGGTCGGCCGCGAGCGCGTCGACGTCCTTGCTGTCGAAGGTCGCGAAGCGACGCTCCCGGAACTCGGCGAGCGAGAGACTGTAGTAGTCCACCGCGCTCTTCTTGACGGTGTAGACCGCGGTGTCGCCGGTCTTGCGGATGTAGAAGCTGACCCCGGTGGGGTTGGGATCGCCGGCGTCGAACTGTTCCGTCGAGCCGTCGCGGAACGTGAGCTTGACGTGGATCGTGCTGCCCCCGAGGCCGTACAGGGCATCGTCCGCGGGGCCGTCCACGACGGTGGCGCGCGCCACGAGGTCGTGGAGCTGGTGCTTCACGCGGTTCACCATCGAGCGGCTCGCCCGGAGGTCCTCCCCCTCGAGCCACCAGCCGTCGGCGCGCTCGCCGAGGACGATCGTGCCCTCCGGCCGGGTGACCTCCACCTTGACGAGGTTGGCCTTCTCGAACACGAAGATGGGCTTCTCCGTGCCCTTGAGCGCGGCCTTCCGCTCCGCGGGCGTGAGCTCGACGGGGCGCACCACCCACCACGCCCCGAGCAGCGCGAGGAGGGCGACGAGCGCGATGAGGGTGCCACGGAACGTCTTCATCGACCCCGCCTCGCCGCCCAGACACCGGCGCCGAGCAGCACCGCGAGGAGCGGACCGATGGAGAGGACCATCCAGCGCACCTTGCCGAGGTCGTCCGACGACAGGGCGAGGCGACGCACCGTGGTCGGGCGTCCGACGACGGAGAGCCGCCCCTCGTCACCGAGGAGCCAGCGGAACGTGTTGATGGCGAAGCTCGCGTTGCCGGGGCCCTCGGAGAGGAGGCCGTTGCCGATGGCGTCGGCATCTCCCAGCACCACCACCCGCGCCCGACCGCGCTTCACCATCCCGGAGTCGGGGCCGAGCTCCAGCGCCAGCGCCATCGCGGCGGGGCCGGCGCCGTCGAGGCCGCTCTCGAACGTCGCGGCGCCGCCCTCGAGCACGCCGCCCCGCTCGATCCAGCCGTCCCGCGAGGTCTCGAGCAGCGTGGAGGCACGCACGCCCTCCTTCGGGGGCACCGACGCCTGGACCGGGGCCGCGCGCGACACGACGGTCACGAGCATCTGGTCCGAGAGGTCCTTGGTGATGGGGTGCGACTTGTAGCGGGGCACCGGGCGGTCCGGGTACGGGAACACCAACAGCTTGTCGAGCACGATGCCCTCGGGGACGACGACACCGAGGCGGCCGAGCAGGCTGGGGACGTACGAGCCGGGCTCCACGGCGAACAGGAGGGACCCGCCGGTCGCGAGGTAGGCCAACAGGAGGTCCTCCTCGAGGGCGGGGATGGCGACGCGCGGACGGGCGACGACCACCGCGGCAGCGTCGTCCGGGACGCGCGGGGCGGCGTCCTCACGGTCGCGCACGAAGTCGAGGCGCTTGAGCTGGTAGTTCTCCTGGTCGAGCGCCGCGGCGAGGTCGGCCATGCCGCCCGCATCGCGCCCCTCGGGGTCGAGCTCGCCGTGTCCCACGAGCGCGTAGACAACGCGCCGCGTGTCCGACATCAGCTGGGAGAACGCGCGGTTGATCGCGGCCTCGCCGAGGAATTCGATCTTGCGGTCGTCCCCCTTGCCGGAGCGCCGGAACAGATCGCGATCCTGGAGGTCGACGCGGCGGTCCCCCCGCTGCACCACGACGGTGCCGTAGTCGGTCACGCCGAGCTTCTCGGCGGTGAGGCGCTCCTTGTCGAAGTCGATGAACCGGGTCTCGACCACGCCCGAGTTGTAGTCCATCTCCTCGAGGAGGTCCTGGAGCTGCCGATCCTTGAAGTAGGACTCCTTCTTGCCGCGTTGCGCCGAGAAGGCGGTCACGGTGACCGCCTGGGTGTCGCGGTCGAGGAGGCCGAGCTTGTTCACGGTGTCGGCCGCGAGCACGCTCCCCTGGTCCGCCGAGAGATCGACGCGGATCCGGAAGCGGTCGACGAGGAGGTACACCACCACGACGGCGGCGACGACGAGCACGGTCGCGATCGTGGCGTTGGAGCCGACCGCGAGCCGGCGCTGGAGGGTGCGGTTCATCGCCACCGGCGCGACTCGAGCGAGCGGAAGGTGAGGAAGAGGAACACGCCGGTGAACGCCACGAAGTAGAACAGGTCCGCGGTGTCGAGGACGCCGCGGTTGAACGAGTCGAGGTGGACGAGCACGGAGAGCGGCCGCACCGTGTCGGCCCACGCCTCGGGGAGGAGCGCCTCCGCCCGCCCGACGAGCCAGAAGGGCAGGAGGATCACGATCCCGATGAGGCCGGCGGCCACCTGGTCATCCGTCAGCGACGAGGCGAAGAGCCCGGCCGCGCAGAACGCGGAGGCGACCCCCACGAGCCCGAGGTAGCTCGTGAACACGACACCCCAGTCGGGATCCCCGTAGTAGGCGAGCACCGCCGGAAACACGAGGGTGCCGAGGAACATGAGCAGGCACAACGTGAGCGAGGCGAGCCACTTGCCGATGACGATGGCCCCGAGCGAGACCGGGGCGGTCATGAGCAGCTCGAGCGTGCCGAGGCGCCGCTCCTCCGCGAAGTGCCGCATGGTGAGCATCGGGAGCACGAAGAGCTGGGTGATCGCGAGGTTGCCGAGGAGGACCCGCAGGGAGGCCTCGCCGGTGAGGGTCACGCCCAGGTAGAAGAACAGGCCCGCCAGGAAGAGGAACGCCGACAGGAACACGTAGGCGAGCGGGCTCACGAAGTAGATCCGGAGCTCCTTCTTCCACAGGGTCAGCACATCCCTCATTCGCGGCCCACGATGGCCACGAACGCCTCTTCGAGCGTCGGCATGCGGTGCTCGAGGGTCCGGACGCGCGCACCGGCGGCACGGGCGAGCTCGGCGATGGCCACACGCGGATCCTGGCGCGCGTTCACACGGAACGAGCGCCACGGGCCGTCCTGCCCGAGCGGCTCGACGAGATCGACCTCGGCGAGCGAGCCGAGCCGCGGGGCGTCGATCCCGTCGAGCTCGGCGAGGTACCAGTCCCCCCCCGGGGCCATCGCGCGGAGCTCGGCGAGCGAACCCTCTGCGACGAGCTGCCCCTTGTTGATGACGAGGGCGCGCGGACAGAGCGCCTCGACCTCCGAGAGGATGTGCGTGGAGAGGATGACGGTGTGCGTGCCGGCGAGCGACTTGACGAGATCGCGGATGCCGACGAGCTGGGCCGGATCGAGGCCGCTCGTGGGCTCGTCGAGGATGAGCACGGGTGGATCGTGGATCAGCGCCTGGGCGAGCCCGACGCGCTGCCGGTAGCCCTTCGAGAGCGAGCCGAGGATGCGACGCTCCCAGCCGGCCAACCCCACGCGCTCCATCACGCTGCCGGTGCGCTGGTGCACGGCGCGCCCGGTGAACCCGCGGAGCTCGGCGATGAAGGCCAGGTAGTCCCCCACCGTGAGCTCGGGGTAGAGCGGCGGCGACTCGGGGAGGTAGCCGACGCGGCGCTTGACCTCCATCGGGGCGTCGAACACGTCGAACCCCGCGACGCGCGCATCCCCCCCCGTGGCCGGGAGGAACCCGGTCAGGATGCGCATGGTCGTCGTCTTTCCGGCGCCGTTGGGACCGAGGAACCCGACGATCTCCCCCTTGCCGACGGTGAACGAGACGTTGTTCAGCGCGAGCCGGGGGCCGTAGGACTTGGTGAGGGCGTGGGCTTCGATCATCGGGAGCGGCCGTGCCTTCTAACGGATGATGGCCGGACTGCTACCCGCCCGGGTTATTCGGCCGGCATGGTCTGGGTCTGGCTCTCCAGCATGGCCGCCGCCGAGGTGGTCGACGGGATCCTGCACGTGGTCGGGGATCGCATCGTGACCCGGTCGGACCTCGACTTCGAAGGCGACTTCGATCGGAACGATGTGAGTCCGCTCGCCCCGCTCGAAGATCCCGCCTACCTCCTCGAGCAACGGCTCATCGACTTCGCGATCCTGCGCGACCTCGCGGGGGACATCGCGATCTACAAGCCACCCGCCGCGGACGTGCGGGCCCGGTGGGCTCGCTTCCGGGACGGGTGGGCCCACCCCGAGGATCACGACACCTTCCTGGCTCGCTGGGGCCTCGACGACGAGAAGCTCCTCGGCTTCCTCTACAGCCGCCTCGTGGTCGAGCGCTATGTCGCGCGAAACGCCGGCCAGGCCGCCTCCGTCCTCGACCGGGACGCCATCACGTCAGCCGTGTACCAGGACTGGATGACCGGCCTCCGGGCACGCACGACGGTGCGAGCAACCCGATGACGACGATGCCCCCGTGCCGCGACGCCACGGCCGCCGACCTCGACGCCCTCGTCGCGCTCGAGCACGTCTGCTTCGCCGAGGACCCCTGGAGCCGCGGCATGCTCCAGGACGAGCTCTTCCGGCCCGGCGGGGTCTTCCTGGTCCTCGGAGAGCCCGGCCGCCCGATCGCCTTCGCGATCGGGTGGGCGGTGCTCGACGAGCTGCACATCCTGCAGATCGCGGTCTCTCCCGACGCCCGGCGCGCCGGGCTCGGTGGTCGGCTGCTCGACGCCCTGGAAGCCCGGTCGCCCTCGGCGGAGAACGCCTGGCTGGAGGTGCGCAGCGACAACGTCGCGGCGATCGCGATGTACGAGGCGCGGAGCTACCGCGCCGTCGGGTGCCGGCCCCGCTACTACACCGACGGCTGCGACGCGATCCTGCTACGGAAGCCCCTGGCGAGTCGGTAGCCCGGACGCGCAGAATCGCGCCCAGGGCCTTCGCACCTCGACTACCAGCCGCCCGCGCCGAAGCGGTAGGTCTTCTTGACGGGCTGGTCCTTCACGATCTTCTGGAACTTCCAGGACGAGACGGCCTGGGTCATGCACCGCTCGAGATCGGCGTCCGCGCCGTTCACGCCAGCGACCTTCACGCTCCGGGCGGTGCCGTTCTTCGCGATGGTGAACGCGACCTCCCACGCGCCCTTGAGGCCCTCGACCTGCTTGAGCCGGTTGTTGTAGCAGGCCGTGAGTTGGGGGCTCGACGCGTTGATGACGGCCTTCGCCATCGCGAAGATCTCGTCGTTGTCGGTCAACACCTTGTCACTGCCGACGTACCCGACCTTGATGGTCCCCGCCCCGATGTCCCCGCCGCCGGTGCCGGTGGCCGAGGAGACCTGGGGGGGCGGCTCGTCGGACCCGCTGGCGTAGTCCGGCCGCCGGGCGCCGCTGGGCTCGGTCGCAGCTCCACCGCCGATGGATGCCACGGCCGGCTTGCGGCCCGTCGGCCGTCCGCCGGCCTGGGCGATCGCGACGTCGGCCCCCCCGGGGGTTGCCGCCCCGGGCTCGACCACGGCCGCGGCCGTCTGCAGCTCGGAGAGCGGCGTGGCGTAGTAGTCGTCCATCTCGTAGGTGAGCGCTTCCTGCTGCGCCTGGTAGGCGGCGAAGCCCACGCCACCGAGACCGAGCAACACCACGAGGCTGATCGCGCCGTAGATACGGTTCTTCCGCTGCTTCTGGGCGAGCTGGACCTTGTCCTCCTGCTCCTTGCGCAGGCGCGCCTGGAGACCGGGATCGGTCGGGGCTTCCTCACCCGGGATTTCGAGCATGCAATGCGGACAATTTCCGCCGAAACGGAGCGTGTCCGCTGGGATTGCGCCCTTGCAGAACGGGCAGACGGGCAGGGGCGAGGCCAGGGATGGCTCCAAGAAGTGGTGCGAAGGGTAGCAAGCCACCCCCCGCACAGGCAACACGCAGTTGGCCGACCGGACGGATTCCCTGCACGAGCAGGGTGCCCGACCGGGGACCGCGGCATCAGGCGGAGGTCTGGCCCCCGCGTTCGCGCGGACCGGTCCATTGGGACATTCCGCCGACCACGTTGTAGATCTGGGAGGATCCCAGGCTCGTCATGAATTCCGCGGCGGCGGCGCTGCGACCGCCCCCCTGGCACACGAAGATGAGGTGGTTGGTCTGGCCGAGCTCGCCGTAGCGGTGCGGCATCTCGTCGACCGGGATGTGGCGCGCCAGCGGCGAGCGGTCCCCCTCGAACTCGGATTTCGTGCGCACGTCGACGAGGAGGTAGGGCGAGTCGGACTCCCCGAGGAGCGCGAGGGCCTGCCGGGAGTCGATGTCGAGGACGGCGGGCGCGGGCTGACCGGGGGTGCGGAGGGAGCCCCCACCGGCGGCAGGCGCGGGCGCGGCGGGGGGTGCCACGACGGGCACCGGCTTGCCTTCGGCCCGCGCGGCGGCCTCGACGAGCCGCGAGACCTCGACCCGGCCGCGCTCGGCGAAGAGGACGTTGCCGTCCTTTCCGACGAGCACGGCGGTGTCCTTGCACAACGGGCGGATGCGGCCGGAGGCGCGGAAGCCGCGGGAGGCGAGCGCGAACGGATCGTAGAGCAGGAAGAACTCGGTGCCGACCCGGGCGCGGTGCGCGCGCAACTCGTCCGTGCGCGCCGTGTTCACGCCGAACACCGCGGTGTCGAGCCCCTCGAACGCGGGCCGGGCGGCGTCGATCGACCGCATCCAGGCCTCGGTGTCGGTGTCGGTCAGCGACCGGAAGAACACCAGCAGGACGTTCAGGTGGCCCTTGAAGTCGTTCAGCTTGATCCAGGTCCCGTCATCCGCCGTCAGGGAGAGCGGCGTCGCGGGGGACCCCACGTCGAGTGGCTTCCAGGAGAGGAAGTTGGTCAGCTTCGAACCCATCGATGACCTCCGGAGCAGCCCCCTATCCAGAAGTCCGTCCCCCCGCTGCCACGCGGGTCCGTCCGACTACCCTTCGTCGCGCCGCCGCAGCGCCTCGAGCAGGAGGAACTCGCTCGTTCCCGCGAGGTTCGTGAGTCCGGCGTCCTCGAAGCGGACCTCGAACCGCCCCTCCCGACCGGCCACCAGCGTGTGGAGGGCGACCTCCCCCACCCGGCTCCCGTGGGTGGCCGCGACGAGGCGACCGTCCCGGACCTGCACCGCACCCAGGTCGGCGGTGCCGACGACCACGATCCGCGCGGTCCGCCCGCCGTGCATGAGTGTCTGGAGCAGGTCGACCAGCGGGAGATCGGAGAGGCGCCCGGTGACGGACGCCGGGCTCTCCGGGCGGCGGCGGAGCACCTTCCGAAGCGCGCCCAGCAGGGCCGGGAGCGTGGCGCCCTCGCCGGTCGTGGTGGGCGCCTCCAGCCGCACGACAGGGATCGAGCCGTCCGCCCGGAGCGCCGCCTCGACCTCGGTGCCGCCCTCGGCCGCGAGGTCCGCGACGACCGCCCCGGCGTGCAGGCTGTGGGCGAGCCGCAGCGCCTCCGGCGCGTCCTCCGCGCTGGCCACGGTGTAGCCCTCGGCGATGAGCTCCGCGCGCGCCGCGTCGGCGGACGGCGTGTCCCCGCTCGCGAACACGACCACGGCCCCGGGCTCGCTCTCGGCGGCCTGGACCTGCTCGCGGAGGCCCTGCCGGCGCAACACCCCGGCGAGCGCCTGGAGCGCGACCCCCTCGTGGCGCGTGGCGTCGCTTCCGAGGGCCGCGATCGGATCGTCTCCGGGCCCCAGGCCGGCGCGGACCGCCGCGCGCGCGGTGAACAACATCTCCGCCCCGACGTGCCGGCCGGGACCGGCCTCGCCGCGCACGCGGGGCAGCAGGGCGTCGAAGAGGGATTGCACGTCGTACGGGCAGGACCACACCTTGAGGAGGTCGGACGCCCACCGGATCCCGGCGCCCTCGTCCGTGTCCCCGCGCTCGGGCGCATCCCCCATCGCGGTGAACAAGGCGGCGAGCGCCACGGTGTCGCGTTGCTCGACGGGGAGCCCGGCGAATTCCGCCATGGCACGCGCGAGCTCGGAGGTGCGCCGCCCTGTCCCCGACGGGGCGTCGGCGTCGACGAGCAGGTGGCCGAGGAGCCCGAAGAAGAAGTCGCGGGTCCGGTCGTACGGGATGCCGATGCGGCGCCCCGGCCCGAACCCGTCCAGCGCGCAGATCTGGACCATCGGGCGCAGCCGCCGCCACGACGGGAGGTAGGGCTCGACCTGCGCGAGCACCGCGCGGCGGAAGAACACCCGGTCGGCCTGGTTCGCCTCGATGAAGGCGCTCACCTGCTCGGGATCGCCGACGATCTCCGCGGTACCGCCCTCCGTGGCCTCCAGCCTGCGGAGCGCGGAGGCCCGCTCGGGATCGGGCTCGAAGACGACCGTCATGCCGGCCCCGCCGGTCTCTCCGGCGACCTCGGAGGCCTCCCGATCGGACGGGCCGTGATCAGCGGTGTCCTCGGGCAGGAGGCGGTCGATGAGCTCGCGCATCGCGCCCCGCGGCGCGACGAACAGGCGCAGGCGGGCGGCGCGGGCCGAGGTCTGGGCGGCGCGGAGCGAGGGGATGTCGGTCGGATCCGCGGTGAGGAGCGACAGGACGCGCTTCTCGTCGTCGAGGAACGTCGGGAGCAGCAGGCGCTCGCGGATCAGGCCGTACGGCACGAGCTGGAGGACGTCGGGCGCGATCGACAGCCGGGCGAGCCGCTCCGGCGGGACCATGTTCAGGCGGAATTGATGGGCGAGCGCGCGCGCGAGCCCCTCGTCGTCGAGGAGCCCGAGGTCGATCGCGATCTCGCCGAAACGCGCGCGACCGCCTTCACGCAGGCGCGCGAGGATGGTCTCCACGTCCTCGGTCCGCATCAGCCCGAGCGTGAGGCAGACCTCCCCGAGCGGGGTGTGACTCATGTCGTCTCCGCCGCGGAAGCATACGCCATCCCACGACGCGTCGACCAGCGCCCCCCCGATCCCCGACCAGTGCGGTATCGTTCCGCCGATGTCCATCGTGGAGTCAGCGAGGCGCGCGCCGGACGGTGCGCGAACGACGGGCCGCGCCGCCGCCGCGTCGGTGCGCGCGGCGTTCGACGGGCTCGTGCGCGCCGC
>JAKFCH010000158.1:0-37071 GCA_036676765.1 Deltaproteobacteria bacterium
GCCGCGCCCCCCCGCCGCGAGCGCCGCGAACAGCGCGTAGCGACCGACCGTCCACGCCGGCATCGACAACAGCGCGGTCACCGGGAGGCTCCGCACCGCCGCGCGCACGCGGTTCTGCTCGATGGCGCGCAGCTTCTCGGCGCCCGCGCGCCCCCACGTCGCGCCGAGGTGGTGGTGCACGAGCGCGTCGGGCACCGGCGTGATCGGGATCCCGCGGCGCAACAGCCGGAGTGACAGGTCCACGTCCTCGCCGAAGCTGCCGAAGCGCGGATCGAAGCCGCCGAGCGCAGCCCAGGTCTCGCGCGCGAACAACACCGCCGCGCCGGAGAAGCCCCCCGGCGCGCCCGTCGGCACCACGTCGGGACCGTTCCGCCCGCGCGCCCACACCGCCCCGTCGGGGAACAGCCCGTGGCCGACGTTGTCGAGGCGTCCCGACCCGTCGGCGAGCACGATGCGCGGCTGGTAGACGCCCGGCCCCGCGTACGCACGCGCCAGCGCCGCGAGGCACCCGGGATCGAGCCGCGTGTCGTCGTTGAGCAGGAGCGGCGCGCCCGACGTGGCGGCGATGCCCGCGTTCGCGGCCCGCGCGTAGCCGACGTTCTCGCGGAGCTGCAGCGCGGGCGCGCCCTCCACGGGCAACCAACCGTCCCGGCTCACGACGACGAGCACCTCGTCCGGCGCACGCGTCTGCGCCGCCAACGAAGCGAGGCACTCGGCGAGCAGCCGCCCGCCGGCGTGCGTGACGATCACCGCCGCGATCCGCATGCGCGCGATGTATGCCGAGCGCCCGCGCGAGGCGCGCGGAAGGTGGCCGGTCCTCCGGCCAGTCCGGCGCGTCCGCGCGCCGACCGAGGGCCTCCGGCCCGAGCCTGGAGCGCGCCGGCCGGCGTCCGCGCCGGACGCGCCCCGACGACCTACCCGTGCACCCACACCGCGCCGCCGCGCCCGTCGATCGTCACCTCGACCCCGTCGCGGAGCCGGGTCGTCGCGCCGGGGATGTTCACCACCCCCGGCAGCCGGTACTCGCGCGCGACCACCGCCCCGTGCGAGAGCATGCCCCCCAGCTCGAGGATCAGGCCCCCGGCGCGCGCGAACAGGGGCGTCCACCCGGGGTCGGTCGCGCGGGCGACGAGGATCTCGCCCGGCTGGAGCCGCCCGCCGTCGGCCGGGCTGTGGATGACACGAACGCGCCCCCGCACGACCCCGGGCGAGATGCCGAGGCCCTGGAGGCGCGACGCGTCGCCCGCCGCCACCGCGAGCGCCTCGTCGCCGTCGAGGAAGTCGGGCGGCGCCGGATCCACGGGCTCGGCCGCCCGGCGCGCCGCCGTCCGCCGCAGCTCGTCGATGCCGAGCGCGCCGTCGAGCTCGCCCGTCACGAGGAAGCGCACGTCCTCGGGGTCGTCGAACCACCGCGCGCCGAGCGTCACGAGCTTGCGCTTGAGCACGAACAGCACGCGATCGAGGTGGTAGCGCTGCTCCTCGCGGAGGCGGAGGTAGGTCTGGGTGAGGCCGACGGCGTACCGGAGCGACGGGTCGGGGAGGGCGGCGAGCGCGCGGGCCGTCTCGTCGGCCTCGGCGGCGAGGCGCGACCGCGGGTCCGGCCCCTCCGCGGCGAGCCGCGCGAGGCGGAGCACCCCCTCCGGATCCTCGGCCCATCGCCGGGCGAAGACCTCCCAGCTCGCCGACGAGCGATGCCCGTGCGCGGCGAGGAAGGCGTCGAGGCCGCTCGGATCGCGCCCGAGCGCCCAGAGCTCGGCGTTCACGCGCGCGGTGATGGTGCCGGTGGGGGCGCGGAGGAGCGCGGGGCGGGCCGCCTCGGGCAGGCGCGGGCCGACGATCTCGTAGGCCATGTTGGCGAACAGCAGGGAGGTGACGTGCACCTTCACGTAGTCGCGCACCAGCGGCGTCGCGACGGCGAGGGCGTCCTCCGGGGCGGCCGCCTCGAGCGCGGCGAGGCGCGCGGGCAACGCGGCGAGGAACGTGTCCCACGCCCGCCAGTTCCCGAAGGGGTTCCACCGGAACCGCCGCCACCGCCGCTCCTGGAACGTCTCGGCGAGGATCGCGGCGTAAACGCGCAGATCGGGCGAGGCCGCGGCCCGGCGCACCCACGCCCGCTCCTCCTCCGGGGGGAAGAAGTCGAGCATGAAGCGCGGCGGCGGCCCGCCCGGGAGCTTGAACGCGAGGTGCCGGAAGACGGTGACGTTCACGTAGGGGTGGCCCCCCACGAGCCGGAGCGGCGGATCACCGCCGAGAAACCGCGCCGACGTGCTCGGATAGGCGACGAAGTGCTCGAGCACCGGCGCGAGGATCGACCACCCGAGCGGCGTCGCGCCGTCGGGCCAGCGCTCCCCGATGAACCGCCGCGTCCAGAGCGTGCGCCCCCCGCGCGGCAGCTCCTGGTGCGTCGTGATCGGGCGGGACTGGACCACCCAGAAGCGGCCCGCGCGATCCTGCACCCACTCGACGTCCTGGGGCCCGCCGAGCACGCTCTCGGCGCGCAGGCCGAGCCGGCAGAGGTCGAAGAGCTCGTCGCGGGGCAGCTTCCGGGCGAGCGGCGCCTCCGCGGCCCCGTCGACCACGCCGCCCCCGGCGAAGCCCGGGCCGCGCGCCACGAGCTGGCGGTCCTGTCGCGCCACGGTCTCGCTCGTGAGGTCGAGCGGGGTCTGCGCGAAGAACGCCCGCACCGGCCCGGGCGTGCGGCGCGGGCGGCGGACGAGGTAGCGGTCGGGCACCACGAGCCCGCCCACGAGCGGCTCACCGAGGCCCCACACGGCCTCCACCGCCATCTCGCTCCAGCTCCCGGTGACCGGGTTGACGGTGAACATCACGCCGGCGGTGCGCGCGTCGACCATCTCCTGGACGAGGAGCGCCATCCCGCCCGGCGTCACCTTGCCGTTCCGGTAGGCGACCGCGCGCGGCCCGTGGTAGCTCGCCCAGCAGCGCCGCACGGCCTCCGCGAGCCCGGCCGGCTCGACCCCGAGCACGCTCTCGTACTGGCCCGCGTGCGAGTGGTGCTTTCCGTCCTCCTCCAAGGCGCTCGACCGCACCGCCATGCGCGCCGGCCCGCCGCCGAAGCGCGGCCCCTCGAACGCGGGCATCTCGGCCGCGAGGATCCGGTCGTGGAGGGTCGCGTGGTCCCCGTGGGCGGCGAGGTCCCAGAGGCCGGCCTCGCGCAGGAACGCGCGGAACACCTCGGGCGGGAGCACCCAGGTCGCGGGCACGGGAACCCCGCGTTGGGCGAGCCGCCAGAGCGCCGCGCCCTTCCCACCCGCGAGGCGCGGCCCGGCTTCGGACAGGGGAATCAGCACGTGGCGTGGCTAACCGATCGGCCTGGACCCAGGCGTCACGGGTCATCTCCGCTTCACGTCGCGGGCGCCCCGGGTCCGCGCCGAGCCACGGCCCCGTCGGCCCCGTCCGGTCTCGGCGCGGAGCGCCTCGGTTGGCGCGTCCCCGCCCCACGGGGTCGGGAACGCGCCGAACCGGCCGGCGGGGCCGGCCGACCTCCCGGCGCCTGGCGCGGGGACGCGGGATCACAGCCGCCGAACCGGATAGAGCGGGCCGCATGACCACCGGCACCTCCCGCGTCCCCCGCCCCGTAAACGAACCCGTCCGCGCCTATGCGCCCGGCTCGGCCGAGCGGGCCTCGCTCGAGGCCGAAGTGGCGCGCCAGTCCGCCGAGATCGTCGAGATCCCGTGCGTGGTCGGCGGGATGGACGTGTACACCGGCCGCACGCGCGACGTCACGATGCCCTGCGCGCACGGCCAGGTCATCGCGCGCGTGCACCTCGCGGGCCCCGCCGAGATCGATCGCGCCGTTCGCGCCGCGGAGGAGGCCCGCCCCGCCTGGGCCGCGCTCCCGTGGGAGGCCCGCGCCGCCGTGCTCCTACGCGCCGCCGACCTGCTCGCCGGCCCGTGGCGCAACCGCGTCAACGCCGCCACGATGCTCGGCCAGGCCAAGACCGTGCACCAGGCCGAGATCGACGCCGCGTGCGAGCTCATCGACTTCTGGCGGTTCAACGTCTCGTACTACCAGAACATCCTCGCCGAGCAGCCCCCGGAGAATTCCCCGGGCACCTGGAATCGCACCGATCACCGGCCGCTCGACGGCTTCGTGTTCGCGGTCACGCCATTCAACTTCTCGTCGATCGCCGCCAACCTCCCGACGGCCCCCGCGCTCGTCGGCAACACGGTGGTGTGGAAGCCCGCCACGACCTCGGCGGCGTCCTGCTGGGCGCTGTTCTCGCTCCTGCGCGCGGCGGGCCTGCCCGACGGTGTCGTGAACCTCCTCCACGGCGAGGGCCCCGAGGTCGGCGAGCCGATCCTTTCGCGCCCCGAGCTCGGCGGCGTGCACTTCACCGGGTCGACCGGCGTGTTCCAGTGGATGTGGAGGACGATCGGGGAGAACATCGCCCGCTACCGCCAATACCCGCGCATCGTCGGCGAGACCGGCGGCAAGGACTTCATCCTCGCCCACGCCTCGGCGGATCCGCAGGCGCTCGCCGTCGCAATCGTGCGCGGCGGCTTCGAGTACCAGGGGCAGAAGTGCTCGGCCGCGAGCCGCATCTACGTGCCCGACGGGCTCTGGACCGAGGTCTCGGAGCGCGCCGCCGCGATGATGGCCGAGATGAAGATGGGGGACGTGCGCGACCTCTCGAACTTCGTCGGCGCCGTGATCGACGAGCGCGCGTTCACGAAGCACGAGAGCTACCTCGCGCTCGCCAACAAGGAGGAGGTCGTGTCGGGCGGCACGGCCGACCGGAGCGTCGGCTGGTTCGTGAAGCCCACGCTCGTGCGCGTCCGCGATCCGCACCACCGGCTCCTCGAAGAGGAGATCTTCGGCCCCGTCGTCACCGCCTACGTCTACCCCGAGGCTCAGTGGGCCGAGACCCTCGCCCTGGTCGACTCCACGAGCCCCTACGCCCTCACCGGCGCGGTGTTCTCGCGCGAGCGCGCCCCTATCGAGTCGGCGCTGTCCGGGCTTCGCCACGCGGCCGGAAACTTCTACATCAACGACAAGCCCACCGGCGCCGTCGTGGGGCAGCAGCCCTTCGGTGGCGGGCGCGCCAGCGGCACCAACGACAAGGCCGGGGCCCCGCAGAACCTGCTGCGCTGGATCTCGCCGCGCACCATCAAGGAGACCTTCGTGCCGCCCGTGGACTGGCGCTACCCGTTCCTCGGGTGAGCCCTGCGAACCTTGGATTGCGCGAGGCGGCCCTGTCTCGGTTGACAATCGCGAAAAAGCGCGTAATGTGAAAGGCAGATCCCCGGGTTGCGGACTCCTCCGGCCCAGGGACAGTAGGATCCCCGGCCGGCAACCTCGCCGGCCCACTGGGGTCAGGGCATCGTGCGTTCAGTGCACGCGATGTTCTTCGCGGAAGGTCCGTCGGCCCGCCTTGGCGCGCAAGCACGGCAACCACCGCGACGATGGCCGAGATCTGCCGTCCGGGAGGACGCGAACACATGACTGATGCACGTCAGGCCTGACAATCCCCTGATCGTCCAGGGGGATGGCAAGGTCCTGCTCGAGACGAAACATCCTCGCTACGAAGAAGTGCGTGACTTCCTGTCCCGCTTCGCCGAGCTGGAAACTTCGCCCGAGCATCTGCACACCTACCGCATCAACCCGCTGTCGCTGTGGAACGCAGCGAGCAGCGGCATGCGCCGCGACGAGATCGTCGACGGCCTGCGGACATTCTCGAAATTCGACGTTCCGCCGAACGTACTGACGCAAGTGGGCGAGACCATCGAGCGCTACGGCCTCGTGAAGCTCGTCGCGCACCCCGAGCAGCCGGGCAAGCTGCTGCGCCTCGAATTCGCCACGGCGTACGTCGCGAAGCTCATCGGCAACGAGAAGTCGGTGCAGGAGCTCCTGCTCGAGGACGGCAAGCGCTACTACGCCATCCACGCCGGCCACCGTGGCATCTTCAAGCAGCGGATGCTCCAGGCCGGCTGGCCGGTGGAGGATCTCGCGGGGTTTCTCGACGGCGATCCCCTCGACATCCAGCTCCGGAGCACGCTGCGGAGCAACAACCAGCCCTTCGGCCTGCGCGACTACCAGATCCAGTCGGCCGAGCGGTGGTACCAGGGCGGCAAGCCCTCCGGCGGGCACGGCGTCATCGTGCTCCCGTGCGGCGCCGGCAAGACGATCGTGGCCATCAAGGCGATGAGCCTCGTGAACCAGCACACGCTCATCCTCGCGACCAACGGCGCCGCGGTGCACCAGTGGGTCCGGGAGATCCTCGACAAGACCGACCTGACGCCCGATCAGGTGGGCGCGTACACCGGCGAGATCAAGCAGATCCGCCCGGTCACCGTCGCGACCTACCAGATCCTCACGTGGCGGGCCTCGAAGGACGCGAAGTTCGCCCACCTCCACCTCTTCGAGGACCACAACTGGGGCCTCATCGTCTATGACGAGGTGCACCTCCTCCCCGCCCCCGTGTTCGGCGCCACCGCCGACCTCCAGGGGCGGCGCCGGCTCGGCCTCACCGCCACGCTCGTGCGCGAGGACGGCCGCGAAGGCGACGTGTTCAGCCTCGTCGGCCCGAAGCGCTTCGACATGGGCTGGCAGTCCCTCGAAGAGAAGGGCTGGATCGCCGAGGCGAAGTGCTACGAGGTCCGCGTGGGCTTCAAGAACGGGCTCGCCGAACAGTACGAGCGCGCGCGCGAAGGCGAGAAGTTCCGCCTCGCCGCCACCAACCCGGCGAAGCTCCCGGTGCTCGACGACCTGGTCAAGAAGCACCAGGACGACAACGTATTGATCATCGGCACCTACCTCGACCAGCTCAAGGACATCGCGCGCCGGTTCAAGGCGCCGCTCATCACGGGAGAGACCCCCGGGGCGCAACGCGAGGATCTCTTCGGGAAGTTCCGCGACGGGCGGATCAAGCTCCTCGTCGTGAGCAAGGTGGCCAACTTCTCGATCGACCTGCCCGACGCCAACGTGGCGATCCAGGTCTCGGGCTCGTTCGGTTCGCGGCAGGAGGA
Organism: Deltaproteobacteria bacterium; assembly: GCA_036676765.1. Classification (GTDB taxonomy): domain Bacteria; phylum Myxococcota_A; class UBA796; order UBA796; family SXON01; genus CAJBVW01. Next base: position 6,988 of record JAKFCH010000158.1, read on the forward strand.
GGCCCAGCGTCTCGGCCGCATCCTCCGCCCCAAGAAGGACGGCGCGTCCTTCTACAGCGTGGTCACCCGTGAGTCGAAGGAGCAGGAGTTCGCGATGAAACGCCAGCTGTTCCTGACCGAGCAAGGCTACCGCTACTACATCCAGGAGACCACCCCGTCCTGATTGGGGTGTGGAAGGAACGTCGATGTCGAACGAACGGGTGGACGCGGCCGGTGGGCCGGATGACGCGGGTAGTGGCAGGCGCAGGCGTCGGCGTCGGCGTCGCCGCAGCGGCGGAGAAGGTGGCGCGGGCGAGGCCGGCGGTCCGCCCCCCGAGGTCTCCACCCAGGAACGGTCCGAACGCCCCGAGCGTCCCGATCGCCCGGCCGGAGAGGAGCGCCCCGAGCGCGCCGCTCGTCCGGAGCGGGCCGAGCGCGCCCCCCGTCCGGAGCGGGCCGATCGTCCGGCGCGGCAGCGCGCCGACCGTGGCGACCGTGGCGACCGCGGCGGTGGCCGGGATCGGGGCGAGCGCGTAGCGCGCGTCGTCGAGCCGGATCTCGCCGAGCGCGAACGTCGCGACCGTGAAGAGCGGGAACGCGGCGAGGACGACGGCGGCCGGCCCCGGCGCGGCCGTCGTCTCGTCCGTGGGGACGAAGGCGAGGGCCCCGGCGTGGTGCTCCCGAGCACCGGCAAGCTCCCCGCGCGGCCCCGGATCCATCGCAAGCGGTGGAAGCCCGTGGCCGGCGTCGTGCGGCGCCGCCGCATGTCGCGCGTCGAGCTGGACGACCTGGTCCAGTACTTCTCGCGCCTGCCGGAGAGCCTGCTCGGCGCGCTCTACCGCGCGATGGGCGGCCAGCCCTCCCGCGTGCCCGACATCGAGCGCATGACCCAGCTCACCGTGCGCGCCATCGCGCAGGGGAACCGCCTCTCCGGCCTGCTCGCGCAGATGCACCAGCGCGATCGGCAGGCGCTGGCCGCGCTCGTGCAGTGCGGCGGCCTTGCCCACGCCGAGGAGTTCCACCGCGAGCTCGTACTCGTGCTCGGCGGCCGCGAGAGCGACTGGGCCCGGACCATGCAGATGGTGTCCGACCGCGGGCTCGTCTTCGCGTCCGAGTCGGTCGAGGACGGCTTCTACTACCTCGTGCCCGAGCCGCTCGTCGATCTGCTCGTGGAGCACCTCGAGGCCGAGCTCTCGCTCCCGACGTTCCAGCACGACGACATCCGGGTGGTCGACCAGCGGCCGTTCTGCCCGCCGCTCGACTTCTCGCTCGCCACGCTGGCCACCTACCTCGACCAGCGCCCGCCCCGGCTCACCCAGCGCCAGGAGGTCTTCAAGGCCCACAAGGACGAGCTGGATCGCTTCTTCGCGCAGGTGTGGAGCCCGGACAGCGAGCTGTTCAACCTCCACTACGACTTCCTGATGATGCACGGGATGATCGAGCTCCGCGGGGACCGCGTGGCCGTCAACCGCGACGTCGTCGAGGAGTGGCTGCACCTCGAGCCGGAGGACCAGCGCGATCTCGTCTTCCGCGCGCTCGAGAAGCGCTTCCCGATGGCGGAGTGGGTGCTCTGGGCCGTGCAGTCCGCCAAGGACGAGTGGATCCCCGAGGCCCCGCTCCAGGCGCTCTACCGGCGCTGGAAGCGCGGCGAGGAGTGGCGCGAGCGTTTCCACAAGGGGCTCTACCACTCGCCCCGCGGCACCGAGCGCGACTCCTACAGCTTCACGGCCCTGGTGGCCTGCGGCATGCTGGATCTCGGCCTCTGGGGCCAGCAGAAGTTCTACAAGCTCACGCCGCGCGCGGCGAAGCTCCTCGATCCGCCCGAGGACGAGGGGTTCAGCCAGTTCTACCTGACGCCGTCGTACGAGATCATGGCGCCCGCCGGGCTCGCCCCGATCCTGCTGTTCCGCGTGGGCGAGCTCGCCGAGCTCACCGGCTGTGACCGCGCCAACACCTACAAGATCACCGAAGTCACCATCGAGCAGGCCCTGCGGAAGGGCTGGCGCCGCGAGGAGGTCTACGACTTCCTCCGGGAGAACAGCCAGATCGGCCTGCCCGAGAACGTCGAGAACACGCTCCGCGCGTGGATGGGCCAGGAGGCGGACGTCGAGTTCCACGAGATCGTGGCGCTCACCGTGCACCGCTCCTCCGTACGGCGGATGGAGGGGCTCCGGCAGCTCAAGCCCTACCTGCTCCACCGCTTCGCGCCCGGCCTCTACGCGGTGGACCGGCGGCGGATCCCCGAGCTCGTCGCCGAGCTCGTGTCGTCGGGATTCAATCCCGCCAAGGAGCTCCGTCGCTACCCCGCCGACGAGGACGCCGCGGAGGCCCGGGAGCGGCTCCACCACCTGCTCGCCGAGGCCCGGGAGCAGCGTGAGGATCCGCTCGCGCGCGCCCACTCCGCGGACACCCAGCCCGAGGACCTCCGTCCCGTGCCGGGCAGCACCGCCGCGCAGCAGGGCGTGGCGCGCCAGAAGCGGAAGCAGGAAGGTCCCACGCGGGTCTCACCGACCGAGGTGCGCGCCATCATCGAGCGCGCCATCCAACAGGGGAACTGGCTCGAGATGGTCTACTACTCGGCGAAGGACCAGTCCCGGCGCACGCTGACGGTCGCTCCTGAGCGCATCACGCTCAATCGGGAGGGCGCCCAGGTGCTCGTCGCGACGGACATCGCCCAGAACGTCCGGCTCACCTACTCGCTCGCGCAGATCGAGCGGGCCCGGTCCGCCGAGCCGCGGGCGAGCGCCAAGTGAGCGAGCGCCCCGTGACCGACGCGAGGAGCTTCGAGGCGGCGCTCAGCGAGCTCGAGGGCCGCGTCGCGCGCCTCGAGCGCGGCGATCTCGCCCTCGAGGAGGCCCTGCGCCTCTTCGAGGAAGGGGTCGGCCTCGTCCGGGAATGCCACGAGCGCCTCGACGCCGCGGATGCCCGTATCGTGGCGTTGACCGCCGCCGCGGACGGAGCCGTGCGCGAAGCGCCGCTCGCGAATACTGGCGAAGACCCCCGTTCGTAACGGCTTGTTGACACGGAGCCGCATGCCGAGGCATTACACTGCCCCGGCTTCGGTGGAGGAGCGCGGATGTTCGACAGTGTGGGCCGGAATGAACAGCGCCAGGCCAAGCGCCAGGCGGGTGCGTTCCTGCTCTCCTTGGCGCTCAACGGCTCCTTTCTCGGCGCGCTCGTGTGGGCCGGCACCCAGGTGGTCGAAGAGGTGACGGAGGACGAGATCCTCGAGGTCGCCGTCGATCTCGCCGCGCCACCGCCCCCGCCACCGCCGCCGCCCCCCGCGGGCGGCAGCAAGAAGCCGAAGACCGAGAAGAAGGTCGAAGAGATCAAGCCCAAGGAGGACACGCCCGTCGAGGTGGTCCCCCTCGAGGTCGAGCCCGAAGTGGTCCCGGTCGTCGAGTCGGAGGACGAGGGCGTCGAAGGCGGCGTCGAGGGCGGCGTCGAAGGCGGCGTCGTCGGCGGCGTGGTCGGCGGGGTCGTCGGCGGCGTGCTCGGCGGGCAGCTCGGCGGCACCGGCGTGAAGGTGGTCCACTGGTCCGAGGCCGAGGTCAAGGTGCGCGCCCAGGTGCGCGAGTCCGACTACCCCGAGGCCGCGATCGCGTTGAAGCTCCCCGACGAGCGCTGCATCGTCCGCATCAACATCGACGAGAAGGGCGTCCCCTACGAGGTCATCTCGAAGACCTGCGCCGAGATCTTCCGCGCCGCCGCTCGTGATGTCGCGATGCGCTACCGCTTCTACCCGATCAAGGCCGCGGGCAAGCCGGTCAAGGCCGGCTTCGACCTCACCATCAACTTCAAGGCCCCGTAGCAGGCGGCCGCAGCCGGCACCGCCGGAGGACGTACCACATGGATCTCTCCCCTCAGCATCTCTGGGCCGTCATGGGCCTGCCGGCGAAGACCATCTTCGCGGTGCTCCTGGTCATGCTGATCTGGAGCTCGTACGTCGGCATCGAGCGGATGGTGATGTTCGTCCGGGCCCGCGCCCAGTCGCGGGCCCTCGCCGAGGCGATCGCCAAGCCCCTGGCCTCGGGCGACATGGACGCCTCGCTCAAGCTCGTCGCCGCCGACGAGTACAAGCTCGCCTACCTCGGCGCCATCGTGAAGGCCGGGCTCGGCGAGTACCGCAGCCGCCCGGACCGGCACGGCATCGAGTCCGCCAAGCGCGGCCTCGAGCGCATGGCGATGAACGAGGCCGCCGCGCTCCGCAAGGGGATGAACATCCTCGCCACCACCGGCTCCACCGCCCCGTTCGTCGGGCTGGTCGGCACAATCTTCGGCATCATCAACGCCTTCTCGAAGATGAGCTCCGAGGGCGGCGCGGACCTCACCGCGATCTCGGGCGGCATCGCCGAGGCGCTCGTCTCGACCGCGTTCGGCATCGCCGTCGCGATCGTGGCGATCTGGCTCTACAACTACTTCAACGCCGTTATCGACGACATCGCGAAGGACATGACCACGTCCATCGGCGAGCTCATCGACTGGGCGGAAAAAGACGTACTTCGGCGGTCCGAGAGCCAGGCAGCGAAGTAGCGGTCGGGCGGAGGCAGGAACATGGGCGCGAAGGTCGGTGGAAAAAAGGGCGGCGCGATGGCGGACATCAACGTCACGCCCCTCGTCGACGTCGTGCTGGTGCTGCTGATCATCTTCATGGTCGTCACCCCGATGTTGTCCTCCGGGGTTGACGTCGATCTCCCCAAGGCGAAGACCGCCGAGGAGGAGAAGGACATGGGCCAGCACCTGGTGATCTCCGTCCGAGGGGACGGCGCGATCTTCGTCGATCGCACCCAGGTGGCCCTGGACGATCTCGCCCCGCTCGTCGACAAGGAGCGGGCCAACCGTCCGATGCTCCTCAAGGGGGATCAGACCGTGACCTACAAGCAGGTCCGGGACGTGATGGACAAGCTCCACACGCTCCCCGGCACCGACACCATGCTCCTCGCGGCCGAGAAGCTGAAGGAGTAGCGATGTCGATCAAGGTCCCGACGAGCAACCAGGGGGGCATGGACGAGATCAACGTCACGCCGCTCATCGACGTCGTGCTCGTCCTCCTAATCATCTTCATGGTCATGACCCCGGTGACCGTTCGGAAGATGGCGAGCAACCTGCCGCCGGACGACACCGAGGAGCCGCCGCCGCCGCCGCCCGATACGCCGCCGGACCAGCTCATGGTGGCCATCTACGACGACGGCAAAATCGCCCTGAACCTCCGCGAGGGCTCGGACGACGAGCTCATGAAGGAGATCACCCAGCGGCTCCGCTCCAAGGCGAAGAAGACCGTGTTCATCGACGCCGCCCCCGCCGCCAACTACGGCCGGGTGGTGCAGGTGATGGACCTCGTCCGGTCCGCCGGCGCCGACAACGTCGGCCTCGCCGACCTCAAGGAGGAGGGCCCCGCGCGCCTCGCGCCCGGTCAGGCCCTCCCGGGGGATCCCGCCGCGCCCGGCGTCCCGGCCACGCCCCCGCCCCCCGGATGACCCCGTTCGAACGCGCCGGCGGAGAGCCCGTCGTGCGCGCCATCATCGACCGCTTCGTCGATCGGCAGTTCGAGGACTCCATCATCGGCTTCTTCTTCGCCGGCAAGGACCGCGCGGCGGTGAAGCAGCACGAGTACGAGCACGCCGCCGGCACGCTCGGCGCGCAGGTGACCTACACCGGGCGCCCGATCCCGTCGCTCCACAAGGCCCTGCGCATCAACTCGGGCCAGTTCCGGCGCCGCCTCGCCCTGCTCCGCCAGGAGATCGAGCGCGCCGGCGTCCCGGCCGACGTGATGGAGACCTGGCTCGACGGGCAGCGTCGCATGGAGCGCGCCATCACCGACGGCACCGACTGCGCGCCCCCCCCGCGCCCCTCGGACGGCGATGCTCCGCAACGGTGACCACGCGCCCCCCTTCCGGGTGCAGCCCGTCTTCGGCCTCCCCGTCCAGACCGGGGGTCGGCCGCTCGTCGTCCTGTTCCTGCGGTCCCTGTCCGGGGGCCTCGCGCGCGCCGCGATCGCCGAGGCCGAGCGCGTGCTCCCGCGGCTCGACGCCGCCGGCATCGGGATGGTGGCCTTCACCCGCTGCGACCTGACCCTCGCGCGCGACTTCGTGCCCCGTCAGCACGTCCTGTTCCCCATCGTCGTGGAGCCGGACTCCACCCGCTTCGAGGCATGGGGCGTCGGGCGGGACCGGGGCCTCGCGCGCTCGCTGGTGGGGCTCCGCCCCGCCACCGTCCGAAGCGCGCTCTCCTCGCTGGGGCTCGGTCGCGGGCGCCCCGACGGCGGCGTCGACCAGCTCCCGGCCGAGTTCGTCGTCGGCGCGGACGGGCGCATCCGCCACGCACGCTACGGGCGGACGATCTTCGATCTCCCGGACGTCGAGGCCCTCTGCGCCGCCTTGCCCTGATCGGCCCGACCGTGATCGTGGCCCTCGTCGGCTGCGAGCGGCTCGCCCCCGCGCGCCGGGCGGTGCTTCCGAGCGAGCTCTCGATCCTCGCGCAGCAGACGGACGGCGCGCCCATCTCCCTCCTGCTCGGCCTGCGCCGAAACAGCCGTGACCAGCTCGACGTGCGCATCGCCGACGGCGCGCAGATCTACGACGGGCGCCGGGTGTGGAGCCTTGAGGACGCCGACGGGGGCCTCGCCGTGGTCGATCGGGTCTCCGGGGATCGGGTGACCCTCGCCGCGGGGGCCTCCCCCCGGCTCCTCGCCCTCCACCAGCGGACGGTGTGGATCGCGACCGGGACCGAAGTGCGCGCCTGCAGCATGAAGGACGGGCGCTGCGGCACGGACGCGGTCCCCGAGCTGCCCCTCGACCACCCGGGCCCGGGCGCGGGCTTCCGCGTGGCGCTGGAGGACGGCGCGATCCACCTCCACCTCCCGCAGGAGCCCGCGCCGCAGGGCATCACCCTCGCGACCGGCATCGCGCGCCTGCTCGGCGTGTACTGGGTGCGCGGCGGCACCGGCGAGGCGGACGAGGTCGCCAACCGCACCTTCCGCGGCCGCGCGCGCGTCCACGCCCCGGCGCGCGCCGTCACGGCGGACGGGGACCTCGCGGACTGGCCCGGCGCCGCGCCGCTCGTGGTCGAGGCGCCCTGGCAGATCCAGTCGGGCAAGGACGGCTGGAGCGGCGCCCGCGACGGCAGCTTCAGCGTCGCGGCCGCCTGGACCGCCGACGCCGTGTGCCTCGCCGGACGCGTGCGCGACGACGCCCCGACCCCCGACGACCGGCTCACCATCCGGCTCGACCGCGTGACGCGAAGCCTCCCGCTCGTCGAGGCCACTGGGGCCGAGGGCGCCCTGCACCTCACCTGGCTCGGCGGGACCTACGAGGTGTGCGTGCCGACCTCGGCGCTCCCCGCCCGGGACCAGCTCCCCTTCGCGGTGCTCTACGCCGACGCCGACCCCGGCGAGTCCACCACCGTGCTCACCTCAGCGCCCGACGCCGACGGCATGCCGCTCGGCGAGCTGCAGTTGTCGCCGCCCGACTGAGCGCCCGGCCGCGTGGCCCGATCAGGGCGTGGCGGCGTGCTCCGTCACGTTCGCGACCGGATGCCGATCCGAGCGGGGCGCCACCCCGAGGACGGTGACCGCGACGATCAGGTAGAGCACGCAGGTCACCAGGATCGGCCGATCGCGCAGGAGGGTCTCGTCGGGCGCCGCGCCCTCCCCCTTCTGATCCATCAGGTAGATGTACCGGAAGATGCCGAAGAGCACGAAGGGGAGCGTGAGGAGGAGCCAGTCGGTCGGCGAGCCCAGCACGGTGTACAGCGCGTAGCTGATGATCGTGCCGCTCGTCGTGATCGCCTGGAACTCCGAGAGCATCGCCGGGCTGTACTCGTCGAGGCTCTTGCGCGTGCCGCCGGTGCCCTCGAGCAGCATGATCTCGCCGCGGCGCTTGTTGAAGCCGAGGAACAGGGCGAGGAACGCGGTGCACAGCAGCAGCCAGGGGCTGATCGCCACGGAGATCGCCACCGCGCCGGCCACCGGGCGCCACAGGTAGCAGGCGGCCAGGAACATCACGTCCAGGATGACGATGTGCTTGAAGTAGATCGAGTACGACAGCGTGGTGACGAAGTAGAGGAGCGACACGACGAAGAAGGACGGGCTCACGAACCAGGCGAGCCCGAGCGCGCTGAGGAAGGAGAGGGCCATGAGCCCCCCCGCGCCGCGCTCGGTCAGCTCGCCGCTGGCGAGGGGGCGGAAGCGCTTCTTGGGGTGCCGGCGATCCGCCTCGATGTCCCGCCAGTCGTTGATGATGTACCCGGTGCTCGCGAGCAGGGAGAACGACAGGATGGCGATCCCGAGGTGCACCCACTCCGCCGGGTTGCTGATCGCCTCCGAGAAGATGATCGCCGGGAGCATGAGCACGTTCTTCGCCCATTGTTTCGGGCGCAACGCGGCGACGGCGGCCAGGGCCGACGGGCGGCGGCGAGCTACGGAATCCAAATCAAGGGTCCTTTTTCTTGAGTTCCACCGGTACGAAGTCGAGGACGCGCATCTGGTTGTAGTCGAGCGTCAGCTGGCTCTCCGCCGGGGCGTGCCCGGGGGCGGAGATCCGTACGAGCGCGGCGCGGCCGGCGGCGACGGTGGTGGTGGCGGGGGAGGGTCCGGGCACCTCCCGCCCGTCCAGGGTGACGGAGGCGCCCGCGGGGAAGTGAATCTCGACAATCGGATCCAGCTTGAGCACCGGAGGCTCCTCCGGCGAGGAGGAAGCGGTGGCGGAGCCAGCGAACACCCCCACGCCGAGGCCCCCCAGGGCCGCCAGGAGCGCGACGGCGACGTAGAGCAGGTGGACATGCACCGGCGTGCGCGCAACGACCCGCGTGCGGCCCTCTGGAGCCTCGCGCGGAGCCTCCCGCGAGGCTGCGCGCGGGGCCTGGGGCGTCTGCGGGGCCCGGGCCAGCGGGGAGGGCCCCGGAATCGCGCTGGCGCTCGGGAAGCGGGACCCACCCTTCTCGGAGAGGCGCGCGCCGCCGCTGCTCGGGGCACCCGTGGCGGCGGAGGGGCGCGCGGGGGCCGACGCACGCCCGGGGGCCGCCGCCGCGGGGGGCAGGAGCCCCGTGAGGTTGCGGACGGGCTCCGTGGTGCGGACGCTCGGATCCGGGCGCAGCGCCGTGGCCGCGTCCGACCACTCGCGCGGATCCACCCCCGGGGCGGCCCGGATGAGCGTGGACTCGTCGGCGAGGCCCGCCACCGGCCCGAAGGCCCCCGACTGCCCGGCGTCCGGCAGGGCGCGCAGGAGCCCGGCCACGTCGTGCAGCGTGCTGTCCCCGGTGGGGAGGGCGGGCGCTCGGCGGCCGGTCGTCGAGGAGACCGAGTCGTCGTCGAGCGAGACGTCGTCGACCTCGTCGCGCGCGATCCGCGCCGACGGGCGGTTGGCGGCGAGCACGGGCCCGGTCGACGGGGTCCGCACCTCGCTCTCGGGGAACAGCCCCTTGAGGAACGCGGCCAGCGTCGACGCCGAGAAGATGAACCCCGCGTCGTGGAAGAAACGGTCCAGGGCGTCCTTGAACGCCGTGGCCGTGGCGAAGCGCTCGGCCGGATTGGCCTTGAGGGCCTGCTCCACGACGAGGTCGAGCGCGTACGGCACGTCCGGATTGACGTAGCTGGGTGGCTCGTAGCTGCCGCGCCGGATCGCCTCCAGGGTCGCGAGCTCGCCGGGCTGCCGGAACGGATGCCGGCCGGTGAGCACCTCGTAGAGCACGACCCCCGCGGAGTAGAGGTCGGAGCGCTGGTCGAGGTCGGCGGCGCCGCTCGCCTGCTCGGGGCTCATGTAGTCGAAGCGCCCCTTCACGACGCCGGACATGGTCTCCAGTGCCTTGACCGACGCCTTGGCGATGCCGAAGTCGGTGAGCTTGACCTCGCCCTGGAAGCTCACGAGCACGTTCGCCGGCGAGATGTCCCGGTGCACGATGTTCAGCGGCACCGGGCGGCCCCCGCGCATCACCTGGCGGTTGTGCGCGTACTCGAGGCCCTTGAGCATCTCGAGCAGGACGTACACCGCGTGGGGAACGGGCAGGGTGATGCCCTTCTGGGTGCACCGCGCGAGGAGCTGGCCGAGATCCCGCCCGTTCACGTACTCCATCGCGATGTAGTACTGCTGGTCGATCGACCCGAGATCGAGGATCTGCACGATGTTGGCGTGCGAGAGCAGCCCCGCGACCTTCGCCTCGTCGACCAGCATGTCGACGAATTCGGGGTTGGTCGTGAGGTGGGGCAGGATGCGCTTGATCGCGAACGTGCGGTGGAAGCCACCGATGCCGTCCAGCCGGGCCTTGAAAATCTCCGCCATTCCGCCCGCGGCGATTCGCTCGACGATCTGGTACTTTCCGAACCGTTGCGGCTCGGACGCGGGCGTTGCCAACAGGATTTCCGATGGAAGAATGGAGCGTCGATGGAAAGGGGGGCGTCGGACGACCTGTAGTGTACCCCGCTGTGAAACGCCCCCCCGGCCCACCGCTCGTTAAAGATCCGCCGTCGACCCCCTTGCAAATATTTACAACCGGAGTAGAGTGCGCCGCCTTCGGATGGCTCCGTGGAGAACGTCCTTCCGAACCGCCAGGAGCGGCGCTTCTACCTGCTCCATTCGGGGTGAGAATCCCTGAGGTCACGGAAAAATTACCATGGTTGCACTTCTCGCTCTCTTCGTGGGCTGCGCCCCGACCCCCGCCTCCATCAAGTTCGACGGCGACGCGACGGTCTCCGTCAACAAGCTCGACCAGGTCGACGTCCTCAAGGCGACCGTCCTCGACGCCGAGGGCAAGGCCATCGAGCCCCAGCCCGCGCTGACCTGGACCGTCACGCCCGACTCCGTCGCGAAGCTCGAGGGTGCCAAGGTCACCCCCGTCGCGAACGGCGAGGCCACCGTGACCGCCGCCGTCGGCGAGGTCAAGAACAAGTACGCGTTCATCGTCGCGCTTCCCGACAAGGTCGAGATCGCGGGCTACACGGCCGGCACCCCCTGGCCCGCCGGCCAGTCCGCCCAGCTCACCGCGACCGTCAAGGCCGGTGAGACCGCCCTCGCCGGCGAGACCGTGACCTGGTCCTCCAGCGCCGACACCGTCGCGACCGTCCAGGCCGACGGCACCGTGACCGGCGTGGCCCCCGGCACCGCCACCATCACCGCCGCCAGCGGCGCGCTCTCCTCGACCGTCGACGTCACCATCGGTGACGCCGCGGCCGTGGCGGCCGTCCCCGCCCAGTAGTCGGCACGCGAGGGCCGCGAGGCCCCCGCACCCACGAGAGGGCTCGTCCGGAGTGATCCGGACGGGCCCTCTCCGTTTTTGGGGCCAGGTGGCTCCCCACGGCGACGGAGCGGGCAGCCCAAAACGAACGAAGGGCCCCCGTGGGGGCCCTTGTCACCGGCACGAGCCGCGGACTTAGATCGCTTCGAAGTTCGTGGCGCGGGCCTTGAGCTCCGAGACCCCGATCTCGGGCAGCTTGCCCGGGTACACGTCGACGACCTTGACCTCGATGGTGCCGAACGCGCCGCCGGTGTAGCCGTTGAAGGCCGGCACGAGCGCCCACTGGGCCTCGGAGGCCTTGTCGGGGAGCACCGTGGTCAGGGTCTGGTTCCCGGCGGTGATCTCCACCGTCTTCGGGCGCGCGCAGTCCTTCACGGGAACGAACCCGATGCTGGAGATGCCGAAGCCCGAGCTCTCGAGGCTCATCGACGCCGTCGTGCCCGCGATCTTGGCGACGGTCTTCGGGTCCTCGTCGAGCATGTTCGCGGCCGGGGCGGGATCCCCCTCGTTGAGGGCCGTGACCTTCACCTTGGCGTCGAACTCCTTCATCTGCACGAGGATCTCGGACACCCCGAGGTTGGGATAGTCCTCGCCGTCGTGGATGTCGACGATCGACACCCGGACCCGCCCACCGAACAGGCCGGCGTCGATCTTGGTGTCGGTGAGGTCGAAGGTCTGCATCTCGCGCTTGTCCGCCACGTCGATCGTGGTGGAGCCGACCTGCTTGGCGTTCTGGTCGTCGTCGAGCGCGAAGATGTCGACGCGCATCTGCTTGACGCGGGGGTAGTCGCCCCAGGTCTCCTCGGACTTTCCGAAGCCCGGGAAGATGGAGATCTTGTCGACCTCGCCCCGGGGGATGTCGATCTCGATCCACTCGCCACGGTTCGGGCTCTCACCGGGGACCATCCACGCGGTCTCGAGCTTCCCGTCGATCGCGGAGGCGGCCGACCAGTAGTTGGCGCCGAGCTTCCCCCCCTTCTCGGTGGAGGAGCCTTTGGCCCCGGCCCAGGCGAGGGACGGGAGGAGGGCGAAGAGCAACAGGGTACGCATGCGGGGGTCCTCGGGTCTAGTCGCGGTCGACGATGATGAACTCGACACGCCGGTTCTGGGCGCGCCCGTCTTCGGAGTCGTTGGTCGCGATGGGGCGCATCTCCCCGAACCCGGCAGCATCCAGGCGGCTTCCCTCGACCCCATGGCCCTTCAGGTAGGCGACCACGGATTCGGCGCGAGCCTGGGAGAGCTTGAGGTTCGAGAGGTCGTCACCCGTGTTGTCGGTGTGGCCTTCGACGCGGAGCTTCTTGATCTCGGGGTGGTCGACGATCACCTTGGCGAGCTCGTCGAGCAGGTCGAAGCTGCGATCCTGGATCGTCGCCTTGGCCAGGTCGAAGTAGATCACGTCGTTGATCTTGATCGACGACTGCGTCACGACGACGCGCGCGTTCTTGAGGCGATCGTCGGGGCAGCCGTCCTCGTCCTCGAACCCGTTGAGGTCCTCGGCGTCGTACGGGCAGCGATCCACGTCGTCCTTGAAGCCGTCGCCGTCGCTGTCCTCGACGGGCTTGTCGTCGGGGCAGCCGTCCTCGTCGTCGAAGCCGTTCTTGGTCTCCGCCTGGTCCGGGCAGCGATCGGCGGTGTCGTCCACGCCGTCCTTGTCGTTGTCGCCGTCGGGACAGCCGTCGTTGTCGAGGTACCCGTCGTCGTCCTCGGGGTCGTCCGGACACTTGTCGACCGCGTCCTCGCGGCCGTCGGCGTCGTTGTCCAGCTCGGGGCAGCCGTCGTCGTCCTGGTAGCCGTCGAGGTCCTCGGCGTCCTTCGGGCACTTGTCCACGCCGTCGGACAGACGGTCGTTGTCGGAGTCGCGCGCGTCGGGGTCGAAGGAGGGCGCCACGGTCACGCCGCCGTAGAGGCGGTAGTCCGGCGCGCCGATGCCGCCGATGACGGCGGTGCCGCCGCCGACGTTCAGTGCCACCCAGCGCCCGATCAGCACCTTGGCGCCCAGGAGCGCCTCGGCCGGGTTCTGCGCGCCGCGCGCGCCGTAGGAGGTGCCGTGGAACTCGGCCATGATCTCGAGCGGATCGATCGGGTGGTAGCCGAGCGCGGCGGCGTACACCAGCTCGTTGCCGACGTTCACGTCGCGGAGGCGCGCGGCGCCGCGGAGCCGGTAGCCGCCGTTCAACGCGACGCGGAACTTGTAGGCGCGCGTGTGGATGGAGGCGTCGCTGTACTCGACCGCCAGGGTCGGGGTGACGGTCACGCCCCCCTCGCCGAGGTAGTCGCGCGAAGCACCCGTCGGGAGGCCGACCGGCACCACGACCGCGAGGCCGATGGGCATGTAGTCGCGGTCGAGCACCGCGATCTTCGGCTGCACGACGATGTCACCCATACCGCCGCCGCCCGTGGGCTGCGCGGAGCCGGACAGGTCGTCGACCGAGCCGAGGCTCCAGCCGTCGTTCAGGATGACGAGCGGGAGGTCGACGGTGAGGCTCGCGAAGCGCGTGATGCCCATGCCGATCTGGAAGGTCGAGACGAGGCGGTCCTGGATGACGCCGTCGGTGCTCTCGTCCGCCGCGGCGCCGGTCACCGACACGCGGTTGCCCGACGCGTCGACGAGCACCATGGGGTCGTTGCTGTAGTTGAACCACGCGCCGACGCCGAGCTGCAGGTTGCCGAGCGTCGCCGCGCCCTGCGTGGCGCCGTACCCGTAAAGGTCGGCGTGCGGCCGGAACAGCTCGAAGTCGAAGGATGCGTCCGTCGCGGAGTCCTGCGCGTGCGCGCCCGTGGTCATCACGACCGCGGCCAAGAACGTGATCATCGTGCACCCCCCTCGCGGCGACGCGACGCCGCCACCAGCCCCATCAATGCGCCCAGCGCGAGCACGCCCGCGCCCCCCGTGGCCGGCGACACGCCGCACAGGCCGCCGCCCCGCACCATCGCGAACGTGGCCGGATTCGAACACTCCGCCAGGTTGTCGTAGAAGCCGTCACAGTCGTCGTCGAGCCCGTTGCACTTCTCGACGGCGTCGGGGTTCACGGTCGCCGAGATCTCGACGAGCTCGGGCGAGGCGTCGTCCCCGCTGAGGTCCATGCAGTCGCCGTCCTCCTGGGTGAAGCCGTCGCCGTCCCGATCGGGGATGTCGGTGTCGCCGTTGCAGTCGTTGTCGAGGCCGTCGGGCTCGACCTCTTCGTCGGGGGCGCCGGGGTGGATGGCGGGGTTGCTGTCGTCGCAGTCGCACCGGGTACCGCAGACGCAGAGGTCGGAGTTGTACCCGTCCTCGTCGAGGTCGCAGAGGTCGAACCCGTCACAGTCCTGGTCGTAGCCGTCGTACGGCACCTCGATGGCCTCGGGATGCACGTCGGCATCCCGGTCGGCGGGGAGATCCGGATCCTCGCTGTTCGGGAGGGAGGGCGAGCAGTCATCCCCGCAGCTGTCGGACTCGGAGTAGCCGTAGCCATCCCCGTCGCGATCGAGATCGTCGACGCACTGGTTGCAGTCGTTGTCGATGCCGTCGGGGTCCCGCCCCTCGGTGGCGCCGGGGTACACGTCGTTGTCGGCGTCGTCACAGTCGCCGTCGACCTCGGTGTAGCCGTCCCCATCGTCGTCCATGACGCCGTCGTCACGGACGCCGTCACAGTCGGCGTCGTCGTTCGGGTTGCCGCCGCCGCCGGAGGACTGCGGCACCCCGTCGACGCCGTCGAGCGAGCCGGGGTGGATGTTGGCATCGTCGTCCCGGCAATCGCCGTCGACCTCGGAGTAGCCGTCCCCGTCGTTGTCCACGCCGGGGATGTTGCAGTGCTCGTTCGCGGCGCCGGGGGAGCCGTACATGCCCGACCCGGTGATGAACGTGGCGGAGGAGCACCAGTTCACCGCGTAGTCGTTCGCCCACTCGAGATCGAAGGCGTTGAGGCTCGCGGAGTGCGCGTAGTTGGACGAGATGGCCCAGGCCGAGGACCAGTCCACGGTGTCGAGGACCACGCCCGCGTACCGCACGGTCAACGCGTCGTCCGAGAGCGACATGTTGAACGAGGCGAACGTGTAGAGGTAGTCGACCGGGACGTTCCCGTTGTAGGTCGTCGCCTCGTCGCCGTACGTCTGGTTCTGACTGACGCCGAACACCCAGTAGTCGCCGAAGCCGACGAGGGTGGTGGTCCCGACGGTCACCGTCTGGCCGGTGGCGTTGGTGATCGAGACCCCGTCGAGATCCAACGTGCCCGGGTAGTTGTTGTACAGCTCGAACCACTCGCCGTAGTACTGGGGCACCTCGGTCGGGTCGGCCTGGAATTCGGTGACCGTTACGTCACCGGCCACCGTCGGCGAGGCCGCGAGCGCGGGTGCGGCGAGAACCAGCAGAAGTCCTGCAAACGACATTGGGATTCCTCCCCCGAAAAGCGTCCCGCCCGGTATACACGATGCGCCGCCGCATCTCAACGGGCCGAGGTCCGCGGGGGCGGCGGACACGCGTACGTCCACCCGGCCGCTGAAGCAGGGCCCGGGGATCGGCGCTCCGCCCAATGCGCATGATCCGCCCCGGACGCGGATCCACGGCGACCCGGCTCCCGACGATCAGGGGATGGTCAGGGTCCCCGCGTCGACGTCGGACTCCGCGATCGGGATGGCGCGCTCCAGGCGCGCGGCCGGGTCGTCTCCGGTGCGGGAGTCGCCGGTGAGATCCTGGTATGCCTCGACCTCGACGGAACCGAAGTTCTCGGGGAACTCCTGGGTCCAGGGGCCGGCGGGCACGATCCGCTTCGCGAGGTAGCCCCGCCCGCCGGCGCCCTCGCCGTTCGCGAGGAAGAAGTCGAGGACGACCGGGAGATCGCGGGAGGCCACCACCGTGCCGGACATCGTCACCATCGGGCCCTCGGGGAACGAGAGCCCGGTCGGCGGCGGCCCGGGGCTCGGGGTCCCGGCCATCGGCGCTCCGCCGGGAGAGCCGGGAGCGCCCCCCCCAGGAGAGCCGGGCGCGCCCCCGCCACCGCCCCCGGTCCCGCGGGCGCCCTTCACGAGCTGCAGGACGAGCGTTTCGGGGGGGCCCGCCGAGAGATCGACGGACTGTTCGGCGAACGGGTCGGACTCGTCGGGGCCGTCGGCGGTCGGGTCCTGGAACGCCTGGAGCTGGATCACGGCCACGGTCTTCGGGACGTTCACCTCGAACGGGCCGGGCTCGAACAGGCGGATGGCACCCGCGCGCTTCACGCCGCCCGGCGCGGTGGGATCGGGCTCGTTCACGTCGATCTGCACGCCGTCCGGGGCGTCCGCGCGCACCTCGCCGACGAGCGCCCAGGTCTCGCCCTCGTAGCCCGCGTACGGCCCCTCCCCCGAGCCGGCCGCGTGCGGATCGGAGGGCTGCCCCGCGGCGTCCTGCTGGCCCGCGTAGAAGCGCGGATCGAGCGGCACGTCCTCCCCGGTGACCCGTTCGAGGCAGCCTACGAGGACGAACACCCACGGAACCACGTGACCATCTCCTGGAGCCCCTCGGCGAGGGGGGTGCGGGGCGCCCAGCCGAGGAGGGTGCGCGCCCGTTCGATGTCCAGCACCTTCCGGGGCATGCCGTCCGGTTGGGACGCATCCCACCGGATCGTACCCCGATATCCGACGGCTTCGGCGATGGTGGAGGCGATCTCGGCGATGGTGCGCTCCTTGCCGCTACCGAGGTTCACCGGCGCCGGGCCCGCGCCGCGCGCGAGCGCGGCCACGATCCCCTCCGCGGCGTCCCGCACGAACAACAGATCCCGCGTCGCCCGTCCGGTGCCCCAGCACGTCACCGTGTCGAGCCCCTCGCGGCGCGCCTCCTCGAAGCGGCGCACCAGGGCCCCCACGACGTGGGCGCGACCCGGATCCACCGACTCGCCCGGCCCGTAGAGGTTCGTCGGCACGACGAAGACGGCGTCGAAGCCGTGCTGCGCCGCGTACGCCGCGCCCTGCACCATCATCGCGCGCTTGGCGTGCCCGTACGGGCCGTTGGTGGGCTCGGGATCACCGGCGAACAGGGCCGCCTCGCGCATGGGCTGCGCGGCGTCGACCGCGTAGGCGCACGCGGACGACACGCCGCAGAAGCGCGCCACCCCGGCGTGCAACGCCGCCTCCATCACCTCGGTCGTCATCCGCACGTTGTCCACGAAGGCGTCCGCGGGGTGGGCGCGCATCCAGCCGATGCCTCCTCCGGTGACCGCGGCGTGGACGACCCGATCGGGGGCGAGCCGGGCGAACAGGGCGCGCACCGCGGCGCCGTCGCGCAGATCCGCGTCGCTCCGGCCGATCGGTAGCGCCGTGGCTCCGGCCGCCTCCACGGCCTCGCAAACGTGCCGCCCGAAAAAACCGTGCCCGCCCGTGACGAGCACCCGGGCTCCGGCGAGCTCAGACACCAACGTCGTCACACATTCGAGTACGGGTGACGGATGCGGATCAGGCGCAACCCCGCGAGCAGCTCGCCGAGGCCGCGGTGAATGTCCACGTCGAGCGAGAAACCGAGCGCCCGGATGCGCGCGTAGCTGACCTCGTAGTCGCGCTTGTCCTCGTCCGAGCCCACGTCGGCGAAGTACAGGTGGAAGTCCAGCTTCGACTGGAGGTGGCGCGCGATGTCCTCCTTCGTGAAGTTCATCGACTCGTGGCCGACGTTGAGCCGGTGGTCGCGCGCGCGCTCCCAGTTCCGCATCAGGTGGGGCACGACCCGCGCCATGTCGCGCACGTGGATGAACGTGCGGCGGAAGTGGCGCTCGTAGACGAGCAGGTAGCGGTTGACCAACGCCTGGTAGGTGAAGTCGTTGATCATGAGATCGAGGCGCATGCGCGGCGAGAGCCCGAAGGCCGTCGCGAAGCGGAGCGCGACCGAATTCGGCCGCTCCATGCACATCATCTCGGCCCGGGTCTTGGTCTCCCCGTAGAGGGAGAGCGGGTTGAGCGGCGTGTCCTCGTCACACACCCCGACCACCTCCCCGTAGTTCGAGCCGGTGGAGAAGTAGATGAGACGGGCATCGCCGGGCATCTCGCCGAGCACGACCTCGGTCCCGCCGACGTTGGTGCGACGCGCCTCGTCCGGGAGCTTCTTGCAGATCGGGTAGCCGACCATGGCGGCGAGGTGGATCACGGCGTCCGCGCCGGCGAGCTCGGTGCGCATCCGCCCCGCGTCGAGCACGTCGGCCTCGGCGAACGAGAAGTTCGGGTGGATGAAGTTCCCGAGGAGCCCCTCGCCCCCGAACCGGAGGCAGTCGACCACGTGGACGCGGTAGCCCTCGGACAACAGGTGCGGGACGAGGACGCTGCCGACGAAGCCGGCGCCTCCCGTGACGACGATACGCTCGGCTTCGATGGGGGCGTTCACGACGAACTCCAGGCGAGAAGGGCGGACGTTAGCCGGGCGCCGTGATCGGGGCCGAAGGCGTGGGAATTACCGACGAAGAAGCCGCGGGTGTGCACGGCGTCGGCCACCGGGAGCGGCACGGGGGTGCGGGCCGGCACGCGCGCGAACGCGGGCTGGCGGGCGAGGTTGGAGCCCGAGATGGGCCGCGTCGCGATGCCGCGGGCCTCGAGGGCGACCATGCACCCGGCGCGGTCCCCCTCGACGAGCATCGGGAACGCGAAGCCGGCGTGGGTCGTGCCGGGCGCCTCGGGGAACACGGTCACGCCGGGGACCTCGCCCAGGCGGGCGCACCAGTCGGCGTGGTTGGCGCGCCGGCGGGCCACCCAGGCGTCGAGGCGGCGGTCCTGCACGAGCCCGAAGGCCGCGGAGACCTCGGTGGGGCGCAGGTTGTAGCCGGGCGAGACGAACAGGAAGCGGGGGTCGATCTCGGGGGAGGCGGCGGCGAGGGCGGCGCGGTCCGTGCGCTCGCGCACCCAGCCGTGGGCGCGCAGGGAGCGCAGGGTGTCGGCCAGGAGATCGTCGTCCGTGACGACGATGCCGCCCTCGATCGTCGTGATGTGGTGCGAGAAGAAGAAGCTGAACGTGGCCCCGAGCCCGATCCCGCCGACCGGACGGCCGCCGATGGTGGCGCCGTGGGCCCCACACGCGTCCTCCAGCACGATCAGATCGTCGTAGGGCGCCATCTCGGCGGCCTGCCCGAGCAGGTGCACGGCGAACGCGGCGCGGGTGCGCGACGTGCGCGCGGCGGCGGCGCTCCGCGGGTCGAGGCAGAGCGTGGCGGGGTCGACGTCGACGAGCACGGGCACCAGGCCCACCTGCGCCACGGGGAACAGCGTGGTGGACCAGCCGACGGCGGGGACGAGCACCTCGTCGCCGGGCGCGAGCTGTCCGGTCTCGACCAGCGCGGCGAGGAGCAGCAGGTTGGCGGAGGAGCCGCTGTTGACCATGACGCCGTGCCGCTTCCCGCAGCGTGCCGCCCACACGGCCTCGAACGCGCGCACCCGCGCGCCCATCGTCACCTCGGTCGTGAGCATGACCTCGGTGGCCGCGAGCACCTCCTCCGCGCCGAAGCCGACGACGCAGAGCGGGTGGCCCTCGGCGGCGTCGTGGGCCTCGACCGGGAGCCCCGGCATCTCGGCGTGGATGAGCGCCGCGAGCGCGGCGCGCCGATCCGGGGTCATCGGGAGAGCACCCGCGCGTTCGCCAGCTCCGTGGCCAGCACCTTCAGGTGGTCCATCCCCACCGGCCAGCTCGCCGCCTTGCGCTCGCCGCCGATGCGCGCGCCCTCCTTCGTCGGGACCTCGGCGATGGTCCAGCCCCGCTGCAGCGCGCGGATGGTGATCTGGTACTCGATCGGGAACCGCTTCACGGTCGTGGCGAGGTCCAACAGGGCCTCCCGGCGCAGGGCCCGGAACCCGTTGATCGTGTCGTACACGCGCGGCCCGCCGCTCCCGAAGAGCCCGTTCGCGATGCGGGAGAGGGTGTCGTTCACGCGCGCGCGGAGGCGGACGACCTCGCCGTCCTCCTCGTTGACCGCGCCGGGGCCGAAGCGCCGGGCGATCGCGAGGTCCGCGCCGCCGATCAACAGATCGTCGAGGCGCACGATGTCGTCGGGATCCTCGTTCCCGTCGGGGCTGAAGAACACCAGCCGCTCGGCCCGGCTCGCCTCGGCCGCCACGCGGAAGGCGACGCCTCGGCCCCGGATGGGCTGGATCGCCACCGGGATGCCGCGCGCCGCGAAGAACGCCAGCGTGCCGTCGGTGCTCCCGCCGTCCACCGCGAACACCTCCTCGAACTCGTCGATCGGGAGGCGCGACCAGAGGGCCTCGAGGCCGTCGATCTCGTTGAGGGTGAGCAGGACGAGGGCGCTGTTCCGCATGCGGGGATGGTAGCAGACTCGCCGGAGGCAGGCACCGGCTAGGGGATCAACCGTTCGGCGAGGAGGAACTGGGCCATGCCGCGCGCGATCTTGTCGAGCCCGGCGGCGTTGGCGTGCCCGCGATCCTGGGGGAAGAAGAGGGTCTCGGTGGC
The DNA here is from genome assembly GCA_036676765.1 of Deltaproteobacteria bacterium. Lineage (GTDB taxonomy): Bacteria > Myxococcota_A > UBA796 > UBA796 > SXON01 > CAJBVW01. The sequence goes on from JAKFCH010000158.1 coordinate 27,581, forward strand.
GGACCAGCGCTCGAAGTCGGACTGGGGATCGTAGTACGGGGCCGGCAGCACCTCGGCCGCCGAACGGAGGACCGCCCGGTGGGACGCCGTGTATCCCTCGCGCTCGAGCGGGAAGCCGAACAGCGCGAAGCGCGCCCCGACGGCCTCGGCGCGCGCCTCGAACTCCCGGATGTTCGCGACGTATTCGTCGGTCGGCACGCGGTGGACGTTGCCGTCCGCGGCGACCTCCTTCTCCTTCATCCGCACGTCGCGCCAGGACTGGAGCAGCCCGGTGTAGAGCCGGGAGCGATGGAGCAGGTGCTGCTTGAGGAAGTCGCTGTTCTGTTGGAGCAACGCCTGCGACCGGTCACTGTAGGCGACGGTCCGCGCGTCCTGCACGACGTACCCGAAGAGGACGAGGTCGGGCTGGTAGCGCGCGAGCGTCCGCTCCCACAACCACAACCCCTGGAACGAGGTGTGGCCGGGCTGCCCGCCGTTGATCACCTCGACCGGATGGCCCGCCTCGGCGAGGACGGCCTCGAGCCGCGCGGGGTAGGTCTGGTCGTCGTCGACCCCCCAGCCGAACGTCGTGCTGCAGCCGAGCGTCAGGACGCGGAACACGCCGTCGGGCTTCTTCTCCGCGTGGAGCGGCGCGCGGAGGCCGTTGGCGTCGGTGCTCACGCGGAAGGTGCCGCCGGTCTCCTTGTGGGGGAACGGCTCGAGGTGGAGGGACCCCTTCTCGACCCAGTACACGTCCCCGTGGGTGAAGGCGCGCGTGGGGTCCTTCGTGGGCCAGCCCGCGAACCGCAGCGCGGCCTCCCCCCCGCCGACGAGCACGAGCAGGGGCAGGATCGCGAAGAACCAACGCTGCGGACGGCGCACCCGCTATTGGCCGGGCTCGATCGTGATCGAGGTGCGATCCTCGATCGTGGCCGACTTGAACCACTTGTTGTCGTACCAGACGGTGTCGTTGATCGTGAAGCTGAACGTGCCGTGCTCGGGGGCCGTGTACGTCGTCTCGGTGCCGATGGGAAACACGGTCTCGACGCCGGAGTCGGTCACGAACTTGCCGACCAGCATGCCGACGAAGCACCCCTCGATGTTGCAGGGATACTCGGCCGCGACGGCCTTCTGCGACTCGTCACCCGTGACGGTGATCCACGGGCCCGAATCCGAGATGCGGTACTTGTCCTTGGCGCTCGCGACGATGTGCGCCTTGTCGCCCTTGCACAGGCCGACGGGCCGCTGCCACGTGCGCCCGATGTCGAGGTAGTCGAAGAGCGTGTAGGTGAGCGGCTGCGCGCACTCGCCCGCCGTGAGCTTCGGGGGCAGCGCGGAGAGGTAGGAGCCCCACGCGCCCACGTCGCCACCCTTGCGCATCGCCTGGCACTGCTCGAGGTTCCCGCGGCTCACGGCCTCGATGTGGGTGGGGCGGCCGAGCAGGACGATCTCGACCTCCTCGATGAGGTTGGCGTCGAACGTGACGCCGTCCTCCCGCGCGCCCGACCACTGCTTCTTCATCTCCTCGAGGGCCGTCTGGCGGGCCATCATCTTCTCGCCCTCCCCGAGGGCGGCGTAGTCGACCGGGTAGTAGCAGTCCCCCGCCCATCCCTCCTCGCGATGCCAGCCCTGCGGCGGCGGCGGGGGGGCCTTGTTCTTCTTCGGCTTGGCGTCGGCGAGCGACACGGCGAGCAACAACGAGAGCATTCGTCCTCCGGCTTGGGGGGCAGGCCCCGGGAGTGTAACCGTCAGCAGCGCCCGCGATTCCCACGATCCCCAAAACGGCGGACGCCCGCCACCCCGGGGAGGGGCGCGGGCGTCGCGTAGGACCGGGACGAGCTTAGATGAGCCCGGCGAGCTTCATCGCGACGACGAGGCTGAAGAGCGTGAGGGTCTCGGTGAAGACCAGCGCGATGAGGAGCGGGGTCTGGAGCTGGCCGGCGGCCTGGGGGTTGCGAGCCATCCCCTCGAGCGCCGCGGTCGCGGTGCGGCCCTGGCCGAGACCGCCGCCGAGGGCGGCGAGGCCGATGGCGAGGCCGGCGCCGATGCCGGGGCCCCAGGTGGTCGCGTCGAAGGCATTGGTGCCCTGGGCGAGGGCAATGCCGGTGGTCGCGACGAAGAGGGCGACAACGCGGGTGGCGATGCGAAGCTTGGAATTCATTGGATCCTCCGGTGGACTTCTTAGTGGTGATGCTCGTCCGCGTGCGCGACGGACAGGCTGATGTAGATGGTGGTCAGGAGCGCGAAGACGAAGGCCTGCACGACGCACACCAGCAGACCGAGGAAGTAGATCGGGATGGGGAGAATCGCGGCCCCGAGAAAGCCGAGGAAGCTGTCACCCAAACCACGAACGATGGTCTGCAGGAGGTGGTCGACGAAGATGTTGACCGACAGGCGCACCGTGAGCGAGATCGGGCGGATCAGCAGCGAGACGGTCTCGAGCACCAGGAACGCGGGCGCGAGCAGCGCGACCGGACCGGCGAGGTGCTTGATGTACCCGAAGCCCTGGCGCGACAACCCCGCGTAGTTGAACACCACGAACACACACAGCGCGAGCGCCAGGTTGTGCGAGAAGTTCTCGGTGGCCGGGAGGAAGCCCGGGATGAACCCGGAGAGGTTCGAGATCAGCACGTAGAAGAACAGCGTGCCGACGAGGGGGAAGAACGCCTTCGCCTCGGTCTTTCCGACCATGCCGGCGACCAGGTCGTACAGCCACTCGATCACGATCTCGAACGTGTTGCGGACGGTCAGCCCGGCGTCGGGCACGTAGGCGGCGGTGCCGCCCTTCGCGAGGGCCCGTTGGATCCCCATGCGGGCCACGAACGCGAACCCGAGGAGGAGGACCACGATCGCCCACGCGGTGGGCACGAGGAAGGCCTCGTGCGCGTCGTGGAGGCCGAGCGCATGGCCGGCCTCGCCCCCGTCACCGAAGCCGGGCAGGAGCTGGTACCACGAGAAGCCCGACGCCTGGGCACCGGAGGTGCCCGCGAGGAGCAGGCCGAGCAGGGAAATCATCCGGGCTCCGGGGGAGAGAGAGGCGCTGCCCCGCCCGGCGCCAAGGCGCGTACGGCGAGAGCGAGCAACGCGGAACAGAAGCCGATCACGACCGGCCCCGCGGGGAGGGTCGCGACGAGGAGGAGGAGCAGCACGGCCCCGGCGATGTGCTTGAGCACGAGGCGCGCGAGGAAGAGGGCGCCGGTCTCGGGGTTCGCACCGCCGACGAGGCGGACGAGCAGGCCGAGGTTGACCAGGCTGGCGAGGGCGCCCGCCGCGACCGCGCCCGCGAATTCCACACCGACGAGGCCGCCGAGGAGGCTCAGTACGAGCCCCGCGATGGCGGCGTCACGGAGGATGGTCGCGGGAGTCGTCATCGGAGAGCTTCTGGAGACCTCGAAACAGCTGCATCACCCCGGCGGCGAAGCCGAGGAGCCCGAGGATGGCCGTGAAGACCCAGCCACCACCGAGCAGATGGTCGAGCGCCGCGCCCAGCAGGCCACCCGCGATGGTGGAGATCGGGAGGCCGGAAACGTAGGCTGTGGCTCTCCACGCCCGCGTCCAGCCGCCGGTATCCTGCATCCGGTCGCTCACCTGGCGAAACCGCCCATTGCCTTGAAAAGACGCTCGGAGGGGCTAGCCCCCCGAGGGCCGGCAGCGTTAACGCACGAGCCTCGACGCGTCAACGTTCGCAGGCAGACCACAGGCCCGCACCTTCGTCGCGCGCAGCCCGTGCGTCCGCGGCAATCTCGTCCTCGTACGTGTCGGTCAGCGGAAACGGGAACGGGCGGGCGTAGCCGTTGCGCGCGAGGGCACGGTTGAAGAAGTCGGCTTCGTCGTTGCCGCGGATCACGTAGGCGAGCGTCCGATCGAAGTCGTCGAGGCACTCTCCGTCGAAGGTCAGCCAGGCGAGCCGCCCCCCGAGCTGGGCCTCCGCCCACGCCCACGCCTCGTTGCCGTAGCACTCGGCGGGGTCGTCGTGTTCGACCTCGGGGGTGTCGATGCCGATGACACGCACGGAGAAATAGCGGGTCTCCCCTTCGGGGAGCGCGTGGAAGGTGTCGCCGTCCACCGTCTCGAGGATGCGGACGAGCTGGGGCTCCGCGCAGGGGTTGTCCCCTTCGGGGAGGTCGGTGAGGGCGCGCACGCGCGCGTCGTCCGCCGCGAGCGCGTCGGGATCGGTGTCCTCCTCCTCGACCGGGTCCGTGTCCGAATCTTCCTGCGTCGCAGTCGGGACGCAGGCGAACAGCCAGAAAATCATGGCTCGGAAGATACCACGGCGCTCAACGCGCGCTCCGCCGCGAGCATCCCCGCCTGCGCCTGAGCACGGACGGCGCGCTCCCCGGGGGCGGACACGGCGCGCATCCAGGCGTCCAGCGCACGCTCGGGGCGGCCCGCGCGCGTCCAACAGGTGGCCGCGGCCACGAGGGGAGACGCGTCGTCCCGCTCGAGGGCGGCGCGCTCGTACTCTTCGGCGGCACGGATCGGATCGGCGAGCTGATCGCGGTACACGTTCGCGAGCTGCGCCCGCACCTCGGCCCGCCGCGCCGCGTCCGGATGGAGATCGACCGCGCGGCGGAGCCGCTCCGCGGCCTCCCGCGAATCCCCCCGCGCGAGCGCCAGGAGCCCCGCGCGGGTCGCGGCCTCGGCGCGGGTGGCCGGCGTGCTCCACCCCTCGGTGAGCTCGGTGTAGGCGGCCTCCGCCCCCGCGACATCCCCGGCGGTGTAGCGCGCGTTGGCGCGATCCAGCGTCAGGGGCGACCAGGGGCCGAACAGCGCGCCGACCCCCACGAGGCCCACCGCGAGCGGCAGGGAGATGGATCCGAGGAGGTAGCGGCGAGCGGTGGGTCCAGGCATGAAAAGGAGACTACCGCAGGCCGCTAACGCCGGTCCATTACGTTCACTCGTCGGCTTCGCCCTCGTCCGCCTCGTCGTCCGCCTCGTCCACGACCTCGTCGACGATCTCCACCGCCTCGTCCCCTTCGGCCTCGGGGGGCTTGTCCTCGGGCGCCAGGGCCTCGCCGACGGCCTCCACGGTGTCCTTGAGGATGCGCTCGACCGCGACGATCCGCTCGTCCTCGGAGAGGCGCATGAGCCGCACGCCGCGCGTACGCCGGCCGACGAGCCGGATGTCGTCGACCCGCATGCGGATGATGCGGCCGCTGTCGGTGATGAGGAGGAGCTGATCCCCGTCGGCGACGGCGTAGGTGGCCACCACGTCGCCATTGCGGGCGTCCGTCGCGATGTCGAGCACGCCGCCGGTGCCGCGCCCCTTCTGGGGGTAGTCCTCGAGCGGCGTCCGCTTGCCGTAGCCCTTGGCCGTGACGGTCACGAGGTACGCGACGCCCGACGCGGGGATGACGGCGAGGTCGGCGACGGCGTCGTTCTCGTTGCGGAGCTTGATGCCGCGCACGCCGCGGGCGATGCGGCCCATCTCGCGCACCTTCGACCCTGCGAACCGCAGCGCGCGGCCGCGCTTCGTCGAGAGGAGGAGCTCGGCGCCGCGCTCGGCGAGGCTGACGGTGAGCACCTCGTCGCCTTCGACGAGATCGCAGGCGGTCAGGCCCACGGTGCGCACGTTCCCGTAGGCGGAGAGCGGGGTGCGCTTCACGAAGCCGCGCCGGCTCACGAACACGAGATCGAGGGGCTCCGAGAAGTCCTTCACCGCGACGACGCTGGCGACCTTCTCTCCGCTCGCGAGCTGGGCGAAGTTGACGATCGGCTTGCCGCGCGCGTTCGGGAGGGCCTCGGGGAGGTCGTACACGCGCACCCAGTACAGCCTTCCCGTGTTGGTGAACGCGAGGATGTAGCCGTGGGTGTTGGCGAGGAAGATGTCGGTGACGACGTCCTGCTCGCGGGTGTTCATGCCCGTCTTGCCGACGCCGCCGCGCTTCTGCATGCGGAACTCGGTCATCGACGTGCGCTTGATGTAGCCGAGCCGCGAGAGGGTCACGATCTGATCCTCCTCGGCGATGAGGTCGTGGAGCGAGAGCGACGCGCTGTCACCGACGATGTTGGTGCGGCGCGCATCCCCGAACTGGTCGCGGATCGCGGTGAGCTCGGTGCGGATGACGCCGAAGAGCACCGTCTCGTTCCCGAGGATGGAGAGCAGCCACTCGATGCGGCCCATGAGCTCCTTGTACTCGTCCTCGATCTTGTCGCGCTCCAACCCGACGAGGCGCTGCAGGCGCATGTCGAGGATGGCCTGCGCCTGGATCTCGGAGAGCGCGAAGGCGCCCATGAGGCCCTGGCGGGCCTCGTCGGTCGTGCGGGAGGCGCGGATGAGCGCGATCACGGCGTCGATGTGGTCGAGCGCGATGCGCAGACCCTCGAGGATGTGCGCGCGCTCGCGGGCCTTGCGGAGCTCGTAGCGGGTGCGTCGGAGGGTGACCTCGCGGCGGTGCCCGAGGTAGTGCTGGAGCAGCTCCTTCAGGTTGAGGATCTGCGGGCGCTGCTGCACGATCGCGAGGAAGATGATGCCGAACGTGTTCTGGAGCTGGGTCTGCTTGTAGAGGTGGTTCACGACCACCTCGCGCACGGCATCCCGCTTGAGCTCGATCACGACGCGCATGCCCTGGCGGTCGGACTCGTCGCGGATGGTGTGGATGCCCTCGAGCCGCTTCTCCTTGACCTGGTCGGCGATCTCCTCCTGGAGGCGCGCCTTGTTCACCTGGAACGGGAGCTCGGTGATGATGATCGCCTCGCGGTTCTCGATCTCCTCGAACTCGACCTTTCCGCGGACGATGAGGCGGCCGCGGCCGGTGGTGTAGGCCTCGCGCACGCCCTCGTAGCCGTAGATGGTGCCGGCGGTCGGGAAGTCGGGCGCCGGGATGAACTTCATCAGCCCGTCGATGGTGATCTCGGGATCCTCGATCATCGCGAGGAGGCCGTTGATGACCTCGGTCAGGTTGTGCGGGGGGATCTTGGTCGCCATGCCGACCGCGATGCCCTCCGACCCGTTGACCAGGAGGTTCGGGAACGCGGCGGGGAGGACCTCGGGCTCCTCGTTCTTGCCGTCGAAGTTCGGGATGAAGTTGACGGTCTCCTTGTCGATGTCGACGAGGAGCTGCTCCGCGAGCGCCGTCATGCGGCACTCGGTGTACCGGTAGGCGGCGGCGTTGTCCCCGTCGACACTGCCGAAGTTGCCCTGCCCGTCGACCAGGAGGTACCGCATGTTCCACGGCTGGGCCATGCGGACCAGCGCGTCGTACACCGAGGCATCGCCGTGGGGGTGGTACTTCCCGAGCACCTCGCCGACGACGTTCGCGCACTTGCGGTACGCGCGGTTGTGCACGAGGCCGTTGCGGAGCATCGCGTAGAGGACGCGGCGGTGGACCGGCTTCAGCCCGTCCCGCACGTCGGGCAGCGCGCGCCCGACGATGACGGACATCGAGTAGTCCAGATACGAGGAGCGCATCTCCTCTTCGATCTGGATCGGCACGAGCAGGCGTGCAAATGGCTCCACTGGCTTCTTCTCGCTGCGACCCGCCCATCTATCCCGTTGGGAGATGTCGGTCGAAGCGCTTGACGCCGTCGGCAGTCGTTCCTATCTCGGGGCCCCGCTTCAGGAGCCGACGATGTCCGACACCCTTCCCTTCCAGGCCGAGGTCCAGCAACTGCTGGAGCTCGTCGTCCATTCCCTCTATTCCGACCGGGAGATCTTCCTCCGGGAGCTCATCTCCAACGCGTCCGACGCGCTGGATCGCGCCCGGTTCGCCGCGCTGCAGCGCAACGATCTGCGCGGGGCCGACGGCGATCCCGCCATCACGCTCACGGTCGACAAGGACAAGGGCACCATCACCGTGTCCGACAACGGCATCGGCCTGACCCGCGAGCAGGCCATCGAGCACCTCGGCACCATCGCGCGCTCCGGCACCAAGGCGTTCGCGCAGATGCTGAAGGAGCGGGGGGCTTCCGCCGAGGGCCTCATCGGCCAGTTCGGCGTCGGCTTCTACGCGAGCTTCATGGTCGCGCATCGGGTCGAGGTCCAGTCGCTGTCCGGCGAGCCCGACGCCGAGCCCGTGTACTGGGCCTCCGACGGCAAGGGCACCTTCGCCGTCGACACCGGCACCCGCACCACCCGCGGCACCGACGTGGTCCTGCACATGAAGGCGGAAGCGTCCGAGTACCTCGACGACGACCGCCTCCGCGAGGTCGTGAGCCGCCACTCCGACTTCGTGCAGTACCCCGTGATGCTCGGCGGCGAGCAGATCAACCGGTCCACCGCGCTCTGGGCGCGCAACCCGAAGGAGGTCGCGGAGGAGGACTACAAGGAGTTCTACAAGCACATCTCGGGCGACTACCAGGATCCGCTCGCGTGGACCCACTTCCGGAGCGAGGCCCCGCTCGAGTTCTCGGCGCTCCTGTTCCTGCCGAACAAGCGGCCGTTCGACCTCGATCAGCCCGACGTGAAGCGCGGCCTCCGCCTCTACCAGCGCCGGGTGCTCGTGCTCGAGCACGCCGAGGCGTTCCTGCCCCGCTACCTGCGCTTCGCGCGCGGCGTGGTCGACGCCCCCGAGGTCTCGCTCAACGTCAGCCGCGAGCTGCTCCAGAACACGCCGGTCATCAACGCGATCCGCAGGCAGATCGTGAAGCGGCTCCTGCGCCGGCTCAAGGAGCTCGGCAACGAGGATCCCGCCGCCTACCGCACCTTCTGGGAGAACTTCGGCGCCACCGTGAAGGAGGGCGTCGCCGAGGACACCGACAACAAGGACGCCCTCACCCCGCTCCTCCGGTTCCGCACCACGGACACCACCGACGACGCCCCCTGGCGTGACCTCGCCACGATCAAGGCGAACCTCAAGGAGGGCCAGGACGCCATCTGGTACATCACCGGCCTGGATCTCGACCGGATGCGCGCGAGCCCGCAGCTCGAGCGCTTCAAGAAGAAGGGCTGGGAGGTCATCCTGCTCTCCGACCCGGTCGACGAGTGGGTGGTCATGAACCTCACCGAGTTCGACGGCACGCCGCTCAAGAGCGTGGCCCGCGGCGATCTCGAGGCCGAGGAGGATCCCATCGCCGAGGAGGCCCGCAAGCAGGCCGAGCCCTTCGCCACGTGGCTCGGCGGGCTCCTCGCCGGAACGGTGGCGAGCGTGCGGCCGAGCAAGCGGCTCACCGACAGCCCCGCCGTGCTCGTCGACTCCGACTGGGGCGTGAGCGCCAACCTGGAGCGCATCCTCCGGGCCGCGCGCCAGGAGGGCCCGAAGGCCCAGCGCATCCTCGAGGTCAACCCCGAGCACGCGCTGGTCAAGAAGCTCGTGGCCCTTCATCGCGACGGCAAGACCGACGCCGCCGAGCCGCTCGCCCGGCTCCTCCTCGACTACGCCAAGATCGCCGAGGGCCAGGTGGACGACGCCGCGGGGTTCAGCAAGCGCCTGTCCGCGCTCATGGAGCAGGCGGGTCAGGGGCTCTAGTCGGTAGGGGCGCGCCCCCCGTGCGGACACGGGGGTCGGGCCCCTACGGGCTCGGCCTCCGGCCTCGGTCGGCGCGTCGGCGGCGCGCCGCCGGGCGCCGGACCG
>JAKFCH010000159.1:0-17235 GCA_036676765.1 Deltaproteobacteria bacterium
CCGCTCCTCAGGAGGCGAGAGGGGCAGAGCCCCCCTCGCGCTCCCCCGGGAAAGAATCTCCGGGACAAGCTCGAGGCTTCAGGGCGCCGTGCGACTCCGGGGGAGCCTCCTCAACGTACAAGGACGCCCGGCCCCGCGTCCGCGCGGGGGGCGCCCCTCCATGCAGCCTCACGCGGCGCCTACCGCTCGCAGGCGTCCTTGACCACCGTGGTGTACCCCACGGCGGCGCCGGTGCCGCCCGTGGTCTGGTGGAGGCCGGTGTAGCCGGGGATGGCGTAGTCGATGACGCCGTGGCTCGGCCACCCTTCGAGGTCGGCGTCGGTCAGGCCGGCGTCGATGGGGTGGGTGGCGTCGAGGATCTCGACGTCGTCGTACGCGTTGTACGCGTCGGTCCACCATGCATTGAGCTCGGTGTAGAGGAACGAGCTCGGGTTGCCGGCGAGGCCGAGGGGCGACGATGCGTCGTACCAACCGAGGACAGTCGGCGCGACGATGCCGAGACCATCCCCGTCGACGACCCACTGCACCATGTTGACGAGCAGCCCGGCGGTGCCGTCGGTGAGGCGCGCGCCGTCCTTGTGGGAGAGGGTGTCGACGGCGCCGGTCGACGAGGAGCGCCACTCCCCGGCGTGGAAGTCCACGTCGATCCCGGTCACGACGGTCCGCGTGCCGCGGACGGCCTCGATGTCGGCGCGCGCGTCGGCGATGGGCGACCAGGGCTCCTCGCCCCCCACGAAGGAGAGGCGGTCGTAGGGCCACGACATGATCGCCATCTCGTCGGACTCGACGAAGAGCGCGTCGTAGTCGGACAGCGCGCCCGGGGCGACGTTGGTCGTGAGCGGCTCGGGCCACGTTCCGCTCAGGTCGGCGGTGCCGTAGTACCAGATGTCGATCTCCCAGCCGGTGCCCGCCTCGAGGTCGGCGATCATGTCGAGGAAGCTCGTCTCGTTGACGGTCCCGATGTCCGCGCCGGTCGGGTTGTCGAAGGCGACGTGGAACCAGAGGATGCGGGTGACGCCGTCGGTGTCGGCGTCGGTCACGCAGGAGACCTCGCCGGTGTCGGTGTCGCCGGTGTCACGGCCGGTGTCGGTGTCCCCGGTGTCACGGCCGGTGTCGGTGTCCCCGGTGTCACGGCCCGTGTCGCGGCCCGTGTCGGTATCCCCGGTGTCGCGGCCCGTATCGGTGTCGGTGTCGGAATCGGTGTCGGTGTCGGTGTCGGTGTCGGTGTCGGTGTCCGTGTCCGTGTCGGTGTCCGTGTCCGTGTCCGTGTCCGTGTCCGACTCCTCCACCGGCGACTCCTTGTCGTCGGCCACCGGCGTGCACGCGACGAGGAGGAGGGCGAGGAGGGTGGACGAGTACAGGTGGACGGGCATCGGGGCGGACTCCTGGGGGCGCACCCGGCGGATGACGGGAACGAAAGGGCACGCCCTTTACACGTGACGTCCGCGGACGACACTTACGCCGCACTTTCCGGCGCGGCGCTCGCCGGGCCGCGCTCGCCGGGCCGAACGGGCGACGTCAGCCCCCGTACGCGGCCAACGCCCCGCGCAGCTCCGCGACCACGGCCTCGCGCAGCCAGGCGGGCTCGATCACCTCGCAGGTGGCGCCCCACTCGAGCGCGAACCGGACGAGCTCGGGGCCGCCGGTCCGCATTGCGAGCTCGACGCGGCCGTCGGGCAGGTCGGTGAGCGTCGCGGTCGGGTGCCACGCGCGCACGCGGACGAGGTGGGCCACCCGCGGCGCGAAGCGCAACACGACGCGGGAGGGCTCGCCCGCGGCGACGATGCCGAAGTAGCGTCCGAGCTCGACGTCGGGCTCCCAGGCGTCGGGGTAGGGGGCGGGCGCCCCGACGGTCACGTCCCGCATGCGGTCGACGGAGAGCCGGAGCGGCCCCTCGCGGCCCGGCATCGTGCCGAGCACGTAGACCGCGCGGCGGTACACGACCAAGGTGAGCGGGTGGAAGCCCTGGTAGTGGGTGGTGGTGGCGTCGGCCTTCTCGTAGCGGAACGCGAGGGTGCGCTCCCGGATCAGCGCGTCGATGACGCCGTCGAGCACGTCGCGGTGGGCGGTGTAGGAGCGCGCCGGCTCCTGGAGGTGGCGGAACTTCCGGTCGAGGTTGTGGGTGAAACGGTCGGGTACGCCGTCCCACCCCTGGTCGGAGGCGCGCGCGAGCCCGTCGTGCAGCGAGGTGCCGTCGAGGAAGGCCGCCACCTCCCGCCCCATCCGGAGCGAGATGCGATCGAGCACGCCGAACCGACCCAGCCCCGCGGCCGGGTTGACGATCCAGACGCGATCGCGCCCCCTGCCCGTGACCGCGACCGGGGCCACGGCGGCGACGAGCTTGAGGTCCTCGCGCGCTCGACGGGCCGGGACGCCGAGCATGCGGCCCGCCTGCACCGTCGTGACGGAGCCGTGCTCGACGAGGTGGAGCAGGAGGCGGAGGCTGCGTGCGGAGGGGCTGTTCGAGCGTGGCGGCAACCGCTACTCCGTCGGTGGGGGGATCGTGCCGCCCACCACGTCCTCGACGGCGGCGACGAGCTCGCGGGTGCGGAACGGCTTGGGGAGAAAGCCGACCCGACCCAGGGCAAGCGCGGACTGGATCGCGCCCGGCGCCGCATATCCGCTCACGACGAGCACGCCGACATTCCCGTCGATCGCGCGGATGGCGCGGAGGGTCTCGCCGCCGCCCATGCGGGGCATGATCATGTCCAGGACCACCACGCCGAAGGCGCCGGCGCGGAAGTGATTCATGGCGTCGACGCCGTCGACGGCCTCGGTGACCTCCCAGCCGTCACCCAGGAGGATGTCGCGCACGTATTGACGGACCAGCGTGTCGTCGTCCACGACCAGGGCACGGCGAGGGAACATGGGCATCCGAGGGTATGGCGCGCTCTAGCACGCACGTACGACCGAAAATCCGCACTGAACAGGCGATCCCGCTGCTTCAACCCCCCAGGACGCCGCGCTGGGCCAGCATGTTCTCGAGCTCGACCCGGCTCTGGACGACCTCGGGGAGCCGCTCGAGCCGATCGACGATGGCCTGGGCGAGCGTGGGCGGCATCATGCCCATGCGGGGCTTGAGCCGCGCCTCGCACCACGCCCTGAGCTCGGCGATCGGCTCGGTGCCGAGCCGATCGTAGAGGGAGAGCACGCAGAGGTTGCAGAGGACGTCCGCCGGGTGGACCATGGCGCCGCTCACGAGGGAGAAGGGGGTGCCGCAGAGAGTGCACGGCATCTGTTTCACGCCATAGAGCGACATCGGGGCCTCCGCGCCCATCGTAGTCGAGCGCCGTCCGGCTGGCGATGGGGAACTCAGAGAGGAGGGGACGCGCCGGTAATCCCGCGGGAAGGTAGCCGCGACCGAGGTCGGTGGATATCCGATGCGCCCCACGAGGCCCCCATGCTCGATGCCCGCCTGAACGCGCTCTTCCAGGACTACGCCGACGGCCATCGGCACCCCACCAACCGGCTCACCCACAAGATCGCGATCCCGGTCATCGTGTTCCACATCGTGGCGATGCTCGATTGGATCAAGCTGGTCGAGGTCCCCGGGGCGGGCGGCTACATGCTCTCGGTGGGCCACCTCGCGATGATCGCGGCGGTGGGCTGGTACCTCACGCTGAACGTGCGCCTCGGCGCGATCATGGCGCTGCTCTTCGCGCTCTGCTTTCCGATCGCCGCGGTCACGCCGGTCTGGGTGGTCGTCGCCCTCGCCGTGGGCGGATGGGGGATCCAGCTCGCGGGCCACTCCGTGTGGGAGAAGAACCGGCCGGCCTTCCTCAAGAACCTCGCGCACGCGCTGGTCGGCCCCCTGTTCTTCGTCGCCATCCTCACCGGGGACTGGCCGCCACGTCGCGACAATGTGCGGCCCGTCGCGACGCGGGCGTAGACGACCATGTCGGGACGCCGCTGGCTCCTCGGCGGCCTCGGCGCCACCGCACTCGCGCTCACCGTGCTCGCCGTCGATCGGCCCGCGCCGCCGGCGCCCGGCGTCGATCCGCTCCAGGGTGAGGCGTTCGGGCTGCTCGGCCGCGTCTACGACGTGACCAGAGGGTCGTTGAAGGTGCCCGCGGCCTGGGCGACCGCGCGGGTGGTGTCCGCGGGGCTCACGACGTGGGTGTCGACGCTCCCGCTCGAGCCCGCTGTCCGTGCGCGCATCGATGCGCGTCTCGGCGCGGACGGGATGGTGGACGAGCTCGTGCCCTTCGCGTTGTTCGTGAAGGAGATGTACGACACGCCCGCGGTCGAGGACTTCGACACCTGGGCGCGCGCCAACGTGCCGCGGGACGGCACGCCGGGCCTCGAACACACGCTGTTCACCTTCACTCCCGAGGCCGAGGTCGCGGGAGCGGGGGCGCCCGGGCTGCCGCGGGAACAGGCCGCCCGGCTCCTCTCGCTCTACGACGCCGTGTACCTGCAGGACGCCCGGGATGCCGGAGGGGAGGACACCCTCGAATGCGCCTCGCGTGACGACGCGACCCTGGAGGCCCGCACCGGCCGCGCCGCCCCCATCGTCTCGGAGCTGCTCGGCGGGCTGGCGGCGGGGATGGACCCCGGGGACATGCGCGACGCCGTGGGCCACGTGCTCCGCGACCGCACGACCCTCGACGCGGTGACCCTCACGCTCATCGAGTTCGTGGACCAGGAGGTGTGCAAACACTACGGCATCTTCGCGCAGCGGGCGCGGCGGGAGCGGCAGCTCGCGGCGTGGCTCGACGCGGAATTGCTCACCCCCGGGCGGGTCGACGGGTGGACGTGGCTGCGTTGGCACGGCACCCGGCGCCACGCGGTCCACGTGGTCGTGGACGGGCTCCAGGGCCACCTCGTCGAGGCCCTCGCGAAGGGGGAGCCCGCGGACCCCTTCCTCACCCGGGTGGTGGAGGAGGAGCGCACCGAGCTGGCCGCGCGCCCCACGCTCCGCTCCACGACCGCGGCGCCGGCGATGGCGACCGGGTTCCTCCATCACGCCGCGGAGAACGGTACGCGGGGCTCGGGGAACGGGTCGCTGCTCCCGTTCTTCGCGGCGCTCTACCGCTCGCCGGGCATCGCCCGCCACGGGATCTCGACCACCCCGACGATCAGCGTGCGCAACCTCCCCATCGCCAAGACCGGCGCGCCGGTCGCGGGCCCCGGCGCCACGGGCATCCCCAACTTCCACTTCGTCGACCGCGACTACGTCCTCGACGGTGTCACCCAGGGCCGCCCCTGGTATTTTTATGGCAACGACGCGCTCCAACTGACGGCGCTCACCAAGGCGGCGGGCATGCGGACGTTGTTCGAGCGCTTCGACCGCCTCGTCACGATGAGCTGCGGCGGGCAATACGACGAGGCCGCCCGTTACAGCTTCGACGCCCTGCTCTCGCTGGCGATGGGGGAGTCCTCGCGCGACTTCGGCGATCTCCGCTGTGTCGGCGAGCTGCGCGCGCGGGCGGCGAACGAGCGGCGCATCGGGGCGCTCCGCGACGACCTGCTCGCCCGCGAGGCGCTCCTGCGCGTCGAGCACCACCCCTGGGAGTGGTACGACCGGTGGGTCCAATCCAACGAGCGGGACGTGGCGCGGGCCCTCGTGGCCGAGCTCGCCGCGCTCGAGCCCGTCGCGATGCCGGACTACCTGCTCTACTACAACCCCTGGCCCGACCACTTCGCCCACGGGAAGGGCCCGTTCTCCGACGAGATCCTCGCGCCGACCGGCGAGCTACGTCGCCTCGACCACTGGTTGACCCAACTCGACGCCGCCTACACCGACGCCGGGATCACCGACACCACGCTCTGGGGCATGGCGGGGGACCACGGGCTCTCCCCCGTGCGATGGATCGTGTCACCCGAGGCCGAGGTGATCGGGGGCCTGGAGAGGGCCGGGGTGAAGCTCGTGGTCCGGAAGATCTCGTCGGACGAGGGGGAGGGGCCCAAGCTCACCCACCGGCTCCGCCCGCCGTCGGTGCGCGGCGTGGACGTGGTCGTCGCGTCGACCGCGGGTGGCAACTACATGATGGACTTCTTCGTCGACCAGGGCGATGCGTGGGGGCGCCAGCCCGTGCTCGCCGAGCTCCGCGCGCTCCGGACGCTCGGGGGCCGCACGATCGACGTGGTGAAGGAGATCTCGACCCGCCTCGGGGACACCCTCGACTACCTCGTCGTGCGCGAGGCCCCGTGCGATGTCGACGGCGGCGTCGTCCAGGTGCTGCGTGGGTCCGGCGCGGGCGCGAGCATCGGCACGATCGAGCGCCGGGGAGATCGCACGTGGTACGGCTGGACGGGCGCCGATCCGCTGGGGCTCGACGTGCTCTCCCCCTACGAGATCATCGACGCCGCCACGCTCGCCGAGGTGTCGGCCCTCCGCGCGCGGTGCGTCGGAGCGCCGCGGTCGGATGCGACGTCCTGGTGTACGGAGGCCGAGTGGCGCTCGATGACACGTGTCAACAAGCGCCAGGACGCGGTCAACCAGCTCGCCCACCTCTACGACACCGACCGCGCCGGCACGGTCAACCTGTTTCCACGCGACGGCGTCGGGTACAACACCCAGGTGCCCGGCCGCCACGCGGGGGAGTCGTTCCACGAGAAGGACGCGTTCGTCGGGATCTGGGGGGCGCCTGTGTCCGAGGGGGAGCGCGTTCCCGTGGCGGTCAACGGCGCGGTGCCGATGGCGATGGCGCGGTGGATCACCGGCGCGCCGACGCACGAGGGCGAGGACGGGTGGGGGTATGCGCCGTTGCCGGAGGGGTTGTTCGGGGGAGGGGCGGAGCCGTGACGGGCGGGGGGGGGGGCGAGTACGACACGGGCATCCGAGGTCGTGGTCGCTCTGGTGGCGCGGTGCCGGTCGCCGCGCCCTGCGGCGTTGCTCGTATAGGTCATCATGACTATAATGAACGAGCGAGGTGCGGATGGCCCGGTCGATGTCGGTCGCGGAAGCGAAAGCTCGCTTCTCGGAGTGCGTGCGCGAAGCGGAGGACGGGGCGCCGGTCCTGGTGACGCGTCACGGTCGCGCGGTCGTGGCCATCGTACCGGTGGAGGACTTGGAGACGCTCGAGCGCCTTCGGGCATCGGGGCCGGACGGGGGCCTGGCCTCGGTAGCCGGTCGGTTCGACGATGCACAGGAATTCGTGGACGAGCTCGAAGCGATCGCGCATCGCCGAACCAGGAAGGCGCGGCCCGCGTCGGAGGAGTAGCTGGATGGCGTACCTGTTCGACACGGACGCGCTCTCCGAGGTGATGCGCCGGCAGCCGAGCCCGGCTTACCTCGCCTGGCTCCGCGCCATTCCCCGTGAGGAGCAGTTCGCGAGTGCCGTGAGTATCGGCGAGTTGTTCCAGGGGGCGTACCGCTCCGAAAAACGCGAGTCGTTGCTCGAGCGGATCGAGGCTTGGGTACTTCCGGCGTTGACGGTGCTCCCCTTCGACACCGGTACCGCTCGGGTGTTCGGCGAGCTCCAGGCGGACCTGGAGTCCCGCGGCGTGTCGCCGGGCGACGCCGACGTGCAGATTGCGGCGACGGCCATTCGGCATGGTCTCGCATTGGTGACAGGCAACCTCCGCCACCACCAACGCGTGCCAGGGCTTCGAGTCGAGACCATTCTTGCGGACGCCCGCCGGGCGAGCACCGGCAGGACGTGATCGAAGGCGACAGGCGGGTCCGCCGGGCAGCTGCGTAGGGGCGGTCCTTGCGGACATTCACGAGCCCGCCACACCTGGCATGGGGTAATTTCGCTGTGGCCGCGTCGGTCTCCGCGGGTTCAATTACGCGCCATGGTCACCGTTCAGTTCACGCGCCACCTGTACTCCTTCTTTCCGAAGCTGGAGGGCACGGAGGTGCGGGTCGAGGCGCTTACCGTGGCCGACGCCGTCCGCGCGCTCGAGGCGCTGGCGCCGGGCCTCGCGTTCTACCTCTGCGACGAGCTCGGACGGCTCCGCACCCACGTCAACATCTTCGTGAACACCGATCGGGTGAAGGACCGTCGCGGGCTCAGCGACCCGCTGCGCGACGGCGACACGCTCTGGATCCTGCAAGCACTCAGTGGAGGATAGGCATGGCTTCTCGTATTCTCGTGGCGACCCGCAAGGGCACCTTCATCGTGGAGAAGACCGCGGGCACGTGGAAGGCGCGGCTCTCTGGGCACGGCGGCTCCGGGGTGAACTTCGTCGCGAAGGATCCGTACACCGGGAGGCTGTGGGCGTTGCTCGGGCACGGTCACTGGGGCGCGAAGCTCTCGATCTCCGACGACGACGGCGCCACCTGGGCCGACGCACCCGCGCAGATCAAGTACCCTGAGGGCGCGCGCTACATCGCGCAGGACATGTACGAGGACGCCACCAGCGAGTTCGGCGTGGGCTGGAAAATCTCGACCAAGCCAGCCACGCTCGCCAAGCTCTGGATCATCGGGTTCGGCCCTGGGCGCATCTACGTCGGAACCATCCCCGGCGGCCTCTTCGAGAGCCACGACGGCGGCGCGTCCTTCACCCTGAACATGGCGCTGTGGAACCACGAGTCCCGCGGTGGTGACCTCTCGCAGGGCGAGGCGAAGACGGAGACGAAGTGGTTCGGCACGCCCGCGTCCGAGGGCGGGGACTTCGCCCCGGGCATCCACTCGATCGCCGTGGACCCGCGGAACGCCGATCGCGTGCTGATCGCCGTGTCCACCGCGGGTGTCATCGAGACGACCGACGGCGGGAAATCCTGGCGTAGCCGCAACAAGGGGATGGCGATGGACCACACCCCCGAACCCGAGGCGGAGTGGGGACACGACACCCACGCCATCGACATCTGCGCAGGTTCGCCCGACCACGTGTGGCAACAGAACCACGCGGGGGTGTTCTACAGCAGCGACGGCGCCGCTTCCTGGCAGAAGGTCAGCGTGCCCGAGCAGGGCGTGCACTTCGGCTTCCCCGTCACGGTGGACGCGGGTGACGGTCGCGTGGCCTGGCTGGTGCCCGCGCGCGGCGACAACCAGCGCACCGCCATCGACGGGAACCTGTTCGTGGCCCGCACCGACGACGGCGGTAGGAGTTGGCGCCAGCAGCGCACCGGGCTGCCGCAGGAGAACGCCTGGGACATCGTGTACCGGCACGCGCTCCACAACGCGGACGGTGCCGTGGCCTTCGGCAGCACCACCGGGAACCTGTACGTCAGCGAGGACGGCGGCGAGCGCTGGACAACCGTGGCGAACAACTTGCCACCGATCTACGCGCTGCGGTTCGGTTGATCGACGAGGCGACGCCGAGCGACCCAGTCGGATACGCGAGCCTCTCCCCGGAGCGTCCCTGCCTGCAACCCTCGTCCTGCTGATCCTCGTGGGGTGCCGTTGGTCGACGCCGTTCTCCACGACGCCCGGTCCGGCAGGCCCCATCGCCGACACCAAGCCGCCGCCTGGGCTCGTGCTTCCGGTCTCGGCGCACGGCGATCTCGCGATGAGGAGTCCGCTCGACAACCCGGACTTCTCGGGCGAGGCCGCCTCTGTGTTCGGCCTCATGCTCGGCCAGTCCGAGACCGAGGCGCGCGCGCGCGTCGAGGCCAATCCCGAGCTCGTGTACAAACCGGACGAATCCAACCCGGGACGCTTTTACGTGGACGACGCGGCCGGGCCCGCCGGAGACCACGCCCTCTTCTATTGCCAGTGGCCGGACGGGCGCCCCGACATGGGCCACGTCGTTATTTACGGGCGTGCCGCGCGTCTCCTGGCTCATGGCTTCGACCGCCTGGTCGGCGCGGCCTCGTACGAGGCCATGGAGCCCGACGTGAAGGCATGGCTCGGTCCGCCAGACCGGTCCGTCGTCACGTTGGACGTCGAGATGATCGGGCTCAAGCATACGAACCACGTCTTCGAGCGGCGTGGCATCCAGGTCATCGACGTGGTCGCGAGCGGTGACGCCCCGCGGGTCTACATCATCCTCTCGAAGCCTTCGCTGATGGCCCGTTCGCCCTGACTCCCAATCGGATTCGGCCCGATGGGGGTGACAGCGGCGCCGTCGAGCCCGCGGATCGTGAATCACCCCTGGACTGACCCCACCTGGGCGGCTGAAGCAACGCCGATGGCCTCGATAGCCGTCTCGTGGGTGGCAGTTTTACACGCCAGGACCCGCTGCGATGGCTCGACCCGCCGGCGGGGGACAGGATCGCGGCAGGTGAAGTGGCGCGATCCGCTCCTTGCGCCACTCGAGGTGGCGCGATCGGTTCCTTGCGCCACTGGAAGTGGCGCGATTCAAGGTCGCGCCACTTGAAGGTCCCGGGCGCACACGCCGAGACCGAGCACCACCAATGAGCCACGTGCGCCCAGGCGGACGGCAGTGGTGGTTGGGCAATGACGCGCCGCCGGGGTGCTCCCAGAGGCAGTGTGGACGGCGACGGCGACGGCAGGCCGCGGCGGATGTTGCGCGGGAGCTTGTGTGTGAGATGGGTCCGCGAATGGGTGGCAGCAGAGCAGCAGCGGTGGGAGCGCAACGCCCACGACGGGGCGGGCGCCGCGGGGCCTGCTTGCAAGCGACGGCAAGAGGGGGTGGGTGCGTAGGGGCCGGGGGTGTGGTTTGTCTTCCCCCTATCCCCCAAGGAGGTAACCATCCGCGTGGTACGATGAACCATGCGCCTCTCGTTTACTCCCGTCCTTGCCCTACTCGCAGCCTGCGGCGAACGAGAAGAAGTCGACAGCCCCTCCGATACCGGAGATTCATCCGGCCACCGCGACGAGGACACGGATCGCGAGACCGGCGCGGGCGGCAGGGACACGAGCGATACGTCTACTCCTTCGGACACCGGGTGTGCGGCCGTTAGCCTGCAGAGCGACAACGCGGTCTCCTCGAGCGGCTGCGTCGAGGTGATCGCCATCTGCGCCGCGGGATCCTGCACGCTCGATGTCCACTTGGACACACTCACGATCTCGGGCACGATCGCAAATGCCGACCCTGGGTCAGACTGGCGAATTCTCTTCGAGGATCCCACCCTCGACCTCGACCTCGACGAAATCAACCAGCTGCAAGGTTCTTGGTATGGGACAGACGTGCCATTCGGCACCGTGGCGGCTTCGGCGAACGTCCCATCCTATAACGCACGAGTGTTCCCGGGGGTCTACAACTTGGCCCTCGAGATGAAGGTGGGCTCCGACGTAACTCAACACTTCCCCGTGGCTACTGATTACGTCCTCTCCGGGGACACCACGTTCGACATTGACCTACCCTTCCGCACGGTCAGCGGCGTGGTACGACTGAACGGGGGTGACTTCACCCCCGGGTCCTCGACGCTTCTGTTCGAGGATGCCAGCACGGGCGCCTACGCCCGCGTCGACGTGGCGAACGACGATGCCACCTACAACGTGATGCTGCCTGATGGCGCCTATGACGTGACCGTCGAAGCCAAGACTGTGACGGGAATCGTCGAAGGAGATCACGACGTCGGCACTGTCGAGGTCGCCGGTGCCGCCGTCAACGTGGACTTCGACATCGAGGCCTACACGGTCGGAGGCTCAGTCCTCCTCGGCGGCGCACCCCTTCCCGAACTCTCGGTTGACTCGTCGTGGATGATTGCTTTCGTGGACGAGGGCGGGCGCAGGATGGACACGTATGTTCACGAGGGCGACACATGGTCGGTGCTGCTGCCCTCCGGTACGTGGGACGTATGGCTCCCATACCAATACCTCATGGCCACGGGCATCGTGGTGAGCGGCCCGACGACCGCGGATCTCGCTGAAGAGACAGTGGAAATAGGGGGGTCGTTCCTGGTGGACGGTCGGCCGCCAATCGGCTGGAGCCTGGTGTTTCATGACCCCGAGAACAGCGTCGAGTACTACGTGGACGGGCTCGATTGGTCCGCGCTCGTGCACCCTGGAGTGTATGACGTTTACATCGAGGGTGACTCCGGCAAAAAGCTGATTGAGGAGAGCGTCGCGATCGCCACGAGTGCGAGCATGGATTACGCCGTTACCACTGTTGTAATTTCGGGGACCGTGTCGTGGAACGGCAGCATGCCTCCTGAGGACTGGGCCGTCACGTTCGTCGACACGGCGTCCGGCGCAAAGAATACGTTCATGGCAGAGAACCGGTCTTCTCTCAACTGGGAAGGAAGGCTGCTCCCGGGGGTCTACGACATCTACGTCCAGAACGACGTGTACGGTATGGCCATGTACGTCCCGCTCGTGCGGGGTTTCTCGATAAGCGATGACAGTTGCCTCGATCTCGAGGTGAACACCTATTCCGTCGGCGGCACGGTCTTGCTGGACGGTGTTCTGCCCGGGGGTGAGGATTACCAATGGTCCATCATCTGGAACAACGAGGCCACCGGAGACACCTTGATGGAGCATTTCGACGACGGAGTGCCCATTTGGTCGGTGGATTTGCCCGCGGGAGTCTACACCTTTCTTGCATCCTTCTACGTTCTCCAGGAAGAGGGGACCTCCCACCGATTCCCTGTGTATACATGCGTCGAGATTGGGCCGAGTTGAGAACGTCGAGTTCGGCGTGGCGGCCAGCGTGGGACGCGGGTGCTGGGCGCGGGCTCGTTGCCCTCCAGACCGGCGGAGTCAGCGAAGGGATCAACTCTGCCGGAGTAGAGTGACAGGGAGCCGCCCGCCTCCTGTTGCCTGGGGCTCCAGGTTTGCCATTCACCAGCCACCGGAACCATCGAGCGTGTCGCTGGAGGGTTCGCAACACGGGTGTTCGATTGCATCCGAAAGCGAGCGACAACGGCGCACTTCTCGACAGCCAAGGGGGGAAGCCAAGCGGTGATTTCCGCGTCCGACGCCCGCGCGGGCGAGTCCTTCGAAGGGGGCGAGCCGAACGCGGGTGTCGGATGGCTCCGCGTTCGGCGCCGTTCCGACGAGCCACCCGCGAAGCGCACGTCAGGACAGTGCTTGTGGATTCCCGCCAACGCTCCGATGGGCCACAATCCGACCGACGAAGCGGAGAAAAGGCTGTAGGAATGGCGCTGAACTGGTGCACTTCCGCGACAATTCTCGTGGACACAGGGATGCCCGGCGCGGCCAACGCGGCGTACGGGTCTCCCAGTGTGGACGACGACGGTGACGGGTATTCGGAGATCGACGGCGACTGCGACGGCGTGCTGGACGGGATCACCAACGACGACGGGGACGGAGGGAGCGCGGCTCATCGCTCGCCGCGGCGCGTGGGGTCACGCCCCAAGTCATGCCCCCACGAATACGCGTCAGCCCGAGTCATCTCCCGGTGAATGCGCGGAATGGGCGCTCGAGTGCCCGGCACCTGACGGATGTACCTTCGCAATTCAGGAGCGCACCCGCGATGTTCGAAGGGAGGCGCGCATCCAGACACACATGACTCTGGAATACGCGTATTCGGACCCACATGACCCGCGCCGCCCCCCCCTCGGGGCAAGCCCGCGCCTCGGGGCAAGCCCGCGCGTCGAGGCAATCCCGTGCGTCGGCGCAAGCCCACGCGTCGGGGCGACAATCCCCCGCGCGAGGGCACCGGAGGGCGCGCGGGGGCGCCAGCCTCCGCGCGGTTCGGGGCGCCCCGGCGGGCCGGGGGAGCCCCAACCGAGCGCGTCCGCGCGAGCCCGGAGGCGACCGACCCTGGCGCCTCGCCAGGGGCGCGCCCCCCGGTCCTACCTACTCACATCCCACTGCCCCTATCCGCGCCGTCATCACCCACGCGGCCGCGGTCTCGCCCACGCCCGCGGTCGCCGTGTCGAACGCCGCGCGCGAGGGGTGGACGCCCGTGTAGAGGTCGAGCTGGTGGAGGTTGCCGGTGAAGGCGCCGCCGGTGTCGGCGAGCACCACGAGGCGCAGTCCGTCGGCGCTCCGGAGGGCGAGGAGGCGGCCGAAGCCGAGGGCGTCGAGATCGCCGGCGACCGCCACGAAGGGGCGGAGGCTCGGGCCGGGCACGGGCTCGGGGCCCCAGCCGCGGACGGCGTCCATCGCGCGGAAGTACCAATAGCGGCGCTGCTGGCGCGTGTCGGTGACGCCGCGTTGGTAGGGGATGCCATTGTCACGGTGCACGTTGTAGAGGCGCGGCGCCGGGTTGGTCGCCCCCGCCGTATTGCCCGCTGGCGGCGAGGGCACGGTCACCGCGATGGTGCCCTGCATCAGGGCCTCCTCGTGGTTGGCGTGCGTGAGCCAGACGAGCGGATCGGCGCGGCCCGCGGCGGCGCCCCCGTCGCGGTAGACCCCCGCGGACACGTCCTGACGGGTGTAACGAAAGCGGTCGAGCGCACCCCCGCGAGCGGCCGCCTCGGTCACCGAGAGTCCGGCCTCGTCCCGCGGGACGGCCCACAAGGCGTGGTCGTGCGTCGCGTCGGGGGTGAGCCGGCCGTCGACGGCGTAGACGAGGTAGCGGGTGAGGCGCAGGGCCTCGCCGGGGCGCGGCACGTCGGGCACCCAACGCCACGTGTCGAAACACGCCGCGAGGAACGACGGGTCGGCGAGGCGGTCGGCGCCGGTGGCGGCGTCCTCGGTGGTGACGCGCGCCACGAAGGCGAGGGTGTCTGCCACGGCGGTCGGACCGGTGAACGCGCCGGGCAGGCCGGGGCCGACACCCGGCGCCGCCGTGAGCGTGCGCAAGGTGTCGGCGGCGACGGCGCCGAGGTCGGCGGACGGGGCGCGCGGCGCCGACCACGGCGGGGCCTCGGGCCGGAAGCGCGCGGGATCGGGCGTCGGGGACGCGGCGAGCGCGCCGAGCGCGAAGACGAGTGCGACCATCGGGAGGCGACTATCCGGGCGGCGGGGTGCAGCGCACGATCACCGAGGTGAGGGAGTCGGCGTAGGTCTCGACGGCGAGCTCGAGGCGCGTGCCGGAGGGGAAGGTCGTGCACACCAGGCCGCTGCGGGGCGTGACGCTCACGTTCACCGCGCCGACCGCGACGTTGGCGAAGGCGACGAAATTGCCCCCGCCGGCCTCGAGCACGGCGCTCGCGGCGTAGTCGCCGTCCGCCTCCTTGCTGACCGCGCCCTGGTGGGCCACGTCGAGCGCCACCGAGGCGCCGCCGGCGGTCTGCCAGCCGCCCGCGCCGTCCGGCTCCTGCACCGCCACGATGATGGTGGCGAGCGTCGCATCGTAGGTGATGCCGAAGGCGCGCTCGACCCCGCCGACCAGCAGGCTCGACGCGAGCCCGAAGCCGAGGCTCCAGTCGCTCTCGGCGTCGGCGGCGAGGTACAGGTGCGTCGGCAGGAAGCCGGCCTGGGTGACCTGGAGGTCGGTGAAGCTGTCCTTGGGGATGGAGACGCGCGTGGCGCCGGTGGCGTCGGAGGTGAACGTGTCGCCCGCCGCGGAGACGCTCACGCCCGACTGCGCGGCGCCGGTGCCGAAGTCCACGAACACGATGGTGCCCTGCACCTCGTCCACGTCCACGTCGGTGTCCGTATCGGTGTCGGTGTCCGTATCGGTGTCGGTGTCCGTGTCGGTGTCCGTATCGGTATCGGTGTCTGTGTCGGCGGCCTCGCCGGTGTCGTCCTTGGCCACCCCCGTGCAGCCGAGGGGGAGCGCGAGGAGGAACAGGGGGAGCAGGGGACGGAGGGACATTTGGTTTCTCCAGGGGTGGCGTGCCGCCCGGGGGAACCCGCGGGCGTCGGGAGGCATCCTACAACACGACTGCACAGGTTGAAAGGATGGCATTCCTCCAGCCGGCCGCGGCATGGCTTGCCCGAGCCCGGGGCCGTGGATACCTGCCATCCGTCTGGAGGCCCGTCCGTGAACATCCGCGCCTGAAGTCCTCGTGCCCTCACCGCACCCGACTCCGGAGCGCCGCATGCCCGCGTTGATCGCCGACCGCCTCTATTTTTCCCATCCGGGCGCCGCGCCCCTCGTCGAGGACGCGCGCTTCCACCTCGCACCCGGCTGGACCGGGCTCGTGGGGGAGAACGGCGCCGGAAAGTCCACCCTGCTCGCGCTGCTCGCCGGCGCGCTCCGCCCCACGTCGGGGCGCGTCCGCCACGAGCCCACCGGCGCGCGGATCGTCCACTGCGAGCAGGAGGTGACACGGATGCCCGAGGGCCTCGACGCGCTCGCGACGTCGTGCGCGGGCGCGGATCGCCGGCTGCTCGGCCGCCTGGGGCTCGCCCCGGAGATGGCGGCGCGGTGGGAGACCCTCTCCTCCGGCGAGCGCAAGCGTTGGCAGATCGCGTGCGCGCTGGCCGCCGCGCCGGACATCCTGCTGCTGGACGAGCCCGACAACCACCTCGACGCGACGGGGCGGGCGTGGCTGGTGGACGCCCTCGCGGGCTTCGCCGGCATCGGCGTGCTCGTCGCGCACGACCGCGCCCTGCTCGACGCGACGACCGACGGGACGCTCCGGGTGCACGACGGCGCGGTGACGTGGTGGAGCGGCGGCTACAGCGCGGCGCGCGTCGCCTGGGAAGGGGAGATGGCGCTCCGGCGGGAGGGGTACGCCCGGCTCCAGGCGGACGAGCGGCAGGCGCGAGGGCACCTCGCGGAGACCCGGCGCACGAGCGCGTCGACCGAGGCCCAGCGGAGCTCGGGCGCGCGCATGCGGAGCCGCCACGACAGCGACGCGCGCGGGATCGTCAGGCAGGGCCGGGTCGACCGGGCGGCGGCGCGGGCGGGGCGGGGCGTCGAGGTCGCCCGCGCGGCGCACACGCGGGCACGGAGCGCCCTGGAGGAGGCCGAGTACGTCGCGGAGCGCGGCCGGGCCGTGTTCCTCGGGTACGAGCCCGCCCCCGTGGCGTGGTTCTTCACGCTGGAGGCGTCCGCGATCCTCGCCGGGGACACGCGGGTGTGCGGCGAGGTGAACCTCGCCGTGGGGCGCGGGGACCGCATCCGTGTCGCCGGTTCGAACGGCGCGGGAAAGACGACGCTCCTCGTCGCGCTGCTCGGCGCCGCCCGGATCCCGTCGGAGCGGATCCTGTGGATCCCGCAGGAATTGCCCGTCGACCAGGGCAGCGCCTGGCTTGCCGAGGTGCGCGCGCTGCCCGGCCCCGAGCGCGGCGCGGTCCTGCAGGTCGTGGCCGCCCTCGGCGTCGATCCCGCGCGGCTCCTCGCCACCCCGTCCCCCTCGCCGGGCGAGGCCCGGAAGCTCGGCATCGCCCTCGGGCTCGGCCGGCGCGCCTGGGTGGCCGTGCTGGACGAGCCGACCAACCACCTCGATCTCCCCTCGATCGAGCGGCTCCAGGACGCGCTCGCCGCCTGGCCCGGCGCGCTCGTGCTCGTCACCCACGACGACACGTTCGCGGCGGCGTGCACGAACGTGGTCTGGCACGTGGAGCGGACGGGCGTGCGCCTCGGATAGGCCCGGCCGCCGCCGCTACGAACGACGCCGCGGCTAGGACGACG
>JAKFCH010000160.1:0-11038 GCA_036676765.1 Deltaproteobacteria bacterium
CGCGCCGAGCCTGCAGGGCGCCGACGCCGCCCGCCTCGGGCGGTGGGGCGCCCGGTCGGCACCGGGCCGCCGTGTTAGGGCCGGCGTCGATGCCATTTTCGACTCGCCTCGCGCTGCCTCCCGGCTTGCCCGAGCGCGCCGAGCACCTCACATCCAAGTCGGTCCGGCTGGTCCGTCTGCTCGCGAAATTCCGGGCCGGACAGTCGGATGACGCCGTCCTCGACCTCGAAGTGCAGATGGCGATCGTCGATCCGGCGGCGATTCCCGCGCTGCTGGAGGGGTTGAGCCCCGCGGACCAGCAGACCGCGGTCGCGCGGCTCATGCGAGGCGCCGCCGCGTCGCGCCTCGCCAGGCTCGACGAGGCCCTGGAGCTCTTGCCCGCGGTGGCCCTGGAGGCGCGCATCGACACGGACGAGCGGCTCCTGGCCTGGACGTTGTCCGAGTGGGCGCGCGCCAGCGCCATGAAGGGCGATCGGCTGCGGGCCTTCGAGGTGCTGAGCGAGTGCCTCCTCCTCATCCGCACGCTGGGGTGGATCGAGCAGGAGGCGATCACGCTGTGTCACCTCGGCCTGATGTACGGGCAGGACGGAAAGTCCGTCCCCTACGCGGCGCACACGCGCGAGGCGTTGGCGCTGTACCGGCAGCTCGATGACACGCAAGGCATCGCCCAATGCCTCTGTAACCTCGGGGGCGCGCTGACGACGCTCCGGGAGCTCGACGAGGCCGCGCGTTGCTTCGACGTGGCGCTGAAGTTGGCCCATACGAACGGTTCGGCGTACCTGGAGGCCCTCTGCCTCGCGGGTCGCGGGGGGCTGCGCTGTCAGGCGGGCAACTTCGACGCCGGGCTCGCCGACTATCGCGCCAGCGCCGCGCTCCTCGAGTCCCAGGGGCAACACTTCCAGGTCACCCGCCACGAGCTGCTCGTGGGCAAGCACCTCTTGCGGGCGGGCCGCGCCGCCGACGCCATCGAGTGGGCGCGGTCCGCCCTCACGCGCGCCGACACCTTCGGCTTCGAGGAGATCCGGGCCGGCGCGCACGACCTGCTCGCCGCCAGCCTGTCCCAACTGGGGCGGCACGAAGAAGCGGTCACGGCCCTGCGCACGTTCTGCGACCTGCGGGACAAGCGGCTCGATCAGCGGGTCGCCGAGGCCGATCGCGCCGCGGAGCAGGCCCTGATGGAGCTGCTCACGCGCAAGGAGGCGCAGTGGGAGCGGGAGCGCCTCGCGACGCTCGAGGAGAAGAACGCCGCGCTCGCCGCCGCCCTCGTCGACCAGGAGCGGCTCCGGCAGGAGCTGGAGCGCATGTCCTCCACCGACCCGCTCACCGGCCTGGCCAACCGCCGGGAGTTGGACCGATACCTGGGCCTGGCCGTGCCACAGGCGCGCCGAAGCTGGCGCCCCTTGTCGGTCCTGATCCTCGACGTGGACCACTTCAAGCAGGTCAACGACCGCTACGGACACGCGGCGGGGGATGCCGTCCTCGTCGAGCTCGCGGGGCGCCTGTCCACGCGGATGCGCTCGACGGATCTCGTCGCCCGGTGGGGCGGGGAGGAGTTCTGCATCATCCTGCCCGACACCGAGCTCGGCGGGGCCTGCACCGTGGCGGAGGTGCTCCGCGGGCTCGTCGAGGCCACCCCGTTCTCCGCGGCGAACGAGCGGCTCGCGGTCACGATCAGCATCGGGGTCGCCTCGCTCGAACCCGCGCGGTGTGACCCCCGCAGCCTGTTGAAGGCGGCGGACGAGGCGCTCTACGCCGCCAAGCACGCCGGTCGCAACCGCGTGGCCTGCGAGCCGCGGGCACGGTCCGCCTGAGCGCGGGGGCCCGCCTGAGCGCGGGCGGCCGGTGGGCGTTCCGGCTACCTGGGCGTCATGGACATCGTGCTGGCCACCTTCAACGCGGGGTACATCCACGCCTCGTTCGGGCTGCGGTACCTGTACGCCAACCTCGGTGACCTGCGTCCGCGCACCGTCCTCGTCGAGCTCGACGCGGCCATGGCCCCGCTCGACGCCGTGGACGCGCTCCTCGCCCACGAGCCGCGGATCATCGGGCTGGGCGTGTACATCTGGAACGCGACGCTCACCCTCGCCGTCGTCGAGCTGCTGAAGGCCCTCCGGCCGGATGTCGCGATCGTCCTCGGCGGCCCCGAGGTGAGCCACGAGATCGACGCGCAGCCGCTGTGCGCGCTGGCGGACGTGGTCGTGGTCGGGGAGGCCGACGTGGCGTTCGCGCAGGTCTGCACTCGCCTGCTCGCGGGCGAGCCCGTCGATCACGTCGTCCGCGCCGGGCTCCCCGACCTCCCGACGCTCCAGCTCCCCTACGACCTCTACACCGACACCGACCTCGCGCAGCGCGTCGTGTACGTGGAGGCATCGCGGGGCTGCCCGTTCTTGTGCGCGTTCTGCCTCTCCGCGCTCGACAAGGGCGTGCGTCGCTTCGACGAGGACGCGTTCCTCGCCTCCCTGGGCGCGCTCCACGACCGGGGCCTCCGCAACTTCAAGTTCGTCGATCGCACGTTCAACCTCTCGATCGCGAGCTGCAAGCGCATCCTCGGGTTCTTCCTCGAGCGGCTCGACCCCACCCTGTTCGTCCACTTCGAGCTGATCCCCGACCGCCTCCCCACCGAGCTCAAGGCGCTGATCGCGGCGTTTCCGCCTGGCGCGCTCCAATTCGAGATCGGCATCCAGACGTTCGACGCCGAGGTCGCCGCGCGCATCGACCGGCGCCACGACCCCGCGCAGATCGAGGCCAACTTGAGTTGGTTGCGCACCCACACCGGGGTGCACCTCCACGCCGACCTCATCGTGGGGCTCCCCGGCGAGACCGTGGACCAATTCGGCGCGGGCTTCGACCGGCTCTTCGGGTTGGGCCCGCAGGAGATCCAGGTCGGCGTGCTCAAGCGGCTCCGGGGCGCGCCCATCGCCCGACACACCGCGCCGTGGGGCATGATCTACAGCCCCCGCCCGCCCTACGAGGTGCTCCAGACCGGCGCCGTCCCGTTCGCCGAGCTGCAGGCGATGAAGCGGTTCGCCCGCTTCTGGGGCCTCCTCGCCAACTCGGGCCACTACCGACACACCCTGCCGCTCCTGTTGGAGGGGGGCTCTGCCTTCGCGCGGTTCCACGCGTTGTCCGAGGCGCTCGGTGCACACTTCGGGCGCGCGCACGGCATCGCGTCCACCCGGCTGGTGGAGGCCGTGTACGCCTACGGCGTCGCGTCCGGGATCGCGCCCGACACCCTCGGCCGCGCGCTGATCACCGACCTCGTGAACACCGGCCGCCTCCCCATCCCCGACCTGCTCCGGCCCTTCGCCACCGAGGAGGAGCGGCTGATCAGGAAGGCACGGCCGGCGCCGCGGGAGGGGCATGCGCGGCAGGAGGCGCACGGGTCGCGGGGGTGAACCCGGACGCCGCGTTCAACACCCGCTGCCTGGAAACACGGTGTCGTCGCGGTCGTCGCAGTCGAGCCCGGCGGTGATTTCCCAGGACCACCACGCGGGCCAGCCGTCGCCGTCGAGGTCCCACGAGGCTGCCTCGGGGCCGCCGAACGGCCCGATGTCCGAATGGGAGCCGTCGGGGTCCAGGATCGCGGGGTCACCGGCGTCGATCAGCGCCGAGGTGGCGCCGAGCCGGTAGTCGTCGGCGAGGCCGGGGTCGACGGAGAGGTTCCCGTCGGCGCCGGTGGCATCGTCCATGCCCTCGTAGTCCTTCGGATTGTTGCCCCAGACGTTGCTCCACGCGAACGTGGCGGTGCCTTCGACGACGTGGATGCCCCAGCCCGTTCCGCCCGTCCCGTCGTTGCCGGTGATCGACACGTTGGTGAACGTCGGCGCGCCCGACGCGACGTAGACTCCGCCCCCTTCGAGGTTGTCCGCGATCGTGGCGTTGGTGAACGCCGGCGTGCCGGCCCTGACGTAGACGCCGCCCCCGGGTTCACGCTCGTACGAGCTCCCCGTGACGTTGTCGGCGATCACGACGTTCGTGAACCGGGGTGACCCGTCCGCCACGTAGATCCCACCGCCGCCGAGCTGGGTGGTGTTGTGACGGATGTCGACGTTCACGAACACGGCGTCGGATGCGTCGAGGTACGCGCCACCGCCCCACGTGCCGGCAAAATTGTCCTGGAGGACGACGTTCTCCAGCACCGCGTCGGAGGTGTCCAGCACGAGGCCGCCGCCGTCACCGTAGCTGAAGCCGCAGTACGACGTGGACACCGTGTTGTCGCTGATCACGACGTTCGTGAGCGTGGGCGCGCCGCCCCGCGCGTAGACGCCTCCGCCGCCGTAGCTCCAGTCGGAGCCGTTCTCGCGGATCTCGAGGTCGACCAGCGTCGGAGAGGCCTCGATGATCTGCACGCCGCCGCCCGCGCTCTCGAAGCCGTTCACCAGCGCGAAGCCACGGAGCACGGCACCCGCGCCCTCGTTCGTGACGAAGCGCACCACCGGGCCGTCGCGGCCCCCGTCGATCACGGTGTTGAGCGGCCCGTCCACGCCGAGGAGGGTGATCTCCGCGCCGCCGAAGTCGAGGTTCTCGTACCAGGTGCCGGGGTAGACGCAGACGAGATCCCCGGTGGCGGCGGCGTCGATTCCCTGCTGAATGGTCGGCGCGTCGGCGGGGACCACCACGTCGCAAGTCGACACGTCGAAGTCGGGATCTCCGCCGCAGTCGGTGTCGATCTCGCCGTCGCAGTCGTTGTCCAGCCCGTCGCGGCAGACCTCGGCGCGCCCGCCGACGGTCGGGTGGTCGTCCGAGCAGTCGCCGCCACAGACCCGTAGGCCGTCGGCGTCGTCGTCCCGCTCGTCGGCGGGGATCACGCCGTCGCAGTCCCCGTCGAGACCGTCACACGCTTCGGTCGCGCCCGGGTAGCGCGTGTCGTCGTCATCGTCGCAGTCGCCCTCGCAGGCGAAGAAACCATCGCGATCGTCGTCGTGTTCGTCCGCACCCAGGGTGCCTACGCAATCATTGTTGTAGCCGTCGCAGATCTCGGTCGCGTCCGGGTGGACGGCCGCGACGCCCAGCGCGCAGTCTCCGCCCCGGTCCGCGTAGCCGGCGGGCGCGTCACACGCGGAGAGGGTGTCACGGTCGTTGCCGTAGCCGTCCCCGTCGACGTCCGCGTACCAGGTCGTGGGAGTACACGCGGTGTCTCCGGAAGGGTCGCGGCCGGTGTCCCCAGCCGTGTCATGGGCGGTGTCGACCGACGTGTCGTCGGTCGATGTGTCGTCGGTCGCTGTGTCCCGCTTCGACGTGCCGTCCGTCGCGCACCCTTCGAGGGCCCCGAGGAGGAGCAAGCCGGGGCCGAACGTGCGAAGGACGAGCATCGCCCACTCTATCCCCGGCGCTCCGGCTTCGCTGGCCCTCGAGCCCGCGGCACGCGCCGATGCCGAACCGCGCGGTGTCCTCGAAGGAGGGCGACCGGATAGACCGGTCCCCATGGCAGCCTTGACCGGACCCATCGAGGCCCTCCAGGCGCGCCTCCTCGGCGACACCCCGATCGGACGGACGGTGACATGGGTCGGGGTCGCCGTCGCCATCTGGGTGGGCCTGGGCGTGTACCCGCCCAACCACGACGTCGCCGCCATCCTCGACCTCGTCGAGCGCAGCCGGGCCGGCGAGCGGCTGTACATCGACATCCATGAGCCGAACCCGCCGCTGGTGTTCGCACTGTTCGCGCTCCCCGTCCGGATCGCCGAGGCGACCGGGCTCTCCGATCTGCTCGTCACCACCACGGTCGTGGCGATGAGCTTCCTCGCGTCGCTGCTCCTCGCGGGGCGGATCGCGGCGCGCGCCCTCGGCCTCGCGCCCGTCGAGCGCAACGCGCTCCTTCTCGCGAGCGCGGTGACCGTGTTCGCCTGGATGGGGGACCACCTCGGCCAGCGCGACCAGATGTGGTTCGTGTGGACGCTCCCCTACCTCGCCGTGCTCGCGCTCCGCGCGAAGGGGGAGGCGCCCGGCCGCGGCGCCGCGCTCGCCACCGGGGTCCTCGCGGCGCTCGGGTTCGCGCTCAAGCCCTACTTCCTCGGGTTGTGGGTGGTGGGGGAGCTGTGGCTCGCCGTCCGCCGCCGGTCGGTGCGCACCGTGCTCCGCACCGAGACCCTGGTGCTCGTCGTGGCGGCCGCAACCTATGTAGGGTGGACCGTGCTCTTCACGGGGTATGTCGCCAACGCGACGTTGTATGCGAGCTACTATTCGGCCTACGACAACGACCACGCGACCATGTGGGAGATGTCCCGCCCCACCCTGTGGATCGCCCTGGCGCTCGCGGTGATGCTGCTCCCGTCGGATCCCTCGTGGCGGGCGGTCCGGGGGCTCCTGGTGCTCTCGTCATGCGCGTGGCAGGCGAGCGCTTGGATCCAACACAAGGGTTGGTCCTACCACTGGACGCCGCTCTGGATGGGCTTGGTGCTGGCGGCCGCGCTGCTCGCGTTGCGGGTGCCCCGGGTCCGCTACGCGCCGCTGCTGATCGCGGCGCTTTCCGTGGCGGGCCTGCACGACGCCTGGGAGGGCTTCCGCGCGCGCCGGACCGATCCCTACACCGAGACGGTCGTGGAGCTCCAGGCGATGATCGCCGCCTACGCGACCGACGGGAAGGTCCTATTCCTCACGTCCGACGCCTGGCCCGCGTTCCCGACCGTCCGGATGGCCGGTGCCCACCTCGTGAACCGCGCGGCCACGATGTTGCTCCCCGGGCTCTACGCCAACGTCGACGAGACCGCGCGCCCGTTCCCCTACCGGCGGGTGGTGGCGATGCTCCCGGTCGAACGGAGCATCCTCTCCGCCCTCACCGACGACCTGCGCCGCGCCCGGCCCTCGCTCGTGTGCGTCGACACCCGCGCCGAGAAGCAGGGGTTCGGGCCCACGACCTTCGACTGGCTCGCGTACGCGAAGCTCGACCGGCGGTGGAGCGCTGAGTTCTCCAACTACCGGGAGGTGGGGGGGTGGCCTTGGGTTCGGATGTTTCTTCGAGAGGACTTGCCGGATCCGCTGGGCGCCGCGCCTCCGTGACGCCCGCCTCAATCCGCGATTTCGCACGTGCCGAACAGGGCGACGTGATCGGTGCCCGCCGCCATCAGTGTTGCCGATCTTCCCCAGAACGTGAACCTCCCGTGCGGGACGGGGATCGGGGTTCCGCTCGCGTCCAGGTAGATTTGGTTGAATGCGTTGTTCTCCAGGTTCAGCCAAGTGAAGGACGCGGCGAAGTACTCCTCCGCGGGGGCCGGTTCCCCGTCGAGCAGGAGCGAGAGACGCACCTCGGCGAAGTAGATGGACAGGGGAAGGAACATGTCCCCGGTGACGACGAGGTCGCGCATGACGAGGGCGGTAGGGTACTCTCAGAGCGGGTCCTCTCCCCGCAGCCAGATCGAGACGTTGTAGGTGCCGGCCCCGAGCCGTGTCTGCCACCTCCCGTCGCTCTCTCCGACCCCGACGGTGTTGCGCGAAACGCCGGTTTCGGTGTCGACGAACGTGAGCCCCCAATCACCGGTGAGGTATCGACGTGATGGAGGGCCGCCGTCGAAGGTCAACGTGCCCGACACCGCGTGGTCCACCACGTCGACGTCCAGTGTCCCGTCCGCCGCCACGACGATGTCGGTGGCGACACGGACGAAAGGGCCTCCGTAGTACATCACCCATACGTCCCAGACCCCTTCGGGGACCGTGGCCTGCCAGGTGCTTTCCACCGTCGTGGCCGTGATCGTATTTCTCTCGTCGATCAGCCCGACGCTCCACGCTCCGAGGGAGGCGATCGGGACACCGAGCACGGTGGCGGATCCGCTCATCGAGTACGTGATCACGTCGATGTCCTCCGAGGTCGGCCCCGTCATGTCGACGCCCTGGGGCCCGTACCCGGTGACCGGGCCACGGAGCTCGAGGTCGTACGTCCCGGGCGGGACCCGTGTGGACCATCCCTCGCCCGTGACCACGTACAAGTCGAAGTCCCCGTCGCCTCCGACGTCCCGTAGCTTCACCTGCCAGGGGCGGCTGTCTCCGCTGCCTGGATCCAGCTCGAAGGTCGGGGCCCCGTCCCACGACAGCGCGCCTCCGACATCGACCGCGTCGATGTCCAGTACGACCACGCCATCTCCGGCAATCGTGAAGGTCCCCAGATCCCAGGTGCCCGCGGCGAGCCCGAGGCTGCTCGATTCGACCAACATCGTCGCCGTCCACTCTCCGGCAGGGAGCTCGATCGTGAGGGGGTCGTGATGGTCGAGGACGTGCAGGGCCCCGGTGGTTTCTTCGTGCAGGAGGATCCGCCAGGTTCTCCACTTCGACGTCGATTCGAGGGCGACTCCCCCGACGCCCAACCAGACCTCGACGTTGTACCGCGTCGCGGACACATCGAACGTCCTGTCCCCGTCGATGGTCACATGCCCGACGGGCAGCCGATCCTCGAGGTCGCCCGAGCCGTCGACTCGAATGAGGTAGGCCTCCCACTCCCCGAGTGGCAGGCGCCCGGCCCACGTGTCGCCCGAGACATCCACCCGGTAGAGGTCGGCGACCGCCGCGTCGTGGCTGAGGCTGACCATCGAGGGGTCGACCCACCATATGAGATTCTGCCAGGTTGCCGTCGGACCGGCCAATGCCAATTCCCATCCACCTGGTACGTAGGTGCCATCCAACGACAGGGTGCCGTTCACCGCCGCGGTCTCGATTTCGGCCAGGATCCTGCATCCCGACTCGTCGCAGACTGCCAGGTCCGGCGGAGTGCACGACAGCGCCACTCGTGCCTCGTCCCCCGTTTCACCTTCCGCATCGGTGTCTTCCGAGGTGTCACCGGCGTCGCTGTCGCCCGAAGTGTCGATGCCGCCGGACGTATCGCCCGAGTCGGAGGGGGCTGTCTCCTCGGACGCGGTTTCCCCGCGCTTTTTTTCGAGATCGGGCTCCGCGCACGAAAAAAGGAACAACATTCGAAACCATACCTGGAAGTGGCGACACCGGAGGATGATGTGTCGAGGTTCATGCCGGCGCCGGCTCGATCCGCTCGGAGCGCCGCCGCCTTGGGCCGTCGAGGCGCGCTGACACAGTGTGGGGTTGAACGCCGCACCGTTTACACAGTGTCGGGTTGAACGCCGCAAGGTGGGCGGGAAGTCGGGAAGAAGTCGGAGAAAATGGCGCCAGTCGGGGTCCCGAGAGGCTCCGCGGCGCCCCGATGCGGCGTTCGACCCCACATGGCGCGGCGGATGCGGCGTTGGGAGGAACATGGCGTGAGGTGCGCGCACGTTCGCCCTCTTTGGCCGTGGACGCGCCGCCTCCCCGCGCGTCGAAGTCGAAGAGCCACCCCGCCCCAGCGGGGCTGGAGGGGCGCCGCCTCCGAGTGCGCGCCGACGCTCGGAGGATCGGGCGGCGAGTCGGCGGCTCGGCGCCGACCGAGCGCGACCGCGCGAGCCCGCCTTCACCCGCGACCTCAGGCGCTCGGCGCGCTTCGCCCGGTGGACGATGATCGGGCACCACGTCGGACACCGGGGCTACGATCGCGTCGGTGGGCCCGCCGGCAAGACGTTCGCCGAGGGCGGGCGGCGGCTCCTCGATTGGTTCGATTGGTTGCTCCCGGCGGCGTGGAAGCACGAGCACAACGTGCTCCACCACTACCGGCTCAACGAGGCGCGCGATCCCGATCTCGTCGAGGCCAACCTGACCTGGCTGCGCGAGAGCCGTGGACGTGGGATCCGCGCACCCCCGCCGGCCGCGACTTGTGGCTCCGTGGCATCCTCCGACACGCCCATGGAGGGCAAGCGGGACTTCCTGCTACGCCAGGTGCTCGGCTCGGCCAACTTCCGCACCGGCGGCGATCTCGACGACTTCGCCCACGGCTACCTCAACTACCAGATCGAGCACCACCTCTGGCCCGACCTCCCCATGGCCGCCTACCAACGCGCCCAGCCGCGGGTGAAGGCCATCTGCGCGCGCCACGGCGTGCCCTACGTGCAGGAGTCGGTGTGGCGGCGGGTCGTACGGACGGTGCGGGTGATGGTCGGGGAGGAGTCGATGTTGGTGTACGAGTTGGAGGCCGTGGGGAA
Organism: Deltaproteobacteria bacterium; assembly: GCA_036676765.1. Lineage (GTDB taxonomy): Bacteria > Myxococcota_A > UBA796 > UBA796 > SXON01 > CAJBVW01. The sequence goes on from JAKFCH010000160.1 coordinate 10,008, forward strand.
GGCCGCTCCCGCGGCGTAGGCGGTGGGGCTACCGAGGGTCCGCGCGTGGGGGTGGGTCAGGACCCGAGCGCCAGGTACCCGCCGTCGACCGGCAGGCTCACCCCGGTGATCCACGACGAGACCGGCATCGCCAGGAACGCGACGGCGCGCGCGACGTCGGCCGGCTCGCCGAGACGCCCGAGCGGAGTGCGGTCGAGGAGCGCGGCGGCCCGCTCCGGATCGTCGAGCACGGCGGCCGCGAGCGGCGTCCGCACGTACCAGGGCGCCACGCTGTTCACCCGGATGCGCGCGGGGCCCCACTCGACCGCGAGGAACCGTGTCATCCCCTCGAGGGCGCCCTTGCTCATGGCGTAGATGGCGGTGCTGGTGCGGACCGTGCGGAACGCCGCGACGGACCCCAGGTTGACGATGCTCGCCGCGGGGGACCGGACCAGCCAGGGGTGACACCCGCGGGACAATTCCCAGGCGCTCGTGACGTTGGTTCGCACGATGGTCTCCCAATCCTCCGGTGCCGCCTCGAGCGTGGGCCGGCGGATGTTGAACCCCACGTTGTTGACGAGCACGTCGAGGCGGTCCCACCGCTCCCGGATGGCGTCGAGCACCGCCGCGCGCCCCTCCACCGTCGCGACGTCGGCCACGCGACCGAACGCGGGGCGCCCCGCGCGGACGTGCTCGGTGACCACGTCGTCGAGCGCGGCGGCGCTCCGCGCAACCAGCAACACCTCGGCGCCGCGCGCCAGGAGCTCCGCGGCGATGGCCGCCCCGATGCCGCGCGACGCGCCGGTCACCACCGCGACGCGTCCGTCGAGCCGCCAGTCCGTGTCCGCCATGTGATTGGTCCTCGCGCTACCGCGTAAGGTGTTCGGCGGGGCGCCGCTCGGCGCCGCGGGCAACCGGGGTGCGAACCAACTGGCCAAAGTGTCGACACTTCATCGAGTTGGTTCGCGATTTCGGCGCCGCGGGCAACCGGGGTGCGAACCAACTGGCCAAAGTGTCGACACTTCATCGAGTTGGTTCGCGATTTCGGCGCC